>CASUIT010000090.1 GCA_949455995.1 uncultured Clostridia bacterium
GGAAGTGACCATTGTCCCATAGGGCTTGAGATAGAAATATAATTTGGTATGTTTGGAACAGGCACAAAATGAGTATAAAAGAAAGAAGGGAAATAAAAGAATGAATGAAATTAAAAATCGTGGAAAAAAGTGGATGTACTGGTTTGCATTAGGAGTAGCAATTATAATAGTGTATAAAGCATTGGATAATTTTAATGATGTAATGGGAGTGTTTGGCAAGTTTTTTGAGATTATAACGCCATTTCTAGTGGGAATTTTTATTAGTTATTTGCTATATATGCCATGCAAAAAAATAGAAGAATCATTTGCAAAGTCAAAATTAAAATTAATAGCAAAAAGAAGTAGAGCACTTAGTATTTTAATTGTTTATTTTATTATTCTACTATTATTAATCATATTAATTAATTTTATATTACCTGTCGTATTAGAGAGCGTAATAGATTTTATGAATAATATACAAAGCTATTATGAAACAACTATTAACAACTATAATAATTTATCAGAAGACGATATTTTAAAAAGTGAAATAGTAAAAGATGCCATACAAAGTATTCAAAATGTAGATATTAAACAATATTTTAAAATAGATAAGATATTTGCCTATATTATTAGTGCTATTGATGCAGTAACAAGTATGTTTGATATCTTTGTGGCTATTATTGTATCTGTTTATATTTTAGCAGGTAGAACACAAATAATTAGTTTCTTAAAAAAGATGGCAGAAGCAATGTTTAACGAAAGAATCTATAAAAATATAGATAAATATTTTAATAATTCTAACGAAATATTTTTTAAATTTATAGCTAGCCAATTTTTAGATGCTATTATTGTAGGAATTATGGTTACTATTGCGATGACAATAATGGGAATTAAATATGCACCATTATTAGGATTTTTAATTGGATTATTCAACATGATACCTTATATTGGAGCTATTATCGCTGTAGGAATTTCGGCAATTATTACTCTAATTACAGGAGGTTTATCACAAGCCATATGGATGCTAATAGTAGTCATCATTTTACAACAAGTAGATGCCAATATCATAAACCCCAAAATTATAGGGCAATCCCTAAAAATAAGTCCATTATTAGTTATATTTGCAATTACAGTAGGAGGAGCTTATTTTGGAATAATAGGAATGTTTTTAGCAGTACCAGCAATAGCAGTATTCAGAATATTAATAGAAGATTATATTGATTATAAAATAAAAATAAAAGGGGAAACTATCTAACTTCTTTGTAACAAATATTGAATACCACCATTGGCAATAGCAGTCAAAGTAAGAACAATAATTCCTGCTGTTATGACACCAACGACGATAGGTGGAATAGCCTTTTTAGGAGGTAAATCCAAAAAATTAGCAATCAAAGAGCCAACCCAAGCACCTGTTCCAGGAAAAGGAATAGCAACAAACAAAAATAAGCCAAGAGCAGTAAAGTTTTGCAATTTTTCACTTTCTGAAATCTTTTTAGTAGCTTTTTCAGAAGCCCAATCGATTATGATTTTAAAAGGTTTCCATCTTCCAAAAAAATCAAATAATGGTCGAATATATTTTACAATAAAATAGACAGGAATGATATTTCCAATAAAACTACAAAGAAAAGATTCTAAATAGTTTAAATGAAAAGTAAACACACCAATTGGAATAGCACCTCTTAATTCAATAATAGGGATCATTCCAATGATACCTGTTATGATATATTTTAGGATGATTGGTAAATTTTCCATCTGATTGTCTCCTCCTTTTTAGTTTTCTTTGAAAGATTTTACTATAAGTTAAAAAAAAAAGCAAGTAAAATCAAATACAATTCACAGTTTTCTAAAATTAATCGATGAAAAAGCTCCTCATAAAAAACGCAGAAACCCTTGACAAGCATAGGAAAAATATGGTATCATAATACCGATGATAAAAAAGAAGAAACAAAAAACAAGAATAAAATAGAGCAAAGCTTAGAGCCAGTTGAAAAATGCAAGATTTTTCAACAGCTCTTTTATTGCCCTTAAATCATAACTATTTTTTTCCAAAGTAAAAACTAAAAAAAAGAGGAATTAAAAACAAAAAGCCATAGAAAAATGTGTTTTGTAAAAGCAGACAAAACCATAGCTCTTAAAAATGCTAATTGTTATTTAAGAAGGACTTTTTTTTAGAAAAATAAATTTTTTTCTGCTTAATATTTTATAGGGAGTGATTTTTTTGAAAATCAAAGAATTAAACTACGAGAAAGCCTCTCGTAAAGATTTTGCCAAAGTTGGCGACTACATCGAAATGCCCAACCTAATAAAAGTACAAAGAGACTCCTATGATTGGTTTGTAGAAGAAGGACTAGGAGAGATCCTAAAAGACATCTCACCAATCGAAGACTACTCAGGAAACCTAGTACTTGAATTCTTTGACTATTACATGGAAGACAAAACAAAATACAGTGTAGAAGAAGCAAAAGAAAGAGACGCAACCTACTCTACAAGACTACACGTAAAAGTAAGACTAATCAACCGAGAAACAGGAGAAATCAAAGAACAAGAAATTTACTTAGGAGACTTTCCATTAATGACAGACAGTGGAACCTTTGTCATCAATGGAGCAGAAAGAGTTGTCGTAAGCCAACTAGTTCGTTCGCCAGGATGTTACTATGGAGAAGAATTTGACACCAAAACAGGAAAAAGGACATACAACGCTACCGTAATGCCACTAAGAGGAGCATGGCTTGAATATGAAACAGACGGAAACGACATATTCTATGTAAGAGTAGACAGAACCAGAAAAGTACCAGTAACCACATTACTAAGAGCAATTGGAATCCTATCAGACGACCAAATAAGAGACCTATTTGAAGACGAAGCCCTAATTGAAATCTACAAAAAGTTAAGACCGGGAGAACTACCAACCGTAGATGCAGCCAAAAACTTATTCAATGGATTATTCTATGACAACAAAAGATATGACTTAGCAAAAGTAGGAAGATATAAATTTAATCAAAAATTAGCCATCGCAGGAAGAATAAAAGACAAAATAGCAGCACAAGACGTAATCGACAATCAAACAGGAGAAGTATTGGTACAACAAGGAGAAATCATCACAGAAGAAATCGCAGAAAATATACAAAACGCAGGAATCAATAAAGTAGACATTCTACTAGGAGAAAGAAAAATAAGAATCATAGGAAACAGTATGGTAAACATTCACAAAGTATTACCAGACGTTGATTTAAGTAAGCTACACTTCAAAGAATTAGTCAACTACAACATCCTAAAGAACATCATCGACAACACACAACCAGAAGACTTAAGCAAAATAATAGAAGAAAGAAAAGACGAACTAGTAGCAAAACACATAACAACAGAAGACATGATAGCATCCATCAACTACCTATTAAACCTATCACATGGATTAGGAAAACCAGATGACATTGACCACTTAGCAAACCGTAGAATCCGTTGTGTAGGAGAATTATTACAAAACCAATTCAGAATTGGACTAACCAGATTAGAAAGAGTCGTACGAGAAAGAATGACCATACAAGACTTAGATGTCGTAACACCACAAACACTAATCAACACAAAGCCAATCACATCATCCATTCGTGAATTCTTCGGAAGTTCGCAGCTATCACAATTCATGGATCAAACCAACCCACTATCAGAACTAACCCATAAAAGAAGAATTTCCGCATTAGGACCTGGAGGGCTAACAAGAGAAAGAGCAGGATTTGAAGTACGTGACGTTCACTACACACACTATGGAAGACTATGTCCAATCGAATCACCAGAAGGACCAAACATTGGATTAATCTCAGCACTATCCTCATTTGCCAACATAAATGAATACGGATTCATCGAAACACCTTACCGAAAAGTAGATCCAAACACCCATCAACTAACAGACACCGTAGAATATATGAGTGCAGATGTAGAAGACAACTACATCATAGCCCAAAGTTCAGAACCAGTAGATAAAGAAGGAAAATTTGTAGACGAAAGAATCAGAGTTCGTTTCAAAAACGAAGTAATCGAAGTAGATAGAGAAGCCGTACAATATGTAGACGTATCACCAAAACAATTAGTATCCATTGCAGCTGCCATGATACCATTTTTAGAGCATGACGACGCCAAAAGAGCATTAATGGGAGCAAACATGCAACGTCAAGCAGTACCATTAATGATAACCCAAAGTCCTATCGTAGGGACAGGAATTGAATACAGAGCAGCCAAAGACTCTGGAATTTTAGTACTAGCACAAGAAGATGGTATCATTCAAAAAGTAACAGGAGACAGCATAACCGTAAAATACGATACAGGAAAAACCCTAACCCACAAACTTCGTAAATTCAAAAGAACCAATGGAGGTACCTGTATCAACCAAAGGCCAATCGTAAAAGTAGGAGAAAAAGTAAAAAAAGGAGATGCCATAGCAGATGGACCATCTACCGACAATGGAGAAATGGCACTAGGTAAAAACGTATTAGTAGCTTTTTCAACCTGGGAAGGATATAACTATGAAGACGCTATTTTAATCAATGAAAAACTTGTAAAAGAAGACGTATTTACTTCTATCCACATCGAAGAATATGACTGTGAATGTCGAGACACTAAACTAGGAGCAGAAGAAATAACCTGTGACATACCAAACATTGGAGACGATTCCCTAAAAGACTTAGACGAAAATGGAATCATCCGAATTGGTGCAGAAGTAAGACCAGGAGACATTTTAGTTGGAAAAGTAACACCAAAAGGAGAAACCGAACTAACAGCAGAAGAAAGATTACTAAGAGCCATCTTTGGGGAAAAAGCAAGAGAAGTAAGAGACACCTCACTTAGAGTACCACATGGAGAAGCAGGAACCATTGTAGATGTCAAAATCTTTACCAGAGACAATTCAGACGAATTAGGACCAGGAGTAAACCAAATAATTAGATGTTACATTGCAACCAAAAGAAAAATATCAGTAGGAGACAAAATGGCAGGACGTCATGGTAACAAAGGTGTCATCTCAAGAGTACTACCAGAAGAAGATATGCCATTTATGCCAGACGGAACACCAATTGACATTTTACTAAACCCATTAGGAGTACCATCACGTATGAACTTAGGGCAAGTACTAGAAGTTCACTTAGGAGGAGCAGCAAAAGCCTTAGGGTGGAAAATTGCAACACCTGTATTTGATGGAGCAACCGAAAAAGATGTCAAAGAATTATTAGTAAAAGCAGGAATGAGTGAAGACGGAAAAACCATTTTATACGATGGTAGAACAGGAGATCCCTTTGACAAACCAATAACCGTTGGAGTCATGTACATGTTAAAACTACACCACTTAGTAGACGACAAAATTCATGCACGTTCAACAGGACCATACTCATTAGTAACCCAACAACCATTAGGAGGAAAAGCGCAATTTGGAGGGCAACGTTTTGGAGAAATGGAAGTTTGGGCATTAGAAGCATATGGAGCATCCTACACCTTACAAGAAATGCTAACCGTTAAATCAGACGACATTGTAGGAAGAGTAAAAACCTATGAAGCAATCGTCAAAGGAGAAAATGTTCCAGAACCAGGCGTTCCAGAAAGTTTCAAAGTACTAGTAAAAGAATTACAATCATTAGGATTAGATGTTCGCCTATATTCAGAAGACAACCAAGAACTTGAACTAAAAGAAAACATTGACGAAGGAATTGAATACGATCCAGAAAGAGAAAGGAAATTATTATCAGAAGAAGAAGTACTTACCGATGGAGAATTAAATGGATACAGTGAAGAAATAGAAGAAGACATATTATTAGAAGAAGACGAAAACGAGCAACTATTTGAAGAACTAGGAGACGAAGGAGACGAAATATTATTTGATAGTGATTTGGCAAATGATAATCTAGATAATGATAACGACATTATCTCTTAAGAGAAAAACAAAATGAGCCAAAAGTTAGAAAAACCTTAACTAAATAAATTTCAGAAAGTGAAAAGGCGACCAAAAGAAATTGCAAGAGCAGGGGATAGTCCTTAGAATTGTTTTGAAATTACCCAAAATAAAAAGAATGGTTTCCTTTTACAAATAGGCAAAAGGAAACCTCCCAATAGAACTAGAGGAGGAAAATGTGGACGAATTAGATATTTTTGATAAATTAAAAATAGGAGTGGCATCTGACGAAAAAGTAAGAGAATGGTCAAAAGGAGAAGTAAGGAAGCCAGAAACCATCAATTATAGAACATTAAAACCAGAAAAAGATGGTCTATTTTGTGAAAGAATATTTGGACCAACAAAAGACTGGGAATGTCATTGTGG
>CASUIT010000091.1 GCA_949455995.1 uncultured Clostridia bacterium
TGTGTGATAACTATACTTATATGGTACCAAAGATGAATTGTAAAAAATAAATACAAGTTCATCTTTTTTTGAATTTATAATGAAAAAATTGAAAATAAATGCTATAATAATTTCAATACAGTTAATAAATTGTGCAGACATCATCTGCACAATTAGAAAGAGGAAGATATGAACGAATTAGAAAATATAGATAATATTAATATAGATGAGTTATATAATAGAATCGTTGTGCTGATAGAAAATGCAAAAAGAAATGTAGCTGTAAAAATAAATAATGAAATGACTTTCTTATATGAAGTGACCCACAAAAGTTGGACAGTTTTTTATGCTACTTGTTCAAAATCCATTCTATATTGAATTGGACTTTTTCCCTTTAGCCTTAATTTTATACGCTCATTATTATAATAATTTATATAATCAAAAAGTTCTGTTTTAAATTGAGTAATACTTTCAAATTTCCTATCATAGAAAAACTCTGTTTTTAATAAACCAAAAAAGTTTTCTGCACAAGCGTTATCTAACAATTCCCTTTTCTAGACATGCTTTGTATAATTCCTTTTTTTGCTAAACGATTTTGATATTTCTCCATTTGATATTGCCAACCTTGATCTGAATGAAGAATCAAATTTGTATTGTCTGAAATCCTTATAAATGCTTTGTCTAGCATATCTTCTATTTGATGAAAATTTGGACTTTCAGATATATTATAACTTATAACCTCTCCATTAAACAAGTCTACTATGGGAGATAAATATATTTTTGTATCTAATACATTAAATTGGGTAACATCTGTAACCCACTTTGAATTTGGCTTATCTACTTTGAAATCTCTTTTTAATATATTGGGTGCTACTTTCCCATAATTTCCTTTATATGAGCGATATCTTCTTATTCTAACAAATGATTGTAATCCTAACTCTTTCATTAATTTATAAACGGTTTTTCTATTTAATTTATAGCCTCTATTTAAAAGCTCGTATGTAACTCTACGATAGCCATATCTTCCTTTATTTGAATGATATATTTGCTTTATAACTTCTTTAAATTCTTCATATTTGTCTGGATTTGAAAGTTTACTAATAATATCATAATAAGTGCTTTTAGATAATTCTGCTTTTCTTAATAGAGCCGTTATTTTATATTTTTGCCTTAATTCATAAACGGCTAATGCTTTTTCTTTTTTTGTTGGCTTGTTCTTTTTTAAGTAATCATTCTCCATTTGTTTTATCTTTCTTCTTTTTCACACGATTTACTCTTACTCTATCAATTGCAATATTCCTATTATTAAGCAAATACCCGAGCACCTTTCTCATCATACATTTGCTTCCATAATACAACATTTGTAGAAGAAGGCAATCCAAAATGAATAGCCGTCTTTTCAAAAAATAAATGGTTAGCATACATATATTCTACCACATCTACCTTGAATTTGCCATCATATTTTTGGATTGGCTTTGGTATAAGTCCATTTTTACCATAAGTATTATACCTATTAGTCCATACTCTTATCTGTTCTTGGTGAACATTAAATTTTCTTGAAGCTTCTCTATAAAATGCTTCCCATACACTACATATTTTACTGCTTTAAATTTAAAATCAAATGAATATTTAAACATTTAGGTAGAACCTCCATACTAAAATATTTTTTTGTCCAATATTTTTGGTTCACCTCAAAATAAATTTATCTTTGGCGAAGAAGGAGGTACAAGGAGATATGAGTTATGCAATAATAAGAAATGATAAACTAACGAGAGTAGATGCACAAGGAGCATATATTCACAATGACAGAAGGTCAAAAGGACATTCTAATAAAGATATCGATCCATCAAGAACACATCTAAACTTTTATTGTAAGAAAAACGAATTAACATATATAAAAAAATTTGATAGAATGAAAAAGGAATACGATTTGAAAGGTAATATTAGAAGTAATAGCATTATAATGTGTAAAATGATGATTACATCTGACAATGAGTTCTTTAATAAAATAGGACTAGAAGAAACAAAGAGGTATTTTAGGGAAAGTTACAAATTTGTATGTAACTACAAAAATCTTGGGGAGAGAAATATAGTGTCAGCAGCAGTGCATTTAGATGAAACAACACCACATATGCACTTGGTATATATACCTGTAGTTAAAACAAAAGACAAAGAGGGAAATACAATAGATAAAATATGTGCAAGAGATTTTTGGAGAGGTAGAAATAGTTATAGAGAGTTACAAAATGATTTCCATGCATATGTAAAATCAAAAGGTTTTGATTTGAAAGAGGACTGCCAGTTGAAGAAACAGGAGCAAAACATCAAAAAATAGAAGATTTAAAGAAAATAACTAATTTTGAAAACACTAAAAAGGTACTAGATAATATAAAACTAGAATGCCAAAAGTTCCAGACATAAACGACATAAAGCTTTTACAATTGAATAAAGCAAAAGTTGAAAATGATATAATAAAACCTAAAGACGATTTGATTAATGAATTATATAATGATAATAAGGCTTTACATCAATAATTATCAAAAAAAGTAAAACTTATTAATGAAGCTGAAAAATATCAAAAAGAACGAGAAAAAATAATGAGTGATAATGTAAATTTGCACAATGAAGTAGAACAAATTAAGGCTGAATATAAGGAAAAAGAATTTGATATCAAATGGAAATATAAAAGCAAAATCAAAAGTTTAGAAAAGGAAAATAATTATTTACACAAAATTATTGATAAATTCTATGAAACAATTGATAAATTCATACATTGGATTTGTAAAAAGTTTGATATGGATACAGAAGATAATCTGATTAGAGATTTTCAAAAAGAAACAAATACTTTTTTAGATGCAGAAAAACAAATTAAACACGAAGAGAGAGAAAAAGAATGGGATTTAGAAAAATAGAGTCTGTCTTAAAGCTCTATCTTAAAAAATATATAAATTCACATATCTTCAAAGTTAATCAAAATCTACTAATTTTTTTATTTCATCAAAAGGTATATCTAAAACAATAGATAAAGCAATTAATTCAAAATCTTTAACGATCATTTTGCCATTTTCTATTTTATAAATTTCAAATCTATCAAGTTCAACACCTAGTAATTCTAGTTTTTGTGATAATCCGAGTTTTAGTATAATCTTTATTTTCTCTATATTCTTTTATTAAATTACCTATTACATTACGTTGTTCATTAAATTTTTTCATCATATTCTCCAAAAAAATAATTATTTTCTTGATTTTATAATAGAGTTTGTGACATAGTGTGCATAGAAAACACACACGAATAAAAAATTTTTATTTTAAAAAGCATTGAAAAACATATTATGTTATGGTATGATACGAATAATTAATAAATGTGATGGAGGAGTTCAAAAGATGAATAAGATTAAAAGTACAAAAGGTATAACTTTGGTGGCCCTTGTGGTTACAATTATAATTCTTTTAATACTAGCAGGAGTAACAATAGCAACGCTAACAGGAGATAATGGATTACTAAGTAGAGCAAAAGAGGCAGGAGAAGAAACAAAAGAAAAAGGTGCTATAGAAAAAGTACAGTTAATGTTAGCTGATTATATGACAGAAAAATATACAGGAACAACAAGAACCCTAGAAGAATACTTAAATGAGAAAAAGGCAAATGGAGAACTCGATGAAGTAACCAATAATGGAGATGGAACAATTACTGTAGAAGTAGATGGATATGAAATTAAAATAAAAGAAGAAGATTTAATTATTATAAGTACAGAAAAAGCAGGAGGAACAAGACCGACATTTGAAATAAAAACTACTAAAACAGATGGAACAGCATTAACAGGAGACGAAACAGAAAAACTAGTTACTATAAATATAACAAATATAGCAGAATTTGGAGAAAATTATACAATAGAAGTGAAAGACAGCAGTGAAAAAATATTAACAAAAGAAACAAATGTAGTAGGGGAAGGACAAGCAAGTTATATCATAAATAAAAGTGGAAATTACACTATAACAGTTACAGCTACAAAAGATGGAATAACTAAAACTACAACAAAAACACAAAACATAACAGTAGCAAAGGCACAAATAGCAGAAACAGAAGTAAGTAGCACGCTAAAAACATATGGAGTAATAGATATAGTATGGTTAGACACAGAAAATAACGTAATAAATGAGCCAATATCACCAGCAAATTATTTAGGAGGCTTAACAGCAATCAAATATAATGAAACAACAAAAGCAGAAGAAAAGGTAACTGCCCCAGCAACTGATACTAATTGGTATAATTATGTCGAACAAACAGGAACAAATGATGGAAAAACAAGTAAATGGGCAAATGCAAGAAGTACTGATAGTAATGCTTACTTTGTATGGATACCAAGATATGCTTATAAAATAACGTATTTTGATACAGAGCCACATGCCAATGCATATAGAGTCAATAACACAAGTACAGAAGGAATAATAGGATATAGCAATATTGAAGGAATAATAGCAGTAGAAAATGGAACAGAGAAGTTAGTAACTGGAAGTGAGCCTACAAATGTAACAGGGAGAGTACAAACTAGCCAATATGCAGACTATATTCCACACTCAGCATTTCAATTTGGAGAAGGAGCAGAAGGAACAAAATCAGGAATATGGGTAGGAAAGTTTGAAAGCAGTGGAAGCAAAAGTGAAGTGAAAATAACACCAAATACAAATTCTTTAAGAAGTATTAATGTGGGAGATATATTTACAGCATGTCAAGGAGTTAAAAGTAAATATGATTTAGCAGGAGACAGCCATATGATGAAAAACACAGAATGGGGAGCAGTGGCATATTTAGCAGAAAGTAAATATGGAAGAAATGGAACAGAAATAGGAATGAATAGTACTAACTATACAACTGGACAAGGTAATTATGTAGCATATGCTGATCAAAGCACAACAGGAAATGTATATGGAATTTATGATATGAATGGAACATCATGGGAATATGTAGCAGGAGTGTTAGATAGTAAATTATCAAATGGTAGCAACTATAACTTTACAGAAATTAATTCTAAATACTATCATGCTTATGCAAGTTATAATGAAAGTAAAAAAATAAAAGGTGATGGCGTGTACGAAACCTCTAGAACTGGTTCAAATTCAACGAGTTGGCATCAAGAATACTCTATCTTTGTGAACTCGTCTTACCCAGTTTTCGCACGTGGTCGGTGATTACAACGGTGGCACGGGTGCAGGTAGTTTTGCTTTCCACCACGGCACAGGAGATGCTTACAGCAACCTCAGTTTCCGTGTGGTGTTAGTCCCATAGGTGACTTTGTTTCTTGATACTTGATAAGAAAATTGTAAAAAATATAGAGGCATGGGCAGACTGCACTAGGACATATGTGTTATTAGAATGCCCGTGCAAAACCAATACAAAATACACGCATGAGTGTAGAAAAGAATATAGATATATCTTTCGTAGTAAGAATACGAAAATAAGATATATGATAAGGATTAAACTGTTACTACTCTAACTTTGTCAATTCGTCTAACCCAGTATTCATTAGATATATATTATATAGTCTAAAAGATCCAGAGGTGTGTATCTTTAAGGAGAACACCGAGTGATTTAGTATCAAAGAAGTTTAATTCTTTTGGTATAGACTTGTTTCTATATCATAAACACATAAACAGTAATTCCTAAGTTAGTAGTAAAATGGCGAATATTCGAGTTTATAAAAGACAGTATTTAACAAAAGAATACTGTCTTTAAAAATTATAATAATCTTTTAATAAATCTTCATAAATTTTATTTCTAGCATTTTCAGTATATAAAAAATCACAAGAATTTAAAATATTATTTTGTAGTTAATAAGAATTACAATGACTTGAATGACCGTAGCCAAGAATTTATACTCATGATAGCTTGTGCGGATAGACAAGTTATACGAAGATAAATATAACGGACTATTTGAAGATGAAGATTTTACAAGACTTTATTCAAAACAGATAGAAAATAGAAAACAAGCAGAAGAAAGAATAAAGCAGTTACAAGAACTAGAAGAAAAAGAAGATAGTTCAATAGATATAAATAAACTTGTAAGCGACTTTGTAAATATGAAAAAAAATAACAAGAACAATGCTTGTATC
>CASUIT010000092.1 GCA_949455995.1 uncultured Clostridia bacterium
CACTTTTGGCATCTTTGGTATTATTTTTTTATGCTCTTGCTCGAATAAACCTTGTTTTTCTAATTTGTTTTTTAATTCTTGATATTTTTTGTATAAGTCTCCCAAACCGTCTTCTTCCATTGCTTTTACATAAATTTGATAAATACCATCTCTTTCAAATACTGATACCCCTCCAAAAAGAAATACCTTCATTCCATCTTTTGGCATGAAGTTCAACT
Organism: uncultured Clostridia bacterium; assembly: GCA_949455995.1. Taxonomy (GTDB): domain Bacteria; phylum Bacillota; class Clostridia; order TANB77; family CAG-508; genus CAG-269. The sequence goes on from CASUIT010000092.1 coordinate 219, forward strand.
TTTCTGCATAGGATTTAAACATGATACATTTAATTAAGGTTTTTTCATCTTTTAGCGTAAAATATAGGTGTCCTGTATAATGATTTTTGAAATTGGATATTTCCCCTTTTACTAATATATTATTTAAGTATTCGTCTTCTGCTATTTTATTTTTGATATATTGATTTAAAGTTGAAACTGTTATTGCCACTTCACCATATTTCATATTTGCTAACATTCCTCTCTATTTTTTACAATACTTGCTAAAATCCCATTTACAAAATTTTTAGAAGATTCTTCTCCATATTTTTTTGCCAATTCTACCGCTTCATTGATTACTACTTTAAATGGAATTGTTGTATATTTTAATTCATAGATTGCTAATTTTAAAATAGCTAAATCAATTTTAGAAATTCTTTCTAATTTCCAATCTGATTTTAAATTTTTTTCTATTTGTGTAACAATTTCTTCTTTGTTCTTTTGAATTCCTAAAATAGCATCTGCTATATATTTTTTTGCATTTTGATCGGTTATTTGGTTGCTTTCTTCAAATAAAGTTATTGCTTCTTCTAATTTTTCTTGTTGTTTTTGTATCTCTAAACTGTAAATTAATTTGAAAGCTTGCTCTCTTGTTGCTGTTCTATTCATATTTTTTCCTTTCTAAATGTTATTTTTCTTACATTTTATCAATAAATGCTTTTAGTTTTGTTTTTACTTCTTCTTTATTTTGTTGTACGTAATTTCCTATGAAAGCTCCTAATATTAAAATAATGATTACTAATATTAAATTATGTAGTCTGGTTGCTAAAATTAATATCGCAACAATAATTCCTATTAGTGCTCCTTTATAATTGTTCCAAAATTCTTTTAGATTCATTTTCGTTTCCTTCCTTTCTTTCTAAAATCTGCCTAGGCTTCTGGTTGGTTAGGAGCAACTTTTTTTACTGTGATATTGACTTCTTTTACTTCTAAATCGGTTGCTTCTTTTACTCTTTCTTTTATTCTTGCTTGAAGGTTTGCTGATAAATCTTTGATAATGGCTTCTTGGCTTACGGTTAAATTAATGTATACTGTGACATTACTGTCTTTATCTAGTGAAACTTTTGTTGTTACTTCTTGTGCACTTTGAAAATTGAGAGCTACTGAATTTACTAAATTTTCAATGGTTTCTTTTGAAATCATTAATTTTCCACTTTCATTTTCTAAGAGTACGCCTTGTCTTTCTTTTGTTTGTTCTTTTGATGAACTATCAAAAAAGATACATTTTATCGACAATAAGATAAATATTACACTAATTCCTAGTATTACTTTACTTGATGTTTCTCCTATTATTACTTTTGTTACAATGTTTCCTGCCAATTCCATATCTAACCATCCAAATACTAATAAGCAAAGAATAATGGATAGAATTAATATGATATTTGAATATATGATTAATGCGATTTTTTCTAAAACTTTCATTACTTTTCCTCCTATTTTTATTGTTCTTCTTCTACTATTGGTGTTTGCTCTTCTTGTTTACTCTCTCCTCCTTTTGTATTGTCTGTATTAACACCTTGTACATGTACATTTACTTCTTCTACTTTTAATCCTGTCATACTTTCTACTGCTTTTTTTACTCTATTTTGAATTTCAAAAGCAACATCTGGTATTCTTGAACCATATTCTACTATAATGTTGACATCGATTTTTGCTTGTTTTTGTGTTACCTCTACTTTAATTCCTTTTGCAAGGTTCTTTTTTCCGACTTAACACTTCTGATATTCCCCCAGCAAATCCTCCTGCCATTCCTGCTACTCCTGGTACTTCTGATACAGCTACCCCAGCAATTACTGCTACTACGTCATTAGATATTTGAATACCTTCGTTTTCTGTTTTTATTTCTTCTTCTAATTCTACTATTTCTCCTTTTTCTTGGTTTTCTTCATTCATACTTTTTCCTCCTTTTTGATACCAAAAAATTGATATACTTATTTTTTCTGTTATCAGTATATCAATTTTTTACCATTTTTACAACTGTTTTAGATGATTTTTTAAAACTAATTACTTAATATTTTACTTGTCATCTTTTTTATTGTTTCTATTTTGTAGTCATTATAGAAAACAAAATCATATTTAAAGGGGTCATAATCAATACTACCAGAATCTCGTTTTAAAAAATACTCTTCTGATATGTTATCTCTTTGTAGTACCTTATCTTTTCTTGCTTTGTCTTCTGCTTGAATTAAAATTTTTACATTACACATTTCCCAATATTTACTAATTGGCAATAAAGCCCATTCTAATATAATGGTTTTTGCATTTTCTTTTAGTATTTCATCTAAAACTTCTTGCATGTACCCCCAGGTAATATTTGTTAAAATATCCATTTTTTCTTTATTCGAAAATACAATATCTCCCAGTTTTTTTCGGTCAATTTTCTTATTATCTCCCAATATTTCTTTTCCAAAAACATCACATAATTTCTTCGAGATTTCTGTATTACTTGTTGCTTGATGTCCTATTTTATCAATATTGATACACTTACACTTTTCTTGCTCTGAAAGCATTGTTGCAAGAGTTGATTTCCCACTTCCTGATTTTCCAGTTATGCCAATAATTTTCATGCTTTTCTCCTTTACCATGCCTATTTTTCATAAATTACAAAATCATAATCTAAAGAATTTTCTTCATTTTTTAAACCTTTTTCCCTTTTTATTTCTTTCCAAATTTCTGTATTAATTCTTGGAAAAAAAGTATCTCCTTCAAACTCTTCATGAATTTGCGTTACATACATTTTAGTAACATATGGCATTAATAAATTATAAATCATGGCTCCACCAATGACAAAATTTTCTTCTTCATTTTCTATATATTCTTGTATTTCTAACATAGAATGTACCACATTGACATTTTCGTCTTTTACTTTAAAATCTGGATTTTGACTAAAGACAATATGTTTCCTGTTTGGCAACACACCTCCTAATGACTCAAATGTTTTTCTCCCCATGATAATGGTGTGTCCTGTTGTTAATTCTTTAAAATGTTTTAAATCTGCTGGTAATTTCCATATTAATTTATTTTCTTTTCCTATGATATTATTTTTTGCTTTTGCTACTACAATACTTAACATTTTTATCTTCCTTTCTACTTTTTCTATTTCTTTTAATATTTTATTCAGCTACTGGTATTTTTCCCAATTTTATTGTTTTATTATAATCATATCCTTCTATTTCAAAATCATCTACTTTGAATTCATAAAAATTCTTGGTAGGATTTTTTATGATTAGTTTTGGATGTACCAGCATACTTTCTGCTTCGATTAATTCTTTTACAAGTGGTATGTGTCTATCATATATATGACAATCTCCTATATTATGTGTTAGTGTTCCTACTTGTAATCCTGTTACTTGTGCAAACATATGTTGTAATGCTGCATATTGCATTAAGTTCCAACCATTTGCTGCTAACATGTCTTGGGAACGTTGGTTTAAAATTAAATGTAATTTTTCTTGTTTTACTAACCATTGTGTACTATATAAACAGGGTTCTAGTCCCATATCTTTTAAATCTTCAAGGTTAAATATATTTGTCATAATACGACGACTAGATGAATCTGTTTTTAATAAATCCAATACATAATCTACTTGATCCATTTCTTGGATTCCTTTTTTGGTTTTAAATTGATATTTTTTTCCCATTTGGTATCCATAGGCTTTTCCAATGCTTCCTTGACTATCTGCCCACTGATCCCAAATATGTGAGTTTAATTCATTGATATTGTTTGATTTTTTTTGCCATATCCATAGTATTTCATCAATTGCTTTTTTAAATGTTCCTTTATTGTTTCTTAATGTAATCATTGGAAATTCTTTTTCTAAATCATATTTATTAGATACCCCTACAATGGATATGTAATTTGCCTCTGTTCCATCTTCCCATTTGGTACGCACATTTGTACCTTCTGAAGAATATCCATTTTCTATTATTTCTTTACATGTTTTTATAAAATATTGGTCTGCTTGTGTCATTTTGGTTCCTCCTTCTATTATTTTGTTTTTAGAGTATATCATAAAAATTTTAATTTGTACATGATAAAATTTAAGTTTCACATATTTACAATGCGAAGTTCTTAAAAAATCCCCTTCGAGAAATAAATTTATCGAAGGGGTAACATTTAGCATTAAAAACTTACCATCTATGCTGTATTGTATCACATTTACATAATTAAATTAACTGGTTGCAAAATATTTTTTAGCACTACAAAAATATGTGAAACTTAAAATGATAAAACTAACACCTTTTTAGGACAAAAATTGGAACATTTGCCACATTTTATGCACTTTTTTAGGTCTACTTCTGGCGCTTCAAAATTTTTTTGTGTTAATGCTCCTACTGGACAAACTTTTACAGCTGGACATTTATGATCTTTAGGACATTTCTCTTTTATTACTTTTAATTCTTTTTCCATCTTTTTCCTCCTCTTTTTCATTTTATTATCCTATTTCTTAAATATATCTTTTTTTATCACATTTTTAATATAAAATTTTATCTTTTTTATTGGCAAATTCTTCAAATTCTTTAATGGTCTCTTTTCGATCGATATTTTTTAATTCTAATATTTCATTGTTTGGCTTATTAACAGACAAGTTTTCTATATAATTGTAAATAAAGTCATCTCTAAATCCAATTTCTTTGGCATCTTCTTTGGTATTTCCATAATATACTTTTTTGATATTTGACCAAATAATAGCAGATAAACACATAGGACATGGATAACAAGAAGTATATAGTTCGCAACCTGTTAAATCATAAGAATTTATGTTTTGGCAAGCCTCTTTTATTGCCATTATTTCAGCATGTGCGGTTGGATCCTTTTTTTCTAAAACTTGATTTGCTCCTTTTCCTATTAGTTTTCCATTTTTTACAATACAAGCTCCAAAAGGTCCTCCTGCATTTGTTTGTAAATTCTTGTTTGCTAATTCTTTTGCAATTTTCATATATGGATTTATCATGTGCTTAAAATACCCTTTCTATATATAATTTTTCATTTTCTTTTCTTATTAACATTTTCTTTTTGCTAAACTTGTCTATGTTATTTTTTACTAATTGTGTTTCTTCTTCTTCAACTGCTCCTGTAATTTTTCCAATTTCTTCTTCTTGTAAATTCTTTATTATGATATAATCTTGTGCTTCTTCTTGTAACATTGGCGAGTAGTCTTCTAAGTACTCTATTATTTCTACTTCATATCCTTGTTTTGTTTTTTTTATGGTATTTAATAAAAATAAGTCTCCTTGTTGATCTAATTCAACATCTATTGTTTCATATTGGTTGGTTTGTTCTTGATAGTGTAAATAGTCTGTTCCTTCTTTTGGAAATTCTTTGGTAAAGTTCTCTCCAAATAATTCTTTGGCTGTTTTTTGAATCTGTTCATAAGATGGCTTATCTTCTTCTATATTTTTCTTTACGACTTCCCATATCCATTTTTCATTTGCTTGGTTAATGTCTTCAAAAATAGGTATGGCATCTCCTGTTATTTCTTTCCACATGTAAATTTGATTGATATAGTTTTCTATGTTTTCTATTTCTTGTAAACTAATATCGTTTGTTTCTACTGCCATATGGGTATATATTAACATCCCAATGAAAATGATTGCCAAAATTACGATACTTATTATTAATTTTTTCATGTTGTCCCTCCCTGTTTTTTTCCTATTGTATCATATGTTGTTCTCATTTTTCAATCCTATACAACAAATTTAGTTTAGTGCTGTTAATTTCATAACGACTTTAAATAAATCACCATCAATTACAATATCAAACTCTCCACCTTGTAGTTCAATCAAACTTTTGGCTATGGA
>CASUIT010000093.1 GCA_949455995.1 uncultured Clostridia bacterium
TTTGGTTTTAGTTCTTGTATTATTTCAAACTCAAACATAAAAAATGCCCTCCTTTCCAAAAGAGAACATTTTTTATATTTTTATGTAGTTCAATTCATCTTTTCTAAAAATGAAAAAACTTACGAAACTCTTTAAAGTTCGTAAGTTGCTATAAAATGGAGCCAATAGGCAGAATCGAACTGCCGACCTACAGGTTACGAATCTGTTGCTCTACCAACTGAGCTATATTGGCATTTGTAGCTTTTACTTGAAAATATATTACACTACTTTTATATTTTTGTCAATTACTACTTGATTTGTTTTATGGATAGTAAGTTTGCTACTTCCCCGAAGGGTTACTGTATAAAAAATATATAAACTTTTTAATCAAACATACTAAGGCTTGTGTAGTAACTATGATGAAAATATTCTTCCAATCCAATTAAATATTGGATTTTCAAATAATAATTGCCTCATCCACCCATTGGTAAATGGCACAAACCATAATATTACTCCAATTAAAATGACAACAATAATTGTTAAAATAATTGCTACAATATCGTTTTGGGTTATTTCTCTTTTCTCCCCTTTTTTTGGTCTACTTTTTAATAGTTCTTTTGTTATTTCTATTAAACTTGAAAAGCTACCTACTTGACTTTTCTTTTTATTGGTTTCTTTTGTTGGTTTCTTTGTTTCTTTTTTATTTGGTAGCACTTTTCTATCTCCTATTTCTTGCTTTTTTAGTTCTAAATCGTATTGCTCTCTTAAAAAGTCATTGATTAGTACTTGATAGGCTTCTGAAATTTCTTTCATTTGATTACTGTTATATGGGTCTGAATGGTATCTTTTTATTAATATTTTATAAGCATTTTCAATTATTTCTTTGGATGCTTTTGGGTTTACTTCTAATATTTCATAATAGTTCTTCATCTTTTTTCACATGTTCTCCTTGTTTCTATTTTATACTAAAGTATAAAAAATAGCAATAGTATTGCTATTTTTTAATGTTTATTGTCCGAATATTGCTTCAAATTCGTCTGCTTCAATTTTTTCTTTTTCTAATAGTATGATGGCTACTTGATGTAATTTATCTATGTTGTCTGATAGTATTTGTCTTGCTCTGTTGTATCCTGTGTCTACAATTCTTTTGGTTTCTTCATCGATGATAGCAGCAGTTTCTTCTGAGTATTCTTTGCTTTGTGCTAAGTCTCTTCCTAAGAATACTTCTTCTTGATTTCCTCCTAACATGATGGCTCCTATTTTTTCACTCATTCCATATTTGGTTACCATACTTCTTGCAATTTTGGTTGCTCTTTCGATGTCATTGCTTGCTCCTGTTGATATGTCTTGTAAAATAAGGGCTTCTGCTACTCTTCCTCCAAGAAGTGATACGATATTTTCTTCCATTTCGGTTTTTGACATAAATGATTTGTCTTCTGTTGGACGATACATGGTGTATCCTCCTGCCATACCTCTTGGTACAATAGATATTTGATGAACAGGATCTTGCGTTTCTAAGAAGTGACTTACTACTGCATGACCTGCTTCATGGTAGGCAACTAGTTTGTTTTCTTTTTCGCTTCTTACTTTTGTTTTCTTTTCTGGTCCCATGGTTACTTTTACCATGGCATCTTCTATTTCTTTCATTCCGATTTTATTTAGGTTTCTTCTTGCTGCTAATAATGCCGCTTCGTTTAAGACATTTTCTAAGTCTGCTCCTGCAAATCCAGAAGTATTTTTAGCGATGATTTTTAGGTCAATGTCTTCTGCAAAGTGTTTTTTTCTTGAGTGTACTTCTAATATTTGCTCTCTTGCTTTTACGTCTGGTAATCCTACCACAATTTGCCTGTCAAATCTTCCTGCTCTTAAAAGTGCTTTGTCTAATACATCTGGTCGGTTGGTCGCAGCAAGTACAATAACGCCTTCGTTTTCTGCAAATCCATCCATTTCTACTAATAATTGGTTTAGGGTTTGTTCTCTTTCATCATGTCCTCCTCCGAAGTCCTGCTCCTCTTTGACGTCCTACTGCATCTATTTCGTCAATGAATATAATACATGGTGCATTTTTCTTTGCTTGGTCAAATAAGTCTCTTACTCTGGATGCTCCTACACCTACAAACATTTCTACAAAGTCTGATCCACTTATTATAAAGAATGGTACTCCTGCTTCTCCTGCTACTGCTTTTGCAAGTAATGTTTTTCCTGTTCCTGGTTGCCCTACTAATAAAACACCTTTTGGTATTCTTGCTCCCATGTCTGTAAATTTCTTTGGATTTTTTAAGAATTGTACGATTTCTTCTAGTTCTTCTTTTTCTTCGTCTACTCCTGCTACATCTTCAAATGTAATTTTATTTTTTTCTGCTGGTGTCATCATTCTTGCTTTGCTTTTTCCAAATGACATGGTTTTGTTTCCTGGACCTCCTCCGTTGTCCTACTCCTCCCATCATGAAAAACCAAAAAATAAAGAATATGATTAATAACCCAAATGGTGTTAGTAAACTAAGTATTGTTACAAAGATGGATTGTGATTTTTCTTCTAATGTAAATGCTCCTTCTTTTAGAAAATCTTCGGTATATGTCATAAAGCTTTCCATATCTGGTATGTTTACTTCTTTTTTGATTTTGTCGTCTTTTAATGTTACAGTTGCCATTTTTCCGTCTGATTCAATTTGTATTGCCTCCACTTTTCCACTGTTTATATTGGCGATTAGTTCTGAATATTTTAATTTGGCATCACTGTTTTCTACAATAGATGATAATACAACGATGAAGATTACTCCTATAATTAACCACATCGCTAATGTTTTAATTCCATTTTTCAAAATAATTCCTCCTTATGTTTGTTTTATCCTTTTTATATTGCTTTTATAACATATAATTTTTTGTTTTTCAATAGTTTTTTATATGTCTTTTTTATTACATTTTATCGTTTTTTTTTCGTTATTACGGCTCCTTTACTTTCTTCTTATTTCTATTTTTGCTGTTAGCAAACAATAAAATAAATTTTATGATTTTTTATTAGTATTTTTGTATTTTTATTGGGGGTTATATATTTGTTTCCTATATTGTTGCTACATAATTTTATGATATCATCTATATGTATTTTTTCTATGCTTTTTGTAGTTTTCCATAACCTTTTTATAATATATCGGATTAGTCTTGATTTTATTACTGTTTCTTGTAAATTAAATTTTTTTAAATCGATTTGTATTTCTTTTGGTTTTTCTTGTATGATTAATTTTTGATAGATTCCTTGGGTTTGCTTTTCTATATATTCGTTTTCTAGTGTGATGATGTTTGATAATCTTTCCATTGTTTTTATGATATTGGGATTAAATTCCTTTTGTATATATGGAATTAGCTCATTTCTTATTTTATTTCTTTGATATATATTTTCAAAATTGGTTTTATCTATTCTTGGATTTAAATTTCTTTCTTCACAGTATTGTTCTATTTGTGTTCTTTCACATTCAATTAATGGTCTTATTTTATTTCCTTTTATTGGTTCAATCCCTTTTAGCCCTTCTACTCCACTTCCTCTTAATATATTCATTAAAATGGTTTCAATTTTGTCATTTTTATTATGGGCTATGGCAATTTTGTTAGCTCCGTGTTTTTTTTAAAATTTCATCAAAAAATTCATATCTTGCAAATCTTCCTGCTTCTTCTGTTCCTATTTTATTAGTATGTGCTATTTTTTGGACATCTATACTTTTTGTATAAAATTCAATTTTGTTTTTTTCACAGTATTTTTTTACGTATTGTTCGTCTTCTTTTGCTTCTTCTCTTATCATGTGATTTAGGTGCGCTACTACTATGTTTACTTTTAGTATTTTTAAATTATCTAGTAAACAAATAGAATCTGGTCCTCCTGATACTCCTACTACTATTTTGTCTTTTGGATCGATTAATTGATATTTTCCTATGGTTTTTAGGATTTGTATTCTTAATTTTTCTTGGTTGCTTTTTTGGTGCATTTTTACTTCCCCTATTTATATTAATCATCAAATCTTTTTTCTAAGTTGACAAATTTGGTATAACTTCCTAACCATAATAAGTCTACGGTTCCTGTTGATCCTCCTCTGTGTTTTGCTATGATTACTTCTGCTATATCTTTTTTTTCACTATCTTGGTTGTAGTAATCGTCTCTATATAAAAACATAACAATGTCAGCATCTTGTTCGATGGCTCCTGACTCTCTTAGGTCTGATAACATGGGTCTATGGTCTGGTCTTTGTTCTACTGCTCTTGATAGTTGTGATAGGGCTATTACTGGTACGCCTATTTCTTTTGCAAGTATTTTTAGTGAACGACTAATTTCTGATATTTCTTGCTCACGACTTCCATTTCTTTTATTACTTCCTTGTACTAATTGTAAATAGTCAATTACTACCATTCCTATGTTTTTTTCTAGTTTTAATTTTCTACATCTTGCTCTAATTTCCATAATGGAAATTCCTGGTGTGTCATCTATGTATATCTCTGCTTCTGATAATGGTCCAATTGCACCGTGCAAGCTTAGTCCAATCTTCTTCTTCTAGTTTTCCTGTTCTTATTTTGTTGCTGTCTACCATTGCTTCACTGCATAAAATTCTGTTTACCATTTGCTCTTTTGACATTTCTAAACTAAAAACTACTACTGGCACATTTGCTTTTATGGCAGCATTGGTTGCTATATTTAAGGCAAATGCTGATTTACCCATCGCTGGTCTTGCGGCAATTAATATTAAATCTGCTTCATGAAATCCTGCTGTTTTGTAATCTAGTTCGGTAAATCCTGTTGGAACACCTGTGATGTGCTGTTTTCGATTGTATAGTTCTTCTAGTTGGGTAAAACTTTCTACTAATACATCTTTGATGGGAGCATACCCTTTTTGGTTTTTGTTTTGCATAATGTTAAATATCTTTTTTTCGGCTCCTTCCATAATGTCTTCTACATCTTGCATTGGATCATATCCTAATTCGATAATTTCATTGGCGGTTTTTATTAGTTTACGCAATATCGCTTTTTCTTCTACTATTTTTATGTATTTTATAGCATTGGCTGTTGTTGGCACTTTTTCTGGCAATTCTGCTAAGTATTCTAATCCTCCTACTTGCTCAAATTTTCCCATTGCTTCTAATTCTGCTTTTACGGTAATTATGTCGATTGGTTCTGCTCGATTGTATAAATTTAATATAGCAGCATAGATTGCTTGGTGATCTTTTCGGTAGAAGTCTTCTTCTTTTAATATTTCTACACTTGAGATTACTACATCTTTGTCTGTAAACATACTTCCTATAATTGCTTGTTCTGCTTCTAAGTCATGTGGTGGTACTTTTCCAATTTCCATTTTTTATCTCCCAATTATTCACAAATTACATCCACTTTTAGTTCTCCTATGATACCTTCAAATAGTTTGATTTCAATGGTGTGTCTTCCTAATGTTTTTATGGTTTCTTTTAGCTCTATTTTCTTTTTATCTACTTTTATTTGGTATTGTTCTTCTAAGTCTTGTGCTACTTCTTTGCTAGATACTCCGCCAAATATTTTCCCATTTTCTCCTGCTTTTACTTTTATTTTTAATACTATTTTGGATAATTTTTCTTCTAGTTTTTGGGCTTCTTCTCTTTCTTGATCTTTTTGGAATTTTACAGAATCTTGCTTTGCTTTTAGTTTACTCATATTTTCTTTATTGGCTTCTTGTGCTAAATTTTTAGGAAATAAAAAATTTCTTGCGTATCCATCAGATGCTTCTATTACTTGATCTTTTTTTCCTACTCCTTTGATGTCTGCTTTTAATATTACTTTCATTTCATCACTTCCTTTATTCTATTTCTGAAAAGTATTCATTAATTCTATTAATTAATTCTTGTTTGGTTTCTTCTATTGTCATTCCTTCTACTTGTGCTCCAGCAAGCGTAATGTGCCCTCCTCCTCCTAGTTTTTCTAGTATGACTTGTACGTTGATGTCTCCGATCGATCTGCCACTGATGTATATTTTATCTCCTAGTTGCCCCATTACAAAAGATGCTGTTATATTGCTAATGGTTAGTAATTCGTCTGCTGCTTTGGCACA
>CASUIT010000094.1 GCA_949455995.1 uncultured Clostridia bacterium
ACAGGATTTTTAGGAATTCATATCTTACAAGAGGTATTAAACAATAGTAATGCACACATTACCTGTATTATTCGTAGTAAAGAAGATGATGCGAAAAAAAGGCTTGCAAATTTATATCGATTTTATTTTAATAAAAAATTACCATTAGAAAGAATAGAAATAATTGAATCAGATATTACCAAAGCACATCTAGGATTACCAGCTACGCAATATAAACAGTTAGCAACAGCCATAGACTTTGTGGTAAACAGTGCAGCAAATGTTAAATACTATGGAGACTATAAACAATTTAAAAAAATAAATGTAGATGTTGTTCAAAATCTAATAGATTTTAGTATGAAATATGATATACCATTAGTACATATTTCTACACTAGGAGTATCTGGAAACTATTTAGTAAATCATCAAAAAAATTACAATGATTTTGATGAAAACGATTTTTATATAGGTCAACAATTTTGTGAAAATGTATATATTCAAACAAAATTTGAAGCGGAAACTTTAATATATGAAAAAGTACAAGAAGGGTTAAAAGCAAGTATTTTTCGAGTTGGAAATTTAACAAGTAGATATTCAGACCGGAGGATTTCAACAAAATTTTGAGGCAAATGCTTTTTACAATATTTTAATGATGATTTTGAAATATCATATTTTACCAAACACCATGGTAAATGAATTTTTAGAATTTACTCCAGTTGATTATTGTGCAAAAGCAATCTGCCAATTAATTTTTAATGTAGAAATAAACAGATATGTATTTCATTTATTTAATGAAAATTATATACGTGTTTCAGAATTAATAAAAAAATTTGAAAGTTTTGGATTTTCTACCAACATTCTTCCTGGAAATGAATTCAAACAAAAAATTGTAACACTATCTAATCAACATCCAGAAGAAAATATTTTAAAAGGAATTGTAAATGATTTAGACGATACCTTAGGGCTTTCCTTTAGCAGTACAGTAAATCAAAAAAATGCAAATACCAATTCTTGTTTAGAAAAATTAAATTTTGAATGGCCAAAAATTACCAATGAATATATTCAAAAAATGATAGAACACTTACAAAGGAGGAAAATCTTGTGAAAAAAATATTAGAAAAGTATAAAATTCAATTAAAATTGTTAATGGCACTTATGATAGGAACTGTTATTTTAACAATTATTTATTACTTTTTCATACCAATGATATTAAATTATCCAAAAGGGACATATGGAACCTCTTTCCAAATAGAAGTAGAAAATACTAATTATATTTCACAAGTTTTATCAATTGCCACAGCAATTTTTGCAATTTTTGCAATAGGAACTTTTTGTAAAACTAGATTTCTAATTCAATATAGTGATTTAATAAAAAATCCAGAAAAATACACTATAAAAGAAATAAACTATGTTAAAAATAAATTATTCACAGTTCCTTATTCTTTACTAGTTTTAAATATTTCTATCCCTAGTATTGCACTTACTATCATACATGCTTATACAATTAATCAATTTGGTATTACTACCTTAAAATTATTTATGCTAGTATTTTCTTTAATGACTTTGTTTGTAACTTCTATTTTTATTTATACTTGTAGCTTATTTAAAAAAATATTAGTAAAATTGCCTTATGATAGTGTAAAAGATTTAAAAAGGATGACATTAAAGAAAAGAATTTTCTTTAATGTTTGTCCCTTACTTCTAGTTTCTACTTTATTTACTTCTTTATTAGGATATTCTCTTGTATCTATAAAAACAGGAAATTCTATTTTTGAAACCTATCATAATAGTTTATATTATTTTAAAGAATATAATACCTTTTCAAGTTATGCAGAATTATTAGGTAAAATACAAACTTTAAATGTATTAAACAAAGACGATTTTATTTTTATTAAGACACCAGAAAATCATTATTTTAATAAAAATGGAAAAGAAATTGAAGTTAGTAAATTTTTTAATAAATATTTAAACGAAATGTCACCTCAAAATGATGGAAGGGTATATGAATATTATGGGATCGATTGTCAAGGGGCAACTATTGATATTGAAATAGATGGTACAGTATTTACAGTAGGAATTTATTTTAGTATTTTATCAGTAGAAGTATTAATTTATTTTTTAATATCTTTTATTGTATTATTAATTATTAATATTATTTTATTAACTTTATTTTCGAAGGTATTATCCAATGACATAAACTTAATTTCTTCTAGTTTTTTGGATATGGCAAAAAATAGGAATGTTAATGCAATGGAACCACTTGCCCTTACTTGTAATGATGAATTTGGAAATTTAATAATTTCTTTTAATAAAATACAAGAATTAACCAAAAATAATATTCAAAAAATCCATGATAATCAAGAAACCATAATGGAAAAAGAGCGTTTAGCATCACTGGGACAATTAATTGGAGGAATAGCACACAATTTAAAAACACCTATCATGTCTATTGCGGGTGCTGCAGAAGGATTAACTGATTTAGTGAAAGAATATGATATATCTATAGAAGATCCCAGTGTAAATAGTGGAGACCATCATGAAATTGCAAAAGACATGTCAGTTTGGATTGAAAAAATAAAAACACATACAGAATATATGTCAGATATTATTACAGCGGTAAAAGGTCAAGCAGTAACCCTTTCAAATGAAGAAGAAATTTCATTTACTGTAGATGAATTATTAAAAAGAGTTAACATTTTAATGAAACACGAACTAAAAAATGCTATTATTTACTTAAACATTGCAGTAAAAACAGATGAAAACACTGTCATTCATGGAAATGTAAATAGTTTAGTACAAGTAATTAATAATATGATCTCTAATTCAATTCAAGCCTATCAGCAAAAATCAGATCAAAATATAGATTTAATAGTAGAAAGAGAAGATAATAATTTAGTAATTACTATTAGAGATTATGCATCTGGGCTTCCAAGCAATGTAAAAGATAAATTATTTAAAGAAATGATTACAACAAAAGGAAAAAATGGTACAGGTCTTGGACTATACATGTCGTATTCTACCATACGTGCTCATTTTAATGGTAATATTACCATTGATTCAGAAGAAGGAAAAGGAACTACTTTTTGTATTTATTTACCTTTATAATTTTTACTTCTGTATGTAAAGAATATATTAAAAATCCATTTCATATATTTTTATATGAGGTGGATTTTTTTGTATATAAAATCATTTAAAATAAATAAAAAAATATTTTTATTAGTAATTATTTTAATTATTTTATTATCTAGTATAGCCATTTTTTATTCTTTTGCTAATGACTTAGAAGATAGTAAATCAACTGAAGAAAAAAAAGATTTTATCAAATGGGTAGACTTTAATGTTTCATCAGAAGTTTTAAATTTAACAGCAAAATTAGACATAGATTCTCATAAAAAAGAAGAAGAGATTACATATAATTGGATTGAAATGCTTGCCTATCTAGCATGTAAAAATGGAGGAAATTTTAAAAATTTTAAAACACAAGATTTAACCAATCTAGTAGAAGAAATAAAAATGGGGAAAACCATAAAAGAGTTAACACAAAATATGAAATTTTATAATTATTATTACGAAAGTTATCATGCTATTTTAGGTGGTTTCATAGGGAATTATTCCATAGAAGTAGTAGATAAAGATGGAAGCAAAACCTATGAAGAAAAATATGGACTAAAAGCCTTTTTACCAATTGCTAAAAACTACGCATTTAGTCATTACGATGATTTTGGGAATTCTAGATCCTATGGATTTAAAAGAACCCATTTAGGAAATGATTTAATGGGAAGTATACGGAACACCTATTATTGCAGTTGAATCAGGAATAATTGAAAATTTAGGTTGGAATCAATATGGAGGATGGAGGATTGGAATTCGAAGTTTTGATAAAAAAAGATATTATTATTATGCTCATTTAAGAAAAAATCATCCCTATACAGAAGGATTAGAAGTAGGTTCTATCATAAAAGCAGGAGATGTAATAGGGTATCTTGGAATGACAGGTTATAGTATAAAAGAAAATGTAAATAATATTAATGTTCCTCATTTGCATTTTGGTATGCAATTAATTTTCGACGAATCACAAGTAGATAGTCCTAATGAGATTTGGATTGATGTATACCAAATTATTGAATTTTTAAAGAAAAATCGTAGTGAAGTTTATATGGCAAATGAGGAAACAAAAGATTATAAGAGAAAATTTGACTTTGTAGAAGAAAGTCTTCTTACAAATTAACTCTTAAAACTCTCAAAGCATTTAAAATAGCAATTACTGAAACTCCCACATCAGCAAAAACAGCCATCCACATACTAGACAAACCGAAAAGCACAAAGAAGCAAAACAGCAATTTTTATAAAAATGGCAAAAATAATATTTTCTTTGGCAATGCGCATTGTTTTTTTAGAAATAGAAATAGCTAAGTCTATTTTGGATGGCTCATCTGTCATAATAACAACATCAGAAGCTTCAATGGCAGCATCAGCCCCCAATCCTCCCATAGCAATACCAATATCAGCTAATGCCAAAACAGGAGCATCGTTAATACCATCACCTACAAAAATTACTTTTCCGTTTTTGACTTTTTTGTTTCATTATTTTTTCAAGAATTTCAGATTTATCTGTTGGTAATAAGTTCGTGTAAACTGTATCGATCCCTAAGGTTTTAGCTACATTTTGCCCAACCTCTTTTTTATCTCCTGTTAACATGATGGTTTGTTTTATTTGATGAGCTTTTAAATTTTGAATGGTTTGTTTGGCATCTTTTTTTATTTTATCTGTTATTACAAAATAACCTACATATTTGCTATCTATTGCAACATATACAATAGTACCTATTTCATCACATTTCGTATAAGAGATGTGCTTTTTGTCCATTAATTTATCATTTCCTACTAATACAATTTTTTTTCCAATTTGTGCTTCTACTCCAAAGCCAGACAATTCTTCAGTTTTAACAATTAAATCTTTGTTAATCTCATCATGGTAAACTGTTTTTAAAGAAGTGGATATAGGATGAGTTGAATAATTTTCTGCATGGGCAACTAATTTTAATAAATCATTTTTATCTATTCCAAAAGTTTCTATTTTAGTTACCTCAAAGGTTCCTTCTGTTAAAGTTCCTGTTTTATCAAAAACCACAATTTCTGCGTGAGACAATGCTTCTAAGTAATTACTTCCCTTTACTAATATTCCTATTTTAGAGGCACCACCAATTCCACCAAAAAAGCTCAAAGGAATAGAAATAACTAAAGCACAAGGGCAAGATACTACTAAAAAAGTCAAAGCACGATAAAGCCAATTTGTAAAGGTGTCTAATCCCAAAAATAAAGGAGGTAAAAGTGCTAACATAAGGGCAATCATAACAACAATAGGAGTATAAAATTTAGCAAATTTACTAATAAAGTTTTCAGATTTTGATTTTTTAGTACTTGCATTTTCTACTAAATCTAATATCTTGCTTACCGTAGATTCGCCAAATTTCTTTGTTACTTTTATCGTTAATAAACCATTTAGATTGATACATCCACTTAGAATTTCATCACCTAAGTCTACTTCTTTTGGGATAGATTCTCCTGTTAAAGTTTTGGTGTCTAACATGGAATGTCCTTTTATTACAGTGCCATCTAAAGGTACTTTTTCTCCAGGTTTTACAACTATAATTTCTCCTATTTCTACTTCATCAGGATAGACTTTTATTAAGTTATTGTTGCGTTTTACAAAAGCAAAGTCAGGCCTGATATTCATTAAACTAGAAATAGACTCTCTAGATCGAAAAACAGCATAACTTTGAAATAATTCCCCTATTTGGAAAAATAGCATGACTGCTACGGCTTCTGGAAATTCCCCAATACAAAAAGCACCTATAGTTGCAATTGTCATAAGAAAATTTTCATCAAAAACTTTTCCTCTTAATATATTTCGAAAAGCTTTCCAAACAATATCAAAACCTACAATTAAATAACTAACAAAATAAAGAATGTTATTAATCCAAGTCATTTTAAAGGTTGTGAATAAGGAAATAATGAATTATA
>CASUIT010000095.1 GCA_949455995.1 uncultured Clostridia bacterium
CTTCTGCTTTTTTTAATCCTTGTATATGAAATTCTTTAAATCCTCCAAAACTAGCAAGAGCACTATCTTCTCTTGATGTCAATACAAAAATATTATTATTCGCTTTTGCTACAAAATTTTTTATCATTTTTATTACATCTTCCTTTTCACTTTCTGCTACTTCATCAAATCCATCAAAACAAATAATAAAATCACCACCATTCAAAAGGTCTTTCACATATTGTAAAGGAAATTCTCTATGTATAGAACTCATTTCTTTTTGTATATATTCCTCAATAGAATTTACTTCTTTTAAATTTCTTAATTCAATCACAACAGGCATTCTATCTATATTTTGAAAGTTTAACATAGTAAAATACTTTACAATAGTAGATTTTCCCATACCTGCATTATCTATTACTAATATTTTGGTATGTTTTTGAAAAATATCCATTCCATTCTCATCAATTAAAAAAATGTTTCTTCTATTTACTCTGTTTATTAAAGTCAAAGGTATATACAATTCTTCTATTGTTTTTTCCTGCCCTCTTAAAACAATGGTATTCATATATCTATTTTTTTCATAACAAATTTTTAAATAGTCTTGTTGCATTTCTTCCAATTTTTTCAATTCTTTTTCTGTAACTTTACCTTTAAATACTTTTTGAATAAACTTGTTTGTTTTATCTACAATTATCTTTGTTACTATTGCTGTACCTATTTCATTACCTGCTCCTTCTATAACAGAATTACCTGCATCACTTACTACTTTCATTATATCCATATTCATACTCCTTCCCATCGAACTTCACACTACAACATCTTACTATGTTTTTTCGACAAGAAGGTATAAAAATCCTTTTTTTACAAAACAGCTTTTAATTTTTTTAGTATTCTTTGCTGTATTGCATAGCAGGTACTTCTACTACAAAACAATTCTTTAGAAATATAGCGAAAAGATTTTCTATCAAAATACCTCAACTTTACAAAGCGATATTCTTCTTCAGACAAAGTTTGTGACAGCAACAGTTCTATTTTATTTTGTTCTATTATCCACTTTTTTAATTTTAAAAGCATTTCATTTATGACTTGTTCCATTTCCAACAATTTTACAGTTTTATTTGCTGTTTCATCTTTTTTAGCATTACTTTTAGGCATTCCATCACGACAAATAGACTGCAAAGAATACAAGCATTGCTGTTCTGACTGCAAAGAAATGATTTTTTCTTTTAATATTTTGATAGCACAATCTTTTTGTCCTGCCTCAAAAAGCAATATTTTAATTTCTTTTTCCTGCAATGCCTGAACCTCCTTTTATCCTCTCAAGTGATACTTTTCGCTTCCTTCATAAGTATGAAACTGTTTTTGCCATTTTTGTTTTTCTTTATCATATTCAGCAATATTTTTTTTGAGTTCTTTTAATGCAACAAACACATCAAAATCACTATCTGATTTTGATTGTTCCAATATATTTTTATATCCATACCAAATATCGCTCAATTTTTCCATTTCCAATGCAGCCACTTTTTGTCGTGCATATTCATCAGATTTTTTATAATAATAATCCATTATTTCAAATGTTTTTTGCCATTGTTTATGAAACCACTGTTCAGACATTTCATCAAAACGCTGTTGTATCTGTTCTATTTTTTTACTTGTTTTATCATTTACAATAGCATTGATTGTTTGTTGCAATGACATTTTTATCACCTCTTTTTTATGGAATATAATTTCTAAAAGTCGTATATTTTTCTAAGAAATTCAATTTTATACTTCCTGTTGCACCATTTCTATTTTTTGCTACAATCACTTCTGCAACATTTCCTTCTGGCGTTTCTTTATTATAATATTTTTCTCTATACAACATAAGCACAATATCTGCATCTTGTTCTATTGCTCCCGAGTCTCTCAAATTATCCAATGTTGGTTTTTTATCAGCCTTTTTTTCATTTTCTCTACTTAATTGGCTCAATGCCACCACTGGACAGCTAAACTGTTTACTCAAATTTTTCAGTCCCATAGACAAATACGCAACGTCCATTGCTCTATTTGCTGTTTTTTCTACCCCCATAATCTGCAAATAATCTACTACCACAAGCCCTATTTTTTTACCTGTATGCACCTGCTGATTATGACATTTTTCATAAATTTCTTCCAATGTAATGCCTGCGGTATCATCTATATAAATATCACTTGTATTTTGTTCGAACTCTTTTGCTTCCTGCTGTATGCGATGTATGATTTCGTCCCATTTTTCATTATCTTTGATACACAATCTAAAATAAGTATTATCCACACTACTTTCTGCTGAAAACATTCTTGCTGCAATTCTATTTTTATCCATTTCAAGCGAAAACAACATAGCAATATATTCTTTTTCCATATTTTTAGCGGCATTTCTCAACAAATCCAATGCAAAAGCAGTTTTTCCCATAGCAGGACGTCCTGCCACAATAATCAAATTTCCCTGCTGCAATCCCCCAATATAATAATCTAAATCGTCAAAACCTGTAGGCAATCCTGCAAATCTTTTATTAGAATTTCTATCTTTTTGCAGCACAGTAATATATTCTGCTAATACATCTGGTATACAATCTAACTTTTCTGTTTGTACGCCATCTTGTTCTGATTGTTTGCTTATCTGTTGTAATTTTTGTTTATCCTGTTGATAGGCAGCTTCTGTCAATGCTCTACCTTGTGCGATTTTTCTTCTGAAATACGCTTTTTCTTTCAATATTTTGATATATTCTTTTATTCTTACAGAAGTTGCCACGTTCATAGCAATTTGCACAATATATTCTTTTCCGCCTATTTTTTCAAAATTATTTTGCTGTTTTAAACATTCCGAAACTGTTACAACATCTGCAACTTTTCCAGATTTTAGTACGTCTGCAAATGCGTCAAATAGTATTTTATTGTTCTGCTGAAAAAAGTCATCGCTGTTTAATAGTGTTTGTGCGGTTTTTGCACTGTTTTCGTCTAAAAACATACAGCCCAATACAGCCTGTTCTGCCTCGCCACTGTAAGGTATTTCATTTGCCATTACCATCACTCCCCATTTACCATCTTTTTCCACTGTTCTAATTGCTCATCTTTTTTAGGAGTTTGTGGTATTTGTGTTTTGATTTCCACACAAGTGCTATCTTTCCATCTTTCCCCCCTTAACCAAGTAGAAGGATACGGCACATACTTTCCTTTCTCTTTCAGCCATTCCTCTTGTTGTTTTTGTTTTTCTACTGCATCACAAATTTCTTGATACAATGTTTCATTTACAGACAACTGTTTCCAAGCCTTTTGTGCTTCCTTTTTTGCCATTTTTTTAGGATAGCTTTCCCAGAACGACGCAAAGTATTTTTGTGAAAGTATTTCTTTTTCTTTTTCAACAGCATTACCACACCCCTTTTCAAAAGGGGATATATTTTCTTTTGTTTCTTTACTTTCTTTACTTTGTCCTTTTCTGTTAACATTTTTTGCATTTCTGCATACATTTTTATCATTTATGTATACATTTTGAGGAATTTGCTCTTGCGAAACAAGTAAATACTCTTTTTGTATTTCTGCTTTTGTTCTTCTTTTGACAATTTCAAAATATGTTTTTTGTATTTCTTCACTTGTCAATATGCCATATTGTTTATATTTTTCTTCTGAAAAAATTCCCCTTTTGATTGCTGCATTTGCTATTTCCAAAGCAATATTCTCTCCTGCTTTTAAATTACAATTTCTTTTACTAAACAACAATGCCGTTTCTTCATTCCATTTACAATAATATCCTTTTTCTCCATATATCATTTGATATAATTTAATCATTATTGCAAATCCCTTTAATCCAAACTGTGCTTCTATGATTTCTATATTTTTATCTGTATAACAATCTAATGGGAAATAATCTATTCCTGTTTTCATATCACATCATTCCTTTCTCCACGCCTAATCAACCTCATTACTATGAAACGAACTAGACACAGAATTACACCCACATCTAGCCAACCCCACCGCAATGAAACGAACCAGACACAGATTTTGTTACGCCCACATCTAGCCAACCTCATCACAATGAAACGGACTAGACACAGATGATACTATGTCGACATATTTTTATTTCTTTTATCATCTCATTTAAAAAGTCTAAAAAAGTATCAATATAAATTGACAAATCACATCTCTTTCTATAATATAAATATATAAATCAATTCTTTTTTTATTTTTTTTTAAATTGGCTGTCTTTTCAGACAGCCTTTCCCATTTTATTACATAACACCATCATTTTTACAATATAGCTTTTAACTTTCCTTTCTGATTTTGTTTTTGCATTTTAACACTATTTTGATAATATCTTTTTATCTCATTCAAATCTACCAATTTACTTCTACCATCTTGCTTATATGAAATTTTACCCTCTTTGACTAACTGCCTAATACGCCATTGTGTAATTGCAGTTCCATCGTCTTGTTGTTTTAACGTTTCTGCTGCCTTTTGAATACTTCTCCATTGTGGACAAGTATTGTCTTTTACTACTTCTAATTGCTTTTGTTTTTGTACCATACTTTTTTTAATAGAATATGTTGGAACTTCTCCTTGTTTTATCTCTAGCAAAAACTCCTCTACATTCTCAAGCACTTCTCCATTGATACGAATGATTACATCATTTTGGGATATTACATCAATGCTAATGTTTTGCATCAGCATACCCCCTTATTTTTCAAAGCCGTCCTACTGACTTTTTTCATTTTATTTTGTTATTATATTTGTATTACACCGCTTGGACACTCATTTTTAAACACATTGCAAATTCTGACAAATTCTCCTATACTGATATTATTAGCAATCGTTATTGCTGAAATTTTTAAAGAAAGGAGATATTTATATGTATCAACCTCAAAAAACACTCTCTGTACATGGATTTTGCAAACATTTATCTAAACAATTAACTGTATTGGCAACTTATAATCAAATATCTGCTATTGGTGATGAACATGACTATGCTTTATTAGTAAAATTTGATTGCAAATATTCAGATAAATGCAATATAGAAGATATACAGAATGATTGTCCATTATATGAAATTGCAGACCAAAGAGAATTTTGGTAAACGTCTATTTTAATTTTCTTTTACATCTAGCTTCAGCATCTTCAGAACCTACAATACTTAAATCTAGTCCTGTGATTGACTGAAGCTTTTTTCTAACAATATTAAAATGAAATTTACTTGTATTTCCTTGCCTTATCATTTCAATACATTGAGATTGATACTCACAATATTTACAAGAAAAAAATATATCTGTATCATTTTTAAATAACACACTTTGCAAAATTCTAGTAATACAAATAATATCTTTTTTTCCTAAATCCATACTATAACCTTCCTAGACTGTAGATAGTAGTTACTTTTTTTATAAATTTAAGTAACTTATAATGCTTGTTTATTACACCGCTTGGACATAAACTTTTAAATATATTGCAATTTCTGACAAATTCTCCTATACTAATATCATCAGCAACTGCCATTGCTGAAATCTACAACGAAAGGAGGAAAGTGTTATGGATATGATAATCACATTTAAAAAAGGAAAATCCAAAACATTAAAAGATGTAACAAAAGTAACAATATATAAAGAAAATGCTATTTTAGGTCATGACATTTCATTAGAAGAACTTAAAACTTGTTTTTTACCTAGTGATAAAGATATTAATATAGTTCATTCAGAAGGTAATCTTATCATTGCTAAAAATACATTTGAAAGTATAGATGTAATATAATTGTTATCATTTAACTTCAAAGTGAAATTCTAAAGTAGGAAATTCACTTTGAAGCTCTGTTAAATATTCTAATGTTTCTTTTACTGCTTCTTTCATTTCTGGAACATTTGTAGTTCCTTTTGTGATTAATGGCATATTAAAATCAACTACACTTTTTGTCATAACTATATATTCTCCT
>CASUIT010000096.1 GCA_949455995.1 uncultured Clostridia bacterium
TGCAATATAATATAATTTTTTTCAAAGTACTCATAATTATATAGCTCTTGCCGAGTAAATATAAATTTTTCATTGATTATATTATACTACGATTTTAAGAAATTTCAAATATTTACATTTATATATTTTTCAAATATTCTTCTAACTCTGATAATTTTATCTTTTTAGTTAAGTTAGAGATATACACATCATTAGAGTAATTAAAAACTAAAAAAGTAATGTTTTTAATTATCACTCTATGTGGCTCAATATATGTAAGATTAGTTTTTTCTAATTTTCTAATACTACCATTTACAAAAGTAGGAGTAACTTTAGAAAACTCACATATAAACTCTAGCCTTTGTTTAGACATTCCTCAAATTCTAGTTCTTGCTTAATTATCTTCATTTTTCGCACCATCCTTTCCTTTTGGGATGGCAATTTTGCAACAAAAAAATACCATCCTTTTCAGAATGATATTTGTATCTCTCTGTTCTATAAAAAGTTCGAACAGATACGTCGTTGGTGCCTTAGCGAAGGACGTATGCGAAAAATGCCTTGCATAAAAGCACTCTATTATCCGTTTCAAAATTAGTTATAGCAATAGTTTTAAAGAAATGTAACCCTCATCGGTGTTTTTTTGTCTATCACTATATTTTTAATTTAACATAAATTTTAAAGTTTGGCAATACCTTTTGAAATTTTAATTTTGTTTAAATCAATTTTAATTTATATAATCTTTGTGTTCTTTGTTCTTTATTGTATGTGTCAATATCAGAAATATATTTCCAACCAAACTTTTCATATAAATTTATATGTTTTGTAAATAACCACAATTCATTAGAATTTATATTGTTTCTTGCATTTGCTTTTACACTTTCCATTAGTTTTCTACAAATTCCTATATTTCTATATTTTTCATCTACATATACATTTGCAAGCCATGGATATATATCAGGTCTAACAAATAAATCTTCATAAGAAAATTGATACATACCTACAATTTCATTATTTATAAATGCTCCATAAGTTTGTGGTAGTCTACTTTCTTGTAAACTATATTTAATAAACTCTTTTACTTGTTCAAATGTATGCATTTCATCTTTTCCCCACCACTCATACATCCACTCTGTTATTTTATTAAGATTATTTTCATTTATTTCAGTTATTTTCTTTATTTCAATTTCTTCCATTCATTTCATTCCTTTATCAATCTATAATTCCATCTTCTTTCATCATTATTACACTTTTTTCGTGGGAATCTTCATCTTCTGATATATTTATAAACTTGTCATTCCATAATTCTACTTTTTCATCACATAAACTGATACTAAATATCTTTGGTTTACCCTCAAATATGTCTTTATGTTCTTTTTCATTATAATAATATTCCCCTAAATCCATATTTCTTTTGTAAAATGCCTGTGCTTCACTATTCCAAATTTCAAAAGTATATAGTCTCAAATATTTTTTATTCAGAGTCTTTGCCATTTCAATTGTATAATCTAGTATTTGTTTTCCATATCCTAATTTTCGATATTCTTTCTTTATTCCAAACCAACTTAACCATACCGTATCTGAATATTCTGGAATTTCATAAATTCCTGTTACTCCAATTGGTTTATCTCCCATATAAGCTATGTACCCTATATATAAATCCTTTCTTTCTCCTGTGATTTTCGATTTATATACTGAATATGCACTTGAATTAGGAAAAATCTCATATTGTAACTTTGCTACTACTTTTATATTATCTTTGCTTATTTCTTCAAATCTTAACTTCTTTATTATTTTGCAATTTTGTTCTATTCTCTCTTTTCCTGATATTGCTTCATAAATATTTAATATTTCATCAATAATCATGTATTCATCATCTTCTCTATTAGAGAATAAATAAGGTGTATATACAACATCAAATAAAAATAAATCAAAATTTAATTTTTTAAAGCCTACTTTTTCATAGAAATTCTTTCTCTTTTCTCTTAATAAATTTTCTTCTATATCTTTGCCTAATCCAACTTTTTCAATCTCTATAAAAATGCCACTATTTTCTTTTTCTTGTTCTAATAAAATTTGTAATGCTTTAGTACCAAATTTGTTATTTCTATATTGTGGTAGTATAGCTAAATAATCTAAAACAGCATATCCTTTATCTTTAACTTTATTTAATATCATAAATCCAATTATTTCATTTTTGTATAAAATTTCTATAATTCTTGTGTAGTGCTTTTCATAAGACGATTGTAATAGTTCTAATGGTTTTCTTTCATCTTCTGGAAATATCTTTAAATAATATAAATATACATCTTTTTCAAATTTGTCTATGCCTATATCTTTTAATTTCATATCTTCCATAATTGCTTATTTTTCTCCTATTAATTTCTTTCAATTATAATATCTGCAATTGTTAAATTAGTATCATTTGTAACATTATCTATGATTGTTTTAGCAACATCATAAGGTTTCATAAATGTAGATTGTTTTTCTTCTGATACATAGTCTCTGCTATTCTTATAAAACTCTGTGTTTATTCCTCCTGGATATACTCCTATTACTTTTACGCTTGTACCTTTATAAGCAACTTTCAAACTTTCTGTATATCCTCTTTCTCCCCATTTAGTAGCACAATATACCGCTTCTTGTTTGTTTCCTCTTAGTGCAGCAGAAGACATTATATTTACGATTTTTAAGTACTTTTCTTCTTTTGCTTTTAAAGTTTCCGTTGAAAATAAAATCATACCTTGCAAACCTTTAAAACATTTGTCTATATCTTCTTTTTCATATTTTGTAGGTAACTTAAATGATGGCTCTCCTGCATTATTAATTAGTATGTTTATATTTCCTAAATTTGATATTTCATTAATAACATTTTTAACAAATTCATTATCTGAAATATCTCCTATAAAGCCTTTATAGTTATCTTTATATGTATTATTTAATACTTTCATTTTTTCAAAAGCTCTATCTATATTACAACAAAATAATTCTTTTTGATAAATTGTTTTACAAGTTCTAAGCCTAGTCCGACTTGCTCCACCTGTTATAATTACTATTTCTTTGCTCATTTTTTCCTCCCATCTATTATAGTTTCAATATATCATAATTTATGAGTTTTTTCAATTTTTTTAAAAAAACTGTATACTTTTTTAAAAATTTAGTGTATAATTCAATTATAAAGATGAATAATATATATTATAAATAATATTATTTACTTTGGTCTCACAAGGACCAAACCCGTGTAGACGCAGAGCGTCGCAAAAAGCTATTCATAACGAATAGCTTTTTATTTATACCATCTTTTCGGTTTTAGTTGTCTAATGATTCCTAAAATATCTTTTACACTAAAGAAATATTTTTCTGCTTTTGTCATTGGCATATTATTTTGATGTTTATACACTATTTTATCTACAAATGTTAGCATATCTGATACTTGGAATAATCTTTTTTCTTTATGATTAAACTCTATTCTATGTTCAACATTAGTTTTATTAAGTAATAATGTATCTATAATAGCACCTAGTGCATCTTGTCCATTATCATAATAAACTACAACTTTTTCAAATTCATTCATATAGTCTGATATTGAATTAAAAAAGTTATTTATTCCACTCGCCAATTCTCTATTTAGTTGTGTTTTATTATTTTTAAATCGTTTATCTACTATAATGGTATGTATCTTTACTTTTACTCTTTTTGAAAAGAAAAATATTGACCAAAATATATCTTGTCTTTGTTTAAGATCAAAATGTGCATAATCTCCACGTCTTGCAATTAAGTCAGCAAGATGTATCATTCCGTCATAATCAGCTTTTTTCAATCTATTATTTAAATATTCTAAATCATTTATTATTGAATTATCACTCTCGTGAATTGTAAAAGAAACTCCATATAACTCAGAACTTCCTTCTGCAAATCCAAAATCTCCACTTTCATCAATGAATATATTAAGCCTTCTTTTGATTTTTATCACCTACTTTACTGAAAGCATTATAACAAATTCTTATAACTATCACAATAGCTTTTATACTAAAAACACAAAAGGTTGTTACTTTGCTATATAACAACCTCTAATATTCTTATCTTGCATTTCTATCTTTTTTCTTTGTTTTAGTAATATCTTCTTGTCCATTTTTCATTCGCATTTCAATTTTAATTACTTCTTTAACCTTTGGTGTATCTTCTAAAATATACTTTGCTGTTTTTAGATTTTTTCTGTACTTATTTAGAATTGTAGTGCATTTATTTCTCTTTTCTTTGTATTCTTGTATTAATTTATCTTCTTTACAATTTCTTAGCTTATTTCTGTATTTTTGCCTTAAATTAGTAACACTCTCAATATCTTTTTCAGTCTGTGAAATATAGCTTTTTACATCTTCTATTGTTTTGAGTTTTTGAGTTACTATAAGTCTAATTTCATTAGCATATCGTTCCATTTTTCTTACTTCTTGTTTCATTTCTGGAGATAGTGGTTGATAGTTCTCTTGTTTTGGTAATAGTCCTAATAAATGAAATAGTAATAAAAATAATACATCAATTCCACTCATTTTACTAATGTCTTTGAATTTTCCTTTATATTTGTAAACTTTATATTTTTGTTTTTTCTTTTTAGGGTGTATAAATTGCATATATCTATTTTGATAATAATATGGATTGTGCTCAACTTTGTTTGCAATGTTCTTTGGCAAATACTGTTCTCCTAAATGATACATCCTTACTGCTTTTTTATCATTTATGGAACGAATCGTTGGATATTTTCTGTTATAGTCATCATTGATAATATAGCCTTTTTTAAGCATTATCTTTTTAAATTGTCCATAATTTATGCACATTTCCATTGTCTCATCAATAGCTTGTCTTATTACATTATACTTTGTTGGCTCTCCTCGTTTTTCTGCAAAATATATACTTCTTGGTGTCTTTCCTGTTGTTTTTTCAATTACTGTTAGCCCATATTCTCTACACAATTCATCTGATAACTCTCTAAAATGATAATATGCACCCTTATTACAGTTAAATTTCTTTCCTGTAAACATATTAACGGAATTTACCACAAAATGATTATGATATGTGCCAGTATTAAAATGTGTTGCAACCACTACTTGATATTCACTCCACATTCTTTCTGCTAGTTTTACTCCAATTTTATGTGCTAATTCTGGCGACACTTCTCCTGTTTTAAAACTTTGATATGCGTGATAAGCAATATTTCCTGTGCATTTGTCAAACCTATTTTGTACTGCCCACATTTCTTCATAGGCTGTTTCTGCTTTACAATTTACTCCAATTACATATATAGTTTTTTCGTTTTTATCAATAGTTTTCTCATCATTTTCTGCATATTTTAATACTTGTTTTAAATCTGAAAATGTTGTTTTTTCTGGATTTTTTGCATAGCTTATTACACGAGATATGCTATCTTTAATTGCCCATATTTTTGTTGTTGCCACTCACATCATCTCCGTTTTTTATAATTATAAATATCAAGAAAATCACTTTGCATTTTTGTTATTTTATCTTTTATTTCTTCATCACTCATATAAGGAAATTCATTTTTTAATTCAACAATTCCATTGTAAACTTTACGAAGTTCTTCATCTGGTATTGAATAAATTTCTTTTTGTAATCCAGATTTTCTTAAATAAGATGATAAATTTAAGTTACTCTTTTTAGCATTTCTTTGTAATTTTTTCTTCTCATTTTCACTCACTCTAACATTTATTCCTATTGTTCTATTTCTCATAATTTTTCACTTCCTTTTTGATAAATTTT
Source organism: uncultured Clostridia bacterium (assembly GCA_949455995.1). Classification (GTDB taxonomy): domain Bacteria; phylum Bacillota; class Clostridia; order TANB77; family CAG-508; genus CAG-269. The sequence continues at coordinate 5,749 of CASUIT010000096.1, forward strand.
CGCTCCATTTTTTATAAAATCTTTCTTAAAAATTATTGATTTTTATTCAATTTTACACTCAATTTCTTTTATTTTTTTTTCATAAGATAAGGGGTTATAGGGGGAGTTTTTCCCCTTTCAGCGTAAGCTGTCGGTTTTGTGGCAATACAAAACCTATG
>CASUIT010000097.1 GCA_949455995.1 uncultured Clostridia bacterium
TAACCCCCTCCTTTTTGGGGGTATTTTTATTGCCTTTCTTCCTGTGTTAGAATTTGTGAAATCACTTCTGCTCTTTTTATGTCTCTTTCTATTGCTTCATACTGCTGACCCATATATTTTTGTAAATTAGCTGGTTTTGTATATAGATACAATTTTTGTACTTTTAAATCGGTCAATTCCTTTAAAATTCCTAAATCAGTTCCTAACTTAATATTAGATAATAAATTTCTAGTTTCCTCTGAAGAAATCTTTTTACAATGACGTAATATTCCATAGCTTCTATAAACCATATCTTCTAATGAAATGTCATCTTTTGCTAAGATTTTTCTTGCTTGTCTTTCTTGTTTCATTATCTTTTCAACAATAACATGTAAATTTTGTACAATTTCTTTTTCTGTTACACCTAGTGTTTGTTGATTAGAAATCTGATACATATCTCCTGTGCTTTCTGTATTTTCTCCATATACTCCTCTAATATGAATACCAAAGCTATGAATGGCTTCTAACACTTTTTTAGTATTCTTAGTTTTCGATAATGCTGGAAGATGTACCATTACTGATGCTCTTAGTCCTGTTCCCACATTATTAGGACATGCTGTTAAATAACCATATCTTTTACTAATGGCATAACCTAAAATTTCTCCTATTTTTTCATCTATTTCTATTGCTAGATTTAGAATATTTTCTAAATCTAACCCAGTATTAAAAACTTGTATTTCTAAATGATCTTCATTCCCTATCATAATACAAATATTTTCTTCATCATTTATTAAAATTCTACCTATTTCATTTTTATTCAATACAAAATCAGGACTAATTAAATTTTTCTCCACTAAACTCATTTTTGTAATATCATCCATGTCTCTTAATCGAAATAATTTTAATCCATATCCAATATTGTATAAATTTTCTTTTATTTTATCTTCCATTGTTTTTATATTTTGCTCTTTTGTTACCTTAAATGGTATTCCTTGCAAATTTCTAGCTAGTCTAATTCTTGTACTTATTGCTACATCTGAATTTTCACTACTTTGTAAATACCAATTCATTTTCTTTCCTCCTTAAAATGAGACATTAGGGACAGGTCTTTTTTGTCTCATTATATATTATCTATTTTTCTTGCTTTTTGATTTCATCTCTTATTTTTGCTGCCTCTTCGTATCTTTCTTCTTTAATTGCTTGCTTTAATTCTTGTTGTAGTTTTTCTAGTTGATTTTCTTTTTTACTTTCTTCGGATTTATTTTCCTTTTTATTGGGTTGTTTTTCTATTTTTTGGTTTATTTTGTTATCGATTATTTTCCCAATTCTTCCAATATGATGATTGGCACCTTGTATTCTTCGAATAATTGGGTCTAGTCTTTCTTCAAATACTTCGTAACAGTTCCCACATCCTAGCTTTCCAGTATTTGCTATTTCTTCAAATGTATAACCACAGCTTTCACATTTTAATGCTTTCATTTCTTTTAATAATGGCATAAATTCTGGTGTTGCAAAATCTTCTATTAATTCTCCAAAGAAACTAGAAAAGTCAATTGGCATATTAAATCCTATGTGGTTAATTCCTAGTTTTTTACTACATTCTTCACATAGATTTAAGAATTTTTTTCTCCCATTTATATTTTCTGAATATTTTACATTGGCTTCTCTTCTTCCACAATTATCACATAACATTTTATTTTCCTCCTTTTTATTCTAAGTTAAGTAACATGTTTTTTAAGATTCTAGCTCTTACTTGATCTTTTATTTTTTTTTCTAATTGTAATACATTATCACTGGTTGCCACTTTTAATAGTTTTGCTTCTTTTTCTTCTATTATTTCATAGGTTAAAAAATCACTGAGTAATATATCTATTTCATTGGATGTGATTTGATTTCCTATATTATTTATAATATGCATGATATAATCAGATTTTGTGTTGTTTACTTTTTTTATTGTGATATGACCGCCTCCTCCTCTTCTACTTTCTACATAATAACCTTGTGATGGCTTAAATCTGGTTGCTATGACATAGTTTATTTGAGATGGTACACAATTGAATTGTTCTGCTAGTTCATTTCTTTGTATTTCTATCATGTCTGTTTTGCTAAATAGCTCTTTGATAAATTCTTCAATGATATCGGACATTCTCATTTTGGGGATTTTTCTCCTTCCTTGGTATTTTTTAGTTTTAGTAATTTATATTTTTGATTTTGACTTTCTTTGACCTATATATGATTATACTCTTTTTTTTTCTTTTTTCAAGAACTTTTTTTGACTTTCTTTGACCTTTTTCTTCTTTTTCGTTTCATATTTATATTATTTTCTTGTTTTTTCTCTTTTTTTTATTATTTTTCTTTTAATTCTACCTTATTCCTTTTTTTCTTTTGTGATATCTTGCAATTCTTCTACTTTTTTCTTTTGCTCTGGTAATGATACCCAAGCAAAATAGGATGAGATAAATTCTCCATATTTGGTAGCATCTTCTCCTACTTCTGCTATCGCATTTTCTACTTGTTTTTCTTTTTCTTCTCTTTTTCTATCCATAAAATGCACTCTCCTTTTTATTGTTATGTGCATTTTTTTTTATTTTATTCATTCCACAAATACTCAAAGTTTTTATTGACTAACTTTTATATGAAACTTTTTACATAAAACTATTTCTTTTCTTACCAATATATGATATAATAGTAATAGTTTATCTATTTTCAAGGAGGAAAAAATATGTGGCAAATATGGCTAATTATTGCTGGTATCTGTTTAATTATTGAAATTATAACAGTAGGTTTTTTAATCTTTTGGCTTTCTATTGGTAGTCTACTTGCTATGATTGTTAGCTTTTTTACTGACAATATTATTATTCAAACATCTGTATTTGTTGTCTCTTCTGCTATTTTAATTTTTGCAACCAAGCCCTTTGTAAAAAAAATTATTAACACAAAAAATACCATTCAAACAAACGTATATTCAACAGTAGGTAAAATTGGAATTGTCACAAAAGAAATTGATTCTATTAATTCAACTCGGTCAAGTAAAAGTAGATGGAGAAATTTGGTCTGCCACTCGGGATAAACAATATAAATATTCCTAAAGGTACTAAAGTAAAAATTAAAGAAATTAAAGGGGTTAAAGCAATTGTTACACCCATTTAAAAAATAACATACATAAGATTATCCATATATAAAATTTTAAAGGAGGAAAAAATATGTGGTTTTTATTATTTTTACTAATTATTATTTTAATAATAGCATTTATGTCTATTAAAATTGTTAAACAATCTGAAGTATACATCATCGAAAGATTAGGTAAATTTTACAAAGTAGCTGATGCTGGTCTTACTATTATCATTCCATTTTTCGACCATGTAAGAAGTGTTGTTAGTTTAAAACAACAAACAATGGATGTTCCACCTCAAGGTGTTATTACAAAAGATAATGTTACCATTACCATTGATACTGTTGTATTTTATCAAATAACCGATCCTGCCAAAGCAGTTTATGAAATTCAAAGTTTAAAAAAAGGTATTGAATATCTTGCTATTACAACAATTCGTGATATTATTGGTAAAATGGATTTAGATGAAACATTTAGTTCTAGAGATGGTATCAATAATCAGCTAAGAGTAGTTCTTGATGAAGCAACCGATAAATGGGGTTGTAAAATTGATCGTGTAGAAATAAAAGATATTACCCCACCAGCTGATATTCGTGATGCAATGGAAAAAGAAATGAATGCGGAAAGAAATAAAAGAGCTTTAATTTTAGAATCTGAAGCACAAAGACAATCTGCAATCACAATTGCAGAGGGTAAAAAACAAGCTGCTATTTTAGAAGCAGAAGCAGACAAAGAAGCAAGAATTAGAAGAGCTGCTGGTGAAGCACAAGCTATTAAAGAAGTAGCACATGCCAAAGCAAAAGAAATTGAAATGGTCTACAATGCTATGAAAAATGCTGATCCTAATGATAGATTAGTCCAATTAAAATCTTTAGAAGCTTTAGAAGAAGTTGCCAAAGGTGATGCCAATAAGGTTTTTATACCATTTGAAGCAACTAGTGCTTTAAGTTCATTAGGTGCTATGAAAGAAATAATATCTGATAACAAAAAAACTGCCAAAAGTGAAACTCAACAAGAACACAAAAAAAATTAAATTTCTATTGCATTACTTTAATAAAAAAACTTGTAATACTTATTTTTTAGTACTTACAAGTTTTTTTCTATATCTATAGATTAGTAGCAATGACTATCATAATGTGTATAGACCATCGAAAAAGTTTGTATAAATTTATTAAAGTATATCATAATTTTTATAAATTGCAACAAATTTATAATAAAATTTACATATTTCAACATTATTATGGCAAATTCTAAATAATTATAGTATAATTTTATTCAAATAATCTACTAAAAATTATAAAGGAGTAACCAGTGAACAAAAAAATAACATTTAAAGAAATAATGAAAACATTTATATTTGTTTTGCCCTATATATTTATAGAATTTACAAATACATTATTAGTAACAATCGATAGATCTATATCAAATTCAATTGGAAAAACGGCTGTCATTGTATTCTCTTCTTTTATGACATTAAATTGGGATATAAATACAATTCAAGGTTGTCTAGGAAATTCACACACAATTATATTAGCAAGAGATAAAGAAAACTCAAAAAAAATAAATAATTCAGCTATGTTTATAGAGATAGTCAGTTCTGTATAATTTCCATAGTACTTTTTACTTTTTCAAGACAAATTACATATATATATGATTTAGAAGAAAATGCCCGTGAAATATTGTCAATACTATTAAAACTAAAAGCTATTCAATTACCAATACATTCAATTGGATATATTCCTAAAAACATACTAAAAATTGATACTAAAACAAATAAGATATGGATTGCAACAGTAATATCATCTATAATAAATATATTAGGGGATTTTTTAAGTGTACAACTTGGATATAATGAAATTGGAATATATGTCGCAACAATAGTTTCTTCTTTAATAAATACTGCATTATTATTAATTTTTTCTAAATATAAATTTTTTAAAATATCTTTTGATTATATAAAACAAATTTTATACTTTGCAAAAGATTTAATTTTTAATAAAATTATACAAAGGATAGTAAATATATATTATACTCATATAGCTAGTTTATTTGGAACAAATATTTATGCCATACATTGTATCTGCTCATTAATCATTGATACATTATGCGAAATAAGTGAAGGATACTATTCTGGATTATTAGTTGAATATTCAAATGATATAGAAAATGAAAAACAAAATATATTAGCGAAAGCAGATAAGATTGAAATTTATGGAATTATTTTTGCTACATTATTTATCCCAATATTCATATATCCTTTATGGTTTATTTTAGGACGATCTGTTCCTTGGAATAAATGTACCCCATATATTTGGCTATATTCGATAGATTTTATAGCTACAATAGCAGTATGTAATTATAGAGCTTATCTGTCAGCTAATAAAAATACAAAGTCTATCAGAATGAAAGCATTTATAGGTGGAATATGTGTAAGAGTTCCACTATGTTATATAATATATAAATATAATATTGGACTAGTTGGTTTATCCATTGTATGTGGTATTGACAGAATTGTAAGAACAATATATTTAAGATTATATATTAAAGCAAAACAGCAAACACTATTTACATAGTTTTGGGTATGTAAAATAAAGTGTGTAATGTCGAATTTTGATATTTCAGTGATATTTCAAAACTTCTTATCAAACATATTAAATATTTGAGACTATCGTAAAAGTTGTGTAAATCGGATTTCCTTCCGATTGATAACTTG
>CASUIT010000098.1 GCA_949455995.1 uncultured Clostridia bacterium
TAATATATAGTCTCCATCTAATATTCCTGCTTCTATCATGCTTTCTCCTCTAACAGTAAGCATAAAACTTTCAGAATTTCCTACAAAGTCTACTGGTATTGGAAATGTGTCTGTTACATTTTCAACTGCTAAAATGGGTTCTCCTGCTGTAATCTTTCCTATTATTGGTACTTCTACTAGCTCTTTTTGGGTATAGAAATCTTTGCTTGATGTTTTCTTCGTTTCTCCAGATCCTCCTTTTAATAATCTTAGGGTTCTTCCTTTTTTGTCTTGCTTTTTTATATACCCTTTTTCGTCTAATTTGGCTAAATATCCATGTACGGTTGCGGTTGAACTTAACCCTACTGCTTTTCCTATTTCTCTTACAGATGGTGGGTATCCTTGTGTCATAATTTGTTTTTCAATAAATTTTAATATGGATTTTTCTCTTTTATTTAATTCTGGTCTTTTTCTTGGCATTTTTATCACTCCATTTTTACATTTTTTCTTATCATATCATACAAACAAAATAATGTCAAACATATTTTTGTGATTTTTTTGTTACTGTGTTACTTTCTCTTTATTTTTTTATTTGCAAGAATCTTAATCTATATTGAATTGCTATTTTTTATCCTTTTGTCTGTGAGTCCACTATGAAAGATATCTTCAATTATTGCAAAATAAGAATTTTTGCATTGTTTTTCAATTGCTTTATTAACTTCATATGGTGTTGTTTTATCTCCCTTATATGATCAATAGAACCTAAATATATAATTTGGAAAATTGATTTTTCTTATACAATAAGAAAGAGGAGCATTTTTAATTTGCTCCTCTTTCTTTTCTTCTACTAACAGACTTAAATTAGAGTTTATTTATTCTCATTACTGATACTTCACAAATTTCCCTTGGATTCCCTTGATTAAAATTGATTCTACTCTGAACTCTTCCATAGAGTTGTACTTTAGTTCCAATTTCAAAGTCTCTTGCCCATCTAGCCCACCTGCCCCAAATAATGCAGGGGATACAATCAGAACCACTATGAGCTCTATTTACTATAATGAGAATAGTTGTTATTTCTCTTCCTATAGGGGTTCTATATACTGGTAACTTACAAAGATACCCCTCTAAGTAAATTTGGTTTGAATTTGCAACTTCTTCCAATTCAAATTCTTCTTTATAGACTTTTATTTCTGCTGCAAATAAAAATACATTCAAATGTTTTTTACCATCTTCACCTAATTTCTTATGAGTTCTCAACTGCCCTGCTACTTCAAGCCACTTTCCTTTTATCGCCTTATCTTCTAGCAATAACTCGGATACAATTAGTGGAATAAAATCTATTTCTCCACTTTTCCTTTCTACTAATAGTCTCGTGCAATAGAACTTCTCCCATCCAAATTGATGACTGTATTCAAAGTCAGTCTCAACTCTGCCACTAACAAAAACTTTGTTAAACTCACCAAATATTTTTTTTGTAACTGAGTTTTCCTCTTTTCTTGTTATTACATCTTTCCGTCTCACTCTTTTTCCATCTGACATCATTTTGTGCATTCCTCCTGTTATTTTTTTGCTTATTGTGCATTTAGTAGAAGAACCATTCTAAATTATTTACACATTCCAAATTCTGTATATGTGTCTCAATCAAGAAATAAATTCTTCATCTTTATATATAAACAACGCACTTATTATATCACTAATTTACATTTTTGTAAAGTTATGTAAATAAAAAATAATTTCTATCACATAAGTGCTTCTTTTTTCGCCTATTGTTTCAAAAAATTACTTATCAGAAGTAATTATATATTCACAAGCTATATTACTTACTGTTTTTATTTGTATTAAAAATACAAAGCTTTTATATTAGCAATTGCCTCTTTTATATAATTAGCACTTTTCCTATATTGCTCAAAAACAATTTCAAAACCTTTTTCATCATCACATACAAAATTCCAATAATCTTTCCCAATTAATAGTTCTTTTTTATCAAAGTATTGTCTTACTTGATTTTGCTTCCAATCGTTTCCTTCTCCAAATTTATTATAAGCTGTTGCAAATAAAACCTTTATCTTTTCATTACTATTTTCTAGCTTATTTTTTAATAAAAAATATTCTCTTAATAATTCTATTTTTTCAGCTTTAGACTTCTTATTATCTAAATCTCCACCTGCTTTTAGCTCTATTATATAATGCTCTCTTTTTTCAGGACTATAAAAATAATTATCTGTTTCGTGACTAGTCATATAGCTAGTTATATCTCTAGGCTTTACCCAAGAAAAGTTCTCATAATCTTCCTTTTTTGGTGGTACATGATCATTGTATACTGTCATTAAGTAATCAATATGTTGTGTTTGTTGTGGTAACAAATAAGATTCAATTCTACCATTGACTTCATATGATAATTTCGCAATTGCATTTCCCACATTTTCTAACACATTTCCAAAACTTGAATCAAATGATCTAACAAATGCTGAATAAAACATAAATTCTTCTCCAAGCTCTGCTATAAAAACATTATTCTTTTTAGAGTTAATTACTCCGTTTGGATCCTCTACTTCTTTAATATGTCTTACTTTAAATCCATCTGCAAAACTTTTTATGCTACTATCTATTATTTCATGAATTGCTTTTCTTTTTAATTTTTCCATAATTCCCCCTAATAGTTGGTTATCAATAAATGCTCTACATTTTTATCATTTCTATTTTGAAAACTTACTAGATATTTTTTATCAAATGTTTTTATTTTGAATTCTTTTGTGTTATATAAATTATAAATAAATTCTGTATTTTTTATAATTAGCATTATATTAGCTTTAGTATTTTTTAAATATTCACATAGCCTTACTTGATCTTTCTTTGCAAATTCATTTTTAGCATATGTAGAGAACTCTGTATCATATGGTGGGTCTAAAAATATAAAGTCGCCTTTTTTAGGTTTTACATCTTTAAGCAATACTTCAAAATCATCACAATATATTTGAGTTTGCTCCATATATTCTTTTATTGCTTTAGAATCCAAATATTCTATCTTTTTTCTAAATTCTTTTCTATTATAACTTATTCCTCCATATGGTACATTAAATTTTCCATTTTTATTATATCTAAACATTGAAGCATAACAGAATTCTCTAATAAAGTAAAATATTGCTGTATAAAAAGATGTATTAATATTTAATTTTTCTGCCTCATTATACAAATGTCTAAAATGCATATAAAACGCACTTTTAAATGCACATTCAATATTGTCAAGTGTATCTTTTTGACTCATTTGTTTTCTTTGTTTTTCAATTTTTAACATTCTATTCATCTTTGATATTAAGTTTTTTACTATTTCATTTATGAAATTATCTATTTCTATATTAAAATCAGCTGATAGTATTCCATTGAACTCTTCTGCATGTTTTATTACAAAAGCATATATTTTATCATTAAATTTAGTTTTAATATTCTTAATTTCACTATTAGTACTAAGGTCTTTACCATAATCTCTATATATCTTCAATAATTCAATAGAATTGTTTTCAACTACTTTTTCTAGTAATATCCAATTCTTATATATCGCTTTTAAGTTACTAAAAAATTCTTTATCATTATTTTTTATACATCTATACAAATTAATTAATTCTTCCGATTTATCATTGATAATCGATTTTTTTATACTTAAATTAAAATAAACTGCTCCTCCACCAATGAAAGGCTCTATATATCGCTTTATATTACTTGGCAAATTTTCTTTTATATATGGTAATTCTTTTTCTTTTCCACCAGCCCATTTTATTATTGGATTCATAAAAATTCTCCTTTATACTAATTATTTATTTTATATCACAAAATATAAATTTTAACAACAATTTACTACATATTTCTTTCAAAAGTATTTTACCAAACTTTTGTTTTGATTTCAATATATTTTTAAAAAAACTTTTTATTTTAATAATTTATACTATTAAAAGATATAATGCGACTTTGTTTTGTTCTGCTACATCTATTTCCATAATTTTAGATGATGTGAATAATGTTAAACTACCTATCATATTTTCGTTTTCATATATGGGCAATTTATAATTCCATCTGTATAAAAATGCTCTTGTAATAGTTCTGCATACTTTTCTAATTCTTCTTTTGTATGTTCTCCAATTCTTTCATCAGAAAATACCAAATAGTTCTCTTTCAATTCCTCACTATCAATTGCTTCTTTATAGACACTATTTTGCAAGATTTCATATAAATTTATATACAAGCTTTAATAGTATTCCTCCCACATTTAGCTCAAAAAAAATAATTCGATAATCAACTGCATATATATTTTTACATATTTCTCATTAAATGTATATAATTTAAAAAAAATTACACTATCTGAACTTATCTAAAATTAACAAGGAAAGAGCACAGTTTCCCATGCTCTCTCCCCTTCAGAACTTTTTCCGCAACCAGCTTATTCTGCTTTGTATCTCAAGCAATTTATCACGGTTTTTTCCCCACTTAGGACTAACATTAAGCCATGTATGTTTATCAGTAAAATATGTTTTTAATTCTAATATTTTACTAAGTTCTATATGTTCTGCAAATTCGCTTCCATTGTCACATGTAAATGTCTTTCTTTTATTTTTAGGTATATGTAAAAACTTTTTAGTAGCACCATAATTAAATTCCTCTGCCGTTCCATTTATATTTTATCTTCTATATTTTAATAGATAAAATAATATATAGTAATATAAAAATTAGTTGATTTTTTAAAGGAATAGGAAAAAAACAAATTTGTTTTTTATGTAAAGTATGGTGTAATTTTATTATACTAAACCGTTTGGTTTACACAAAAAAATTTGGAGGTATTTTATGGACAATGAGAAAATGATGAAATTTTTTCGGGACATAAGTTTGTTGGTTTCTTTCATACTTATGTGTAGCTCACTAGTATTGCAAGCAGTAGCATTAGAATCATCATGGAATTCTATTCTATCTAGCTGTACTTTGTTGTTCCTCACTATTACATTAATTTTTGATGGAATTCTACAAGATGGTGACAGTATTACTATTCATGTCATTTTATATGTAGGCAGGCTTGTTATTATGAACATTTTCAAATTTTAGTTGTCTATAACAATCCACGGGTTCTACCCGTGGATTTTCATATAGGCCTATAAGGCCTTGTTACAAGCTACCGCTAAAGCGGTTTCGTTTGACGGCTTTACGCCATGACTTTCGCGTTCTTACTACTTACCACCCTTAAAAGGGTCTTTATATTCTTTTATTGTTAATTGATCTGACATCATATCTTCTTTCAATTGATTTTCAACATACCTATATACTGCTGACTTGTTATTCCCAACTGTACTCACATAATATCCTGTACACCAGAATGCTCTATTTCCATATTTATATTTTAAATTTGCATGTCTTTCAAATATTATTAATGTACTTTTTCCCTTTAAATATCCCATAAATGATGATATACACAATTTTGGTGGTATGCTCACATACATATGTATATGGTCTGGACATGCCTCTGCATTTATTATTTCTACCTCTTTTCTTCTGCATAATTCTCTCAATATCATCCCTATCTCTTGTTTCAATTTTCCGTATATTTCTTTTCTTCTAAATTTTGGTGCAAACACTATATGATACTTGCATTCCCATGTTGTGTGTGCTAAACTATCTGTGTATGGACTTTTCATACGTCCCACTCCTCTCATAATTAATATTTTTAGCCGTCAAACTTTAAATATTATATCATGTTTAGAGTGGGTATTTTTGTTACTTTGCTCATCGCTATAAGCTTTCCGTTACCACGGGCATAGCCCGTGGTTTACCCTTAAAGTTAA
>CASUIT010000099.1 GCA_949455995.1 uncultured Clostridia bacterium
GGAGTTTAGCAAAAAAGCTAGACTCTTTTTTGATTGGTTGTAACAGGTATAGATTAATTCTATGCCTGTTTTGAAGTAATAAATTATATGTTGGGACATATACATTTAAAAAGAAAGAGGTGGACATGAATGTAACAAGAACTTTTTTACACGAAGGAAAAAAATTGCAAGAATTAATGGAAATACTACTTCCAATTTACATAGAGTAAAAGTTTTTGCTCGTTTCAGCAAAAACTTGACAAAAATATAAAATAGAATTATAATTTACTTAGGTGATGAAAATGAAAGATAAAATTATATATCGTGAACAATATATAAATAAATTAAATTCATATAAAGATAAAAGAATAATAAAAGTGTTAACAGGTATAAGACGCTCAGGAAAATCTACAATTTTAAATCAATTTAAAAAAGAATTAATTGAAAGTGGAGTATTGGAAAAAAATATTATATCTATAAATTTTGAAGATAATAGTAATAATGAATTATTAGATTCACAGAAATTACATGATTATATAATAGATAAAACAGATAAAAAAAATATGAATTATATATTTTTAGATGAAATTCAAAATGTAGATGGATTTCAAAAATGTATAGATAGTTTATTTTTAAGAGAATATTTAGATATATATATAACAGGTTCAAACTCTTATATGTTATCTGGTGAACTTGCAACATATTTAACAGGAAGATATATACAAATACATGTGTTACCATTATCTTTTAAAGAATATTTAAGTTATTATGGAGAAGAAGATGAATTAAAAAAATATAATGAATATAGTATATATGGTGGTTTTCCATATTTAACTAATTTAGAAAGTTCAAATGAGAAAATAGAATATTTAGATACTATATATAGTACAGTAATATTAAAAGATGTTATAAATAGAAAAAAAGTAAATGATGTTATGATATTACAAAGTATATGCAGGTTTTTATTTGACAATATAGGTTCAAGTGTATCAACAAAAAAAATAAGTGATACATTAGCATCAAATGGAAGAAAAAATTCTGTTCATACTATAGAAGAATATTTAAATAGTTTATTAGAAAGTTATATAATGTATAAAGTTAATAGATTTGATATAAAAGGAAAGCAATTATTAAAGACGCAAGAAAAATATTACTTGTCTGATTTGGGACTTAGAACTTATTTGCTTGGAAAAAATCGTAATAGAGATTTAGGACATATTTTAGAAAATATTATATTTTTAGAATTAAAACGAAAAGGTTATAGGATATATATTGGAAAAAATGATGTTAATGAAGTTGATTTTGTAGTTGAAACAGAAGATGATTATATATATATACAGGTTGCATTATCTGTAAGAGATGAGGAAACTTTAAAAAGAGAATTAAGACCTCTAGAAACAATATCAGATCATTATAAAAAATATTTAATTACATTAGACTATGACACAAATAACTTTAATGGAATTAAGCAAATAAGTGCAATGGATTTTTTATTGGATAGAATACAGTTATAGTTTTTTGAAGTATAGATTATCTGCTTTTAATTTTTATATATTAGTAAAGTCATGCTGACTTTCTAATATATAAAATACATTGTACACAAATTTATTTCATAAATTTGGCACACGAACCAATTAACGGAAAGCCAAAGAAAAAACTTGAAATTATGCTAATATTAAGGCTTTCCGATTTGTTCTAGCAATCTATCACAAAAGGAATTGCTACTGGGTCGCAATTGCCTTAGGGACAGAAATTGAAAGGGTTGGTATTTCTAGTAAAAATAGAGCCTTATCAATGAGGCTAACAAATTGAAAGTGAGACAGTTAAAAACTTCATTTTTGAGCAGTATAAGAACGATATGCAAGCCGTTCCTTTTCTGTAAAAAAATGGAGTCATTTTTTCTATTAAAAATTACGAAAATATTAAAGAATTACTGTGAATTGTAGTATAATAGAAAATAAGAAGATTATGAAAGATAAGGTATTTTTCAATAAAAGTGGAGATATTAGATAAAAAATGTTATACTATTTATAGTAAGCAAAAAGATAGGAGGGAAAGAATATTTTAGAAGAATATGTAAATGGATTATTAAAAATGATAGATAAGAATTTAAAACAAGTAATTTTATATGGCTCTATGCAAGAGGTGAACAAGATAAAAATGGGGAAACAAGTGATATAGACATTATGATATTAGTTGATTTAGAAGAAGATAAAATAAGAGAATTACAAAAGAAAGTAATTGATTACAGTTATGATTTAGACTTAGAATATGACATTTTATTATCTCCAATTATAGAGAATATTGAAAATTATAACAATAAGAAAGGATATATGGCATTTTATAAAAATATTGAAAAAGAAGGAGTTTGGCTAAATGGATAATAAAGAGATAGGCAAGTTATTTTAGGATTTTTTGTTAAGATTAAAAACAATGATATTATTAAAATTTATATACTTCTATTTCTAACAAAATTTCCGAAATATCATACAATTAAAAGTGGATCTGGAGAAAATATGGAAAGATAATAATAATTAAAAATCTGTTATGAAAATAGCCCAAAAGAATTACTAATTTTAAAGTTAGTAGTTCTTTTTCTATACAACAAAACACATTCCAAACAGAATTTCCTTTAATATAAAAACAAAATAAAAATTCATTCATAGCAATAAAAAATATGAATATAGTTAAACAGGTGATAAAAATGAAAGTATACAGAGAATTTGAAAAAAGTGGAAAAACTATGCAAGAAAAAGTGAAGGAAATCATAATAAGATATTTTACAAAATATTATTGCAACCTATTTCAAACGGAATTACAATCGGACAAACTAGAAACAACCAACTCTATTATTAATTAAAAAAGAAGGGAGATAAGGAAAATGACCAAAGTAGATAATAGAGAACTAATAGTATTAAAGAGAAATAATGTTGCATACCAACCAATTCAAATCCAAGAGATTAACTATAAAGTTGCCATATATTTAAGATTATCAAGAGATGATGAGAACATAGGAGATTCTGAAAGTATTATTAATCAAAGGGAATTTTTAACAAAGTATGTTAAAAATCAGACAAATTGGGAGCTTGAAGATATATACATAGATGATGGTTTTACAGGGACAAATTTTAATAGACCAGGTTTTATTAGATTAAAGAAGGACATAGAAAAAGGAAAAATAAATCTTGTTATAACAAAGGATTTGTCAAGATTAGGAAGGGATTACATAGATACAGGATATTATTTAGAGAAATATTTTCCAGCTAAAAGAGTAAGATATATAGCTGTAAATGATGGTATTGATACTTTTGAAAAAAATAATGGAAATAATGACATGGGAGCATTTAAATCAGTAGTAAATGACATGTATGCAAAAGATATTTCTAAAAAAGTAAGAACAGCCAAAAGAACAAAAGCGGAAAAAGGAGAATTCATTGGAGCATTTGCACCATATGGCTATAAAAAATATCCAAATGATATTACAAAATTAGTAATCGATGAAGAAGTGGCAGATGTTGTCAGATACATATTTAGTGAATACAATAAAGGGAATGGATTATCTTATATAGCCAGAAGATTAAATGAAAGAAAGATAGAATGTCCATCTATTTATAAGCAAAGAACTACTAAGTATCACTGTAAAACACTAACAGGGTTGTGGGGGCATGAGACGATAAAAAGTATTTTAAGAAATAGAGTTTACATAGGGGAATTAATCCAAAGAAAAGGAGAAATGGTAAGTTACAAAGTTAAAAAATATATAACATTACCAGAAGGTGAACATATTATACAAAAAAATGCACATGAAGCAATTATATCTAAAGAAGAATTTGATTTAGCACAAAGTATATTAAATATGAAAACTCATAAGGTTCATCGAAAAGGAAGTAAAGAACATCTACTTTCAGGATTACTATATTGTCCAAGATGTCATAATAAATATAGATTTCAAAAACAAACAGGATTAGAAAATGATATGGTAGCAATATGTAGTGTTTATAATAGATATGGAAAAGAATACTGTTCTAGAGTAGCCATTAAAGAAAGTATTTTAAATAAAGCAGTCAAAGATGATTTAAAAGTTATAGCAAAAGAAAGAATAAATAAAAACAAAATTATAAGTTTAAAGGAGGTAAAATCATTACAAAAAGAAAAAAGTAAAATAAATAAGCAGAAGTTTGCTTTTGACAGAAGATTTGAAGAAATAGATAAAATGATAAAAAGTAGTTATGAAGATAAAGTAAAAGGAATTTTAACAACAGAAGAATTTATAAAG
Source organism: uncultured Clostridia bacterium (assembly GCA_949455995.1). Classification (GTDB taxonomy): domain Bacteria; phylum Bacillota; class Clostridia; order TANB77; family CAG-508; genus CAG-269. The sequence continues at coordinate 4,256 of CASUIT010000099.1, forward strand.
ATAACAAATGAATATAGAGAAGAAAAAGAAAAATTGAAATTAAGAATAAAGCAATTAGAAAAACAATTAAATTCTTATGAAGATACAAAAGAAGATGAAATAATGAAAATTATTAAAAGTATCACAGATTTTGAGAACATAGATAGAAATATAATTATAACTTTAGTTAATAAAATAGAAATTATAGATTCAGAAACAATAAAAATATATTACAAATTTTCTGAATAAGTATTATTCATATCGATTAAAATTATCGATTTTAAAATTATCAAAAATCTATCCTAATAGCAATTGTGCATGGTAACAATTACTTTTGTGATAGAAACTAAAGTTACTAGTCAGCCTTATTACTTGTTTTCTTGTGAGAACGCTTAATATATGATTTTTTCATACCTTGTGTGTCGCAACTTCCAGAATCAAATATACTAGTCTGTAAGTTGCTCCAATCGCACTCGCCAAAGGCTCGTTTGGTCGCTTACGCGGTATTTCAAAAATAATATATTAAGCTTTCTCACTAAAAAATATAAGAGCAGGCTGACTAGTAACAACTAAAAACAAGTTATTTTAGAATTTATTTAAAATTGTTGAAAAAGCAATGTAAGTTATAGTATAATAAGGATGTACAAGGAAAGGTTGGGAAAGTAATGTCAAAACAGGAAGTAAAAGTATTAAACTATGTAATTATTTGTATAGATGAATTTGCTAAACAAAAAAAAATAAGTAGACAAGAAGCATATAATTATTTAAAGAAATATAAAGGTTTAGAATTTTTAAATGAATGTTATGAGGCAGAGCATACAGTAAGTTTAAATGATGCCGTTGAAGATTTAATACAAGTGTGTAAGGGAAATGGAGGAAATATTCAGTGATTTTGTATCATGGTTCAAATACCAAAGTAGATAAAGTTGATTTTAGTAAATGTAGAAAATATAAAGATTTTGGACAAGGCTTTTATTGTACTACTATACAAAAACAAGCAGAATTTATGGCTATTAGAACTACAAAAAGAATGAAAATAGGAATGCCAGTTGTTAATGTATTTGAGTTGGACGAAAGCATATTTCAAGATAAAAACATTAGAATAAAAAAGTTTAGTAATATTCCATCAGAAGAATGGGCGAGATTTATTTTGAATAATAGAGATATAAGTTTTAAAAATATGGATAGTTTAGAATGTAATGTAGATAATAAATATGATTTAGTAATTGGACCAGTTGCAGATGACGATATTGTTGCTTTATTATGGCAGGTAAAAGATTCATTATCTACAGTATCGGAGATAGTGGATAAACTTAAATATAAAGAACTTACAGATCAATATTCATTTCATACTGAAAAAGCACTAAAATATCTGAAAGACATCTGGTAAAATGTCAAGATAAAAATCAAAAATTTTTTAATCTTTTT
>CASUIT010000100.1 GCA_949455995.1 uncultured Clostridia bacterium
TGACAACATTTTGCCTTATCAATGTATTTCCGAAGTACAATAATTTATTGATAAAAGTTAGTACAGTGCTGTTTATACTGGTGTTTATAAGACACACTTTATCTAATGCATTACCTTTTGATGATTTTAGTAATAAAACATTATATCCTTGTATAACAGCTAGTATACTATATAGTGCATCAGCATTTGGTTTGATGTTTTTGACAAAAAAATATAGTAAAAATTAATATCACTTTATTTGCAGATAAAAACCAACAAAGCATATGATTTTGTTGGTTTTTTATAATATGAAAAAAATGATACTTTTTGATACTTTTGCTATGGTATAAAGTATTTATAAAACTGTTTTAGCCTATGTTGGATAATAGAATATCAGGGGTAGGCGGAAAAATCATATTATCATATCTGTTTCTAATCTGTTTTGTAAAGAGGTGGGTTGGACGTGGACTGAGTACTTTGGTGATGTTACTGTTCTGAAAAGAGTGGTAGTGTTGTTTTAGGAAAATGATAACAATGATAAAAAAAATGTATACATGATGTGCACAGAAACAGTAAAAATGTAAACAAAAATAAGAAAAATGTTAACATTTTTAAACAAAGTAAAGAAAAGAAAAGAAAGTAAATAGATATGCTCTTTTGACGAAAAGAGCGTGTGTATTTATAGCATATACTTTTTCTGACGAGAAATAAGTGTATGTGGATATGCCTTTTTCTGACGAGAAAGAGGCATATTAAAAAAAATAAAACCAACAAAAAATAAATTTTGCTGGTTTTTGGTGTTGTTATGCAATTTCTATACCGCCTACAGGACGAATAGAAAGTATGTAACATTTGCCTTTTCCGAAGGCAGCTTCCATTTCATTGTGGAAAGTATCTAATAATTCCATAGGAACAAATGCTTGTATTGTGCCAGCAAAACCGCCTCCGTGTACTCTGTAAGCACCTTTGTCACATAATATTTTTTGACAAAGTGCTAGAGCTAAACTCAATCCTTGTTCTTGCGTGTTTGAGGTAGAATATACATTTTGGAGGCAAGTAGAGGAAGAAATACCTGAAGATAAAACTAATTTTTTAAATGTTTCAAAATCGTTGTTTTTGAGTGCTTCCGCTTCTTGTACTGCTTTGTGACTGTCTGCAAAAAAGTGTATTGCACGAAGTATTGCTCTATCACCACATTTTTGACGGAGAGCAGAAATATTTTGGTATATGTCATTTTCAGAAAGTTCAGAAAGCACTTCTTTGCCAAAAAAGGCAGCAACAGATTTCATTTCTGCTGTAATAGCAGCATAATCTGGTGTTAAATCAGCGTGATTGCCGCCTGTATCCACAATGCAAAGGGCATGATGTACAGCTGCAAAATCAAAAGGAATTTGTTCTATTTTAGGTTGTTGTATATCTTTAAAGTCAATGGCAACAAAACTGCCTACAGAAGAAGCCATTTGGTCCATTAAACCACAAGGCTTTCCAAAATATACGTTTTCTGCATATTGACCAATTTGAGCAATTTTTACAGCAGATTGTTCATTATTGCAGTATAAACCATTTAATATTGTACCAACTAATACTTCAAAAGCAGCAGAAGAAGAAAGTCCAGAACCTTTTAAAACATTTGAAGTCATAACAGCATTAAATCCTTTTATGTCATAACCTAATTTCATAAAATAAGCAGCAATACCTTTTACAAGTGAAAGAGTAGTACCTTCTTCTTGTTTGTTTTGTTCAAGCTGTTTTAAATCAATACAAATCATATCGTAGCCATCGCTTTTTATTTTGATAATGTCGCTGTCGTTTGGCTTTACTGCTGCAACAATGTCTAAATTCACACCAGCTGCTAATACGCAACCTCTTTGATGGTCTGTGTGATTGCCACCGACTTCTGTTCTTCCTGGTGCAGAAAATATTCTAATACCTTCTGTATCGTTGTCATCAAAAATAGTAGAATATGTTTTTACTAATGTAATCAATCTTTCCGTGTATGGCTTTACTCCCTTTTCATCTGTATTGTAAATCATTTTTATTTGTTCGAAACAATCATTTTTTAATAATTTTTGAAGTATGTCCATATCAAAAAATCCTCCTCTCAAGTCATACAGCTTTTGCTATAAGTATCAGTAATATTATAGTATATTTTTTGTCAATAGTATAGTAATAATTGGATAGAAATTTATAGAATAATAAAATAAAATTGTACAATAATAAAAAGTTATATCTTGTAAAAATAGTAAATATTGACTGATTTTTTTAAAATATTTTGTAAAAATATGGTGAAAATATAGAGAATTTTTATACTAAATAAAAGAATATTATATTGTCTTTCACAATTTGTACATTTATAATGAGGACAAGAAGTAAAAATTCAGAAGCAATTCTGAAAAAATAAAAAATTTATGCTAGGTTTTAAAGGGAGGTTTTTTAGGAAATGAAAAAAAGATTATTTGCATTAATGATGGCTTCTATGATGGTAATGGGTGCTATGGTAGGCTGCGGTGGCGGCGGTAGCGATGCACCAGCTCCAACAGAAGGAGATGAAACGCAAACAGAAGGCGATGCAGCAGAAGGCAGTGCAGATATGTCTAATGTAGAAATCGGTGTTTGTATTTATAAATTCGATGATACATTTATGACAGGCGTTAGAAACAATATGCAAGCACAAGCAGATACATTGGGAGCAAAAATTGAATTGGTTGACTCTCAAAACAAACAAGCAACACAAAATGACCAAGTAGATACATTTATTACAAAAGGTATGACAGCATTGGCAGTAAATCCTGTGGATAGAACAGCAGCAGGTCCATTGGTAGAAAAAGCATCAGCAGCAGGTTTACCTATCGTATTTTTGAACAGAGAACCTGAACCAGATGTAATGCAAAGCTATGACAAAGTATGGTATGTAGGAGCAAAAGCAGAAGAATCTGGTACAATGTCTGGAGAAATCATTGCTGACTACTGGAATGCAAACAAAGAAACAGCAGACAAAAATGGCGATGGAAAATTACAATACATTATGGTAACAGGAGAACCAGGACATCAAGATGCTACATTGAGAACAGAATATTCTGTAAAAGCATTGGAAGCAGCAGGCATTGAAGTAGAAGAAATTGGAAATGACACAGCTATGTGGGATAAAGTAAAAGCAACAGAATTGATGAACGCATTTATTACATCACAAGGAATTGACTCTATTGAAGCAGTGCTTTGCAACAATGATGATATGGCACTTGGTGTAATAGAGTCATTAAAAGCAAATGGTTATAACACAGGTGACGCATCTAAATTTGTACCAGTAGTAGGTGTTGACGCAACAGCTCCAGCATTGGAAGCAATGAGCAATGGTTCTTTATTGGGAACAGTATTGAATGATGCTGAAAACCAAGGTATTGCAACAACAAACATTGCAGCAATGGCAGCAGCTGGACAAGAAATCACACAGGATACTGTAGGATATGAAATTACAGATGGTAAATATGTATGGGTACCATATGTAAAAATTACAGCTGAAAACTACAAAGATTTTCAATAATTCGTTATAAATAAGTATTATGTTATATTACGGAACGGAAAATTATTTTTCCGTTCCATATTTTGTAACCCGATAAGAAGTATTAGCTTTTAAAAGGGGGGTTTAGAATATGAGTGAATATGTATTGGAAATGAATAACATTTCAAAATTTTTTCCAGGTGTAAAAGCATTAGATGGTGTTACGTTAAAAGTACGTCATGGTAGTGTACACGCACTAATGGGAGAAAATGGTGCAGGAAAATCTACATTAATGAAGTGTCTTTTTGGTATTTATCATGAAGATGAAGGCGAGATTATATTAGACGGAAAAAAACAATCTATTGACAGCTCTAAAATGGCATTAGATTTGGGTGTTTCAATGATACATCAAGAATTGCATCCTATTTCTTTTAGGCCAGTAATGGAAAATATATGGCTGGGCAGATTTCCTATGATAGGAGGAATTGCTGTTGACCATAAAAAAATGTATCAAATGACAAAGGACTTATTTAAAAAAATTGACTTAGATATTAATCCTGCTGTACTGGCTGGAACACTTTCGGCATCACAGTTGCAGCTTGTTGAAATAGCAAAAGCAGTAAGCTATAATTCTAAAATTATTATTATGGACGAACCAACGTCATCATTAACAGATAATGAAGTAGAGCATCTTTTTAAAATTATTGAACAATTAAAATCAGAAGGGCGTTCTATTATATATATTTCACATAAAATGGAAGAAATATTAAAAATTTCAGATGAAGTAACTATCATGAGAGATGGTACATATGTTGGCACATGGCCAGCGAGTGAACTAACAACAGATTTGATTATCAATAGAATGGTTGGACGAGATATGACAAATCGTTTCCCACCTAAAACATATCAAACAAGTACAGAAACCATTATGGAAGTACGAAATTTGACAGCAACAGACCCACGTTCTTTTAAAGATGTTACATTTGATTTGCATAAAGGTGAAATATTAGGTTTGGGCGGATTGGTAGGAGCACAAAGAACGGAATTGGTAGAAGCAATATTCGGATTGAGAGGAATTGCTTCTGGCACTATTACAATACATGGAAAACCATATCAAGCCAAAAATGTAGAAGAAGCGAAAAAGTATAAAATAGGACTGCTTACAGAAGAAAGACGTGCTACAGGAATATTTGGGGTACTTTCTATTACAGATAATACCATTATTGCTAGTGAAAAGAAATTTGCTTCTAATGGCGTGTTAGACAATAAAAAAAGAAGAAATATTGCAGCAGAAGAAAATAAAAAATTAAATACAAAAACGCCTACTATGGAAACATTGATACAAAATCTTTCTGGAGGTAATCAGCAAAAAGTGCTTTTTGCAAGATGGCTTTTGACAACACCTGATATATTGATATTGGACGAGCCTACACGTGGTATTGACGTTGGTGCAAAATATGAAATTTATACCATTATGCAGTCACTTGCAGCAGAAGGAAAAGCAATTATAATGATTTCTTCTGAAATGCCAGAACTTTTAGGTATGAGTGATAGAGTAATGGTAATGAGTGATGGGCATTTAGCTGGTATATTGGATAAAGAGCAGGCGGACCAAGTAGAAGTAATGCGTTTGGCTACTGCATATTTGTGATAGAAAGCGAGGGGTGTAATATGAGTGAAAGTAAACAATTAACTTGCGAAAAGTTTGGAAAAACAATGAGCGTCATTGGTGCAGTGATTGCAATATTAGGTGCGATATTGATATTTGCAAAAAGTGCAGTAAAAAATTCTGGAGGATTGACAGGATTTTGGAAAGAAATTTATGATTTGCCTTGGTTTATATTTTTGTTAGGCTGCGGTATTATACTATTTGGAGCATTAAAATGGAAAAGGTATTTGGGAGATAAAACTTCTATGATGGATACTTCCCCAAAAGCAGCAAAAGCATTTTTATTAAATAATGGTATTATATTAGCACTTGTTATTATGGTAATTGTTATAGCGGCAAAAGAGCATAGATTTATGCAGGGACGTGTACTTGTGGATATATTGGCACAAGCATCTCCAAGAATGATTATAGCATTAGGAATTTGTTTTACACTTTTGATAGCAG
>CASUIT010000101.1 GCA_949455995.1 uncultured Clostridia bacterium
AGGAGAAGTAACCAAAATAGATAGAACAGCACCAACCATAAGAGTAACACAAGGAACCATAACCAAAAATAGCATTGTAGTAAATGTAACAGCAAGCGATAATGAAAGTGGTATACCAGCAAGTGGTGCTTACCAATATTATTTAAATGGAACACATAAACCAGAAGCCACAGGAAATACCTATACTTTTACAAACTTAAATCCAGGGACACAATACACGATAAAAGTAGTAGTACAAGATAAAGTAGGAAATTCAGCAGAACAAACCATAACTGTAACAACAGCAACACCAACGGTTGCAGATTATAAAGGACGGAGATACCTTTGGTACAACAACAATTAAAGATAGTAGTGGAAATAAAGTAACTATTCCAGGAGGTTTTAAAGTAACGCAAGATTCTGGAAACAATGTTTCAGAAGGAGTGGTTATTGAAGATGCAAATGGTAATCAATTTGTATGGATTCCTGTAAATTCTTTAGAGGAGTGGCGTATTGATGTTGATTATCCTTCGGAATATTGGACTGGTTTAGGAGAAAAATGGACTGTTAAAAGTTATTATCCAGATCGGATGGAGTGTTGAAAAAGTGGTTAGTGTCGGAGACTTTTATGTGTCGAGGTATTCAGTTGGTTTCGAATCAGGGATATCGGTGTCTAAGAAGGGGGTGAAACTTTCAAGCAACTATTGTACCCGTACAATATGAGGGAATAGGCTAAAAGATAAGTTTATCAAAACTTCTTATTGTGCTACTTCTTTAATTTCTGGTGAAGCTTATGATGCAATGTTAAGATTTGTTAATGGTAAGCCATATTCTGGTGGACGCTTTGATGTGGATACAGAGAAACCATCATGTGGTGATTATTCGGGTTCGTCGGAAGAAAGTAAGGTATGTAATATTTATGATTTATTAGGAGATAGAGGGAGTGCTACAGCTGAAAACTGCAATTAGGGGAATATTTTGAATAGACCCGTCTGGAGGGGAGGGAATATTCCCTCCTATCAAGAGCGTGTTTCGGATACGAGTATAACTTACAAGACAAAAAGACCTGTCCCCATTGTCTCATTTATTAGGAGATAGTTGCAAAAATAAAAAAAAAGGCATATAATTTAACAAGAAAGTACCAAGAGAAAGGGCTGATAAGAAATGAGAAATTTAAAATTAAAAGAAATCATAAAAGTTACCAAAGGAGAATTAATCATAGGAAATCCAGAGAATATATGTAAAAATTTCTCAAAAGACACCAGAACCATACAAAAAGGAGATACCTATATTGCAATCAAAGGGGATAAGTTTGATGGAAACCTATTTTGGAAGCAAGCACTAGAGCATGGAGCAGATTGTGTTATCGTATCTGATATAGAATATGAGAAAGAAGATTTAAAAAAATTTCAAGATAAAAATATATTAAAAGTAGAAAATACCTTAGAAGCACTCTATGAAATTGCAAAACTAAAAAGAAGTTTATACCAAATTCCTGTCATAGCAATAACAGGAAGCGTAGGAAAAACGAGTACAAAAGACATGGTTGCTAACGTGGTTTCTAAAAAATACAAAACCCTAAAAACAATACGGAAACAACAATAATAATATAGGATTACCATTTACTATTTTAAGATTACAAGAAGAAGAAGCCATGGTACTAGAAATGGGAATGAATCATTTAGGAGAAATTAGTTTATTAACTAAAATAGCAAAACCAGATATTTGCATTATAACAAATATAGGAACCTCTCATATAGGGAATCTAGGATCAAGAAAAAACATCTTAAAAGCAAAATTAGAAATATTAGAGGGAAATAAAAATCCTACCGTTATTATTAACCAAGACAATGATTTATTACAACAATGGAAGGAAGAAAATCAGAATAAAATAAATATTATTACATATGGTATACAAATGCCAAGTGATACCAATGCCAAAGCAATTGCATTAAAGCAAGAAGGCAGTGAATTTACTTGCAACATCAAAAACCAAGAAGTAAGAGTAAAAGTACCTGTAGGAGGAGAACATTTTATTTTAAATGCTTTATGTGCCATCAGTGTAGGAAAAGTATTAAACATAGAAACCAATAAAATAGTAGAAGCAATAGAAGGATTTGAACTAACTAAAAAAAGAATGGATATTGCCCAATTAAAAAATAATATAAAAATAATTAATGATGCCTATAATGCAAGTTTTGAATCCATGCAAGCAAGTTTAAAATACTTAGCAGAATTTAAGCAAAACAGAAAAATTGCAGTCTTAGGAGATATGTTAGAATTAGGAGAATATGCAAAAAAATTACACCAACAAGTAGGAGAAGAAATCCTAAAAAATAAAATAGTTATTTTGTTATGTAGTGGAAAAGAGGCAAAACAGATAGCAAAACACGCAAAAGAAAAAGGAATGCTAGAAGAAAACATTTATTATTTAGAAGACAAAGAGAAAATAGAAGAAGAATTAAGAAAAATAATCAAGCCTGGAGATGTTATTTTATTTAAAGCATCCAATGGAATGCGATTTTTTGACATAGCAGAAAATATGAAAAAAGAAAAAGAGGTGTATTAATATGCAAAAAACAAAAGTAGGCATAATATTTGGAGGGATGTCAACAGAACATGAAGTGTCTGTTTCCTCTGGTATTTCTATTTTAGAAAATATCGATAGACAAAAATATGAGATATTTCCAATTTATATTGGAAAAGAAGGAAATTGGTATCAATACATAGAAAATGGAGAAAAAAAGCAATTTGGAAAAGAAGTAACAAACAAAGAAAAAATACAAGATGTTATGCAATACCTACAAAATTTAGATGTATTGTTTCCTGTATTACATGGATTATATGGAGAAGATGGAACCATACAAGGGTTGTTTGAATTATTAAAGAAACCATATGTAGGTTGTAATATTTTAGCATCTTGTGTGGGAATGGATAAAGTATATACCAAAATAATTTTTGAAAAAGCAGGTATCCAGCAAGCAAAATATGAGTATATTCGAAAATACAAAGAAAACTATATTTATATTAGTAAAGATTTCGAAGAAGAAATAAATAATCTAGAAAACACCATAGAAAAAATAACTAAAAATTTAAAATTTCCAATGTTTATTAAGCCATCCAACTCAGGTTCTAGTGTAGGAATTCGTAAAGCAAATAATAAAGAAGAATTAAAACAAAATATAGAATATGCCTCTCAATTTGATAAAAAAATATTAATAGAAGAAGCTATATTTGCAAAAGAGCTAGAATGTGCGGTACTAGGAAATGAAGAAGTAATAGCATCTGTAGTAGGAGAAGTAAAATCCGCAGAAGAATTTTATAGTTATGAGGCAAAATACAAAAACGAACAATCCAAAACGCAAATACCAGCTGATATTACAAAAGACTTATCAGAGCAAATTAGAAAACAAGCCATAAAAGCATTCAAAGCAATAGATGGAAGAGGTCTTTCCCGAGTAGACTTTTTTATTGAAAACCAAACCAATCAAATTTATATTAATGAAATAAATACTTTACCAGGATTTACTAATATCAGTATGTATCCAAAATTATTTGAAGCAAGTGGAATCACATATCAACAACTATTAGATCAATTAATAGCAAGTGCTAGTTTTAATAAATAGTAATGATAAAAAGAGGGAATAAGAAATGAAAGTAGAACAAACCATCGATCCAAAAAAGGGACTAACCAAAGAGCAAGTAGAAAAAAGAAAACAAAAAGGAGAAGTAAATTATGACACAACCGTTCCAACTAAAAGTATCAAACAAATATTGCAAGAAAACTTTTTTACTTTATTTAACTTATTAAATTTATTGTTAGGAATAGCTGTATTCTTAGTAGGTTCTTACAAAAATATGTTATTTTTAGGAATTGCCATCATTAATACTGCTATTAGTACCATACAAGAGATACATTCTAAAAGAATAGTAGATAAACTGTCCATCTTAGCAGTTAATAAAGCAAAAGTAATAAGAGAGGGAAAAAGGCAAGAAATATCAATCTATGACTTGGTATTAGACGATGTCATAGAATTAAATACAGGAAGTCAAATTGTAACAGATAGCTTAATATTAGAAGGAAATATACAAGTCAATGAATCTTTTATTACAGGAGAACAAGATACTATTTACAAAAAAGAAGGAGATACTCTTCTTTCAGGAAGTTATGTAACAAGTGGAAAATGTATAGCAAAAGTAATACATATAGGAGAAGATAATTACACAGCCCAAATTTCTAGTGGAGCAAAATATGTAAAAAAGATTCAATCCGAAATCATGAATTCACTAAAGGGAATTATCAAATATTTGACATTTGCCATTATTCCCATAGGAATTGCCTTATTTTATACACAATTACATGTGGAAAATACTACCTTTCAAGAAGCGGTAGTAAAGAGTGTAGCAGCCATAATTGGAATGATACCAGAGGGGTTAGTTCTTTTAACAAGTACCGTTTTAGCAGTAAGTGTTATGAGACTTTCAAGATCCAAAGTGTTAGTACAAGAGTTATATTGTATAGAAACCTTAGCAAGGGTAGATACTCTTTGTTTAGACAAAACAGGAACTCTAACCAAAGGAACCATGGAAGTAAAAGACATCATTCCAATAGAGAAAGGTAAAGAAGAAATACATGAAATTTTAGGTAACTTAGTTAAATTTTCAGAAGACGAAAATGCTACCATAGAAGCCATCAGAAAATATTGTAAAAAAGTAAGTAAACCTTGGACACCAACTAAAAAAATAGCATTTTCTTCTCAAACCAAATGGTCAGCAATTACCTTTGAAGACAAAGGAACTTATCTATTAGGAGCACCTGAATTCTTAGGGGTACAAGGATTTGAAAAATATGCAAAAGACTATAGAGTACTTGCAATCGTTCATTCCCAAAACGAAGTACAAAACGAACAATTACCAGAAAAAACAAAATTACTAGGATATGTTTTATTACTAGACACCATTAGAAAAGAAGCAAAGCAAACATTAAAATATTTTAAAGAACAAGGCGTTTCCATTAAAATTATTTCAGGAGACAACCCATTTACCGTATCTCAAATAGCTAAACAAGTAGGGGTAAAAGAGTATCAACAATATATTGACATGTCAAAAGTAAAAGAAGAAGAAATCGAACACATTGTTTCAAAATATACAGTATTTGGTAGAGTTTCGCCAACCCAAAAAAAACTTTTAGTAGAATCCATGAAAAAAGCTGGAAAAACCGTTGCTATGACAGGAGATGGAGTAAATGATGTATTGGCATTAAAAACAGCAGATTGTAGTATTGCCATGGCAAACGGAAGTGATGCTGCAAAATCCGTATCTCAACTAATTTTATTAGATTCCAACTTTGCATCGATGCCTAAAGTAGTATTAGAAGGAAGGAGAACCATCAATAACATTCAACGTTCTGCTACCTTATTTTTAGTAAAAACGATTTATGCAAGTGTACTGGCGATGATGTTTTTAATCATACAAGAAGAATACCCATTTGTACCAATACAAATGAGTTTAATTAGTACCATAACCATAGGTCTTCCTTCTTTTATATTAGCATTAGAACCAAACAAGGAAAGAATAAAGGGAAAGTTTCTGCCAAATGTTA
>CASUIT010000102.1 GCA_949455995.1 uncultured Clostridia bacterium
TAGTAGCATTTGCTTCATCATTAGATCAAATTGGGCCAATCACAAAAGATGTAAAAGACAGTGCACTGTTATTAAATATTATTGCAGGACATGATAAAAAAGATACTACATCAAGTAAAAAAGAAAAAGTAGATTATACCAAAGCTCTAAAAAATGATGTAAAAGGATTAAAAATAGGAATACCAAAAGAATTTTATGGAGAAGGAATTAATGAAGAAGTAAAACAATCCATACAAAAAGCAATAGAAAAATACAAAGAACTAGGAGCAACTGTAGAAGAATTTTCATTAGATGTAGCGCAATATGCCTTAGCTACTTACTATATCATTGCTTGTGCAGAAGCAAGTTCTAACTTAGGAAGATTTGATGGAATTCGATATACCTATCGAACACCAGAATTTAAAAACTTAAAAGAGATCTATAAAAAATCAAGAAGTGAAGGATTTGGAACAGAAGTAAAAAGAAGAATTATATTAGGAACCTATGTATTATCCTCTGGATATTATGATGCCTATTACAAAAAAGCACAAAAAGTTCGTACATTTGTAATGAATGAATTTAATAAAGCATTTGAAAAATATGATGTTATCTTAACACCAACATCACCAACCGTTAGTTTTGATATTGGATCCAAATCAAACAATCCATTAGAAATGTATCTAGCAGACATCTGTACTGTTAGTGTCAATGTAGCAGGATTGCCAGGAATTTCTATTCCATGTGGTGTCAATAAAGAAGGAATGCCAATAGGAATGCAATTAATTGGAAATAAATTTTGTGAAGAAACCTTATTAAATGCAGCATATACCTTTGAACAAGCCATTAAATTTAGAGAAAATCACAAACCAGAATTTAAATGAGACAAAGGGGGACAGGTCTTTTTTGTCTCAAAAAAAGGAGGAAAAAATGTCAAGAGAAGATTATGAAGTAGTAATAGGATTAGAAGTTCATGCAGAACTTTCTACCAAAACAAAAATATTTTGTTCTTGTCCAACAAAATTTGGAGCAAAGCCAAACACACAAACATGTCCAATTTGTATGGCAATGCCAGGAACTTTGCCAGTATTAAATGAAAAAGTAGTAGAATATGCTGTAAAAGCAGGTTTGGCAACTAATTGCGAAATATCACAAGACAGTAAAAATGATAGAAAAAACTATTTTTATCCAGACCTTCCAAAAGCGTATCAAATATCACAATTTGATAAACCATTATGCGAACATGGTTATATAGAAATAGACACAGAAAATGAGAAGAAGAAAATAAGACTAACTAGAATTCATATAGAAGAAGATGCTGGTAAATTAAATCATGACGAATTTGGAGGAGGAACTTTAGTAGACTTAAACCGAGCAGGAGTACCTCTAATTGAAATTGTTTCAGAACCAGATATTAGAAGTGCCGAAGAAACGGAAAAATATTTAAGAAAGCTAAAATCTATTTTAGAATACATAGAAGTATCAGACTGTAAAATGCAAGAAGGATCCTTAAGAGCAGATGTTAATGTTTCAATTAGAAAAAAAGGAGATACCAAATTTGGTACCCGTACAGAAATGAAAAATATGAACTCATTTAGAAGTATTGTAAGGGCTATTGAATATGAAGTAAGTAGACAAATTGATGTTATTGAAGATGGCGGAAAAATAGAGCAAGAAACATTAAGATGGGACGATGTATCTGGAAAAACATTTTCTATGAGAGACAAAGAAGATGCACAAGACTACAGATATTTTCCAGATCCAGATTTAGTAGCCATAAAATTATCAGAAGAATATATAAAAGAACTAAAAAATACACTACCAGAATTACCAGAAAGTAGAAAGCAAAGATATTTAGAAGAATATAAATTATCCCAAAAAGATGCTAATTTAATTACCTCTTCAAAATATTTATCAAATTTATTTGAAGAAACAATAGCAATATGTCATAATCCAAAAGCAGTAAACAACTGGATTATATCAGATATATCTAGAATTTTAAACGAAACAGAAAAAGAGCCAAATGAAATACCTTTTGATGCCAATCAATTAGGAAAATTAATTATATTAATTGAAAAAGGAACTATAAGTTCAAGTATTGGAAAAAAAGTATTAGTAGAGCTATTTGAAAATCCTAGAGATCCAGAAGAAATAATTAAAGAAAAAGGTTGGATACAAATTTCAGATGAAGGAGCCATCAAAGAAGTAGTATTAAAGATATTAGAAGAAAATCCACAATCCGTTGCAGATTACAAAGGTGGAAAAGATAAAGCACTAGGTTTCTTGGTAGGACAAGCAATGAAAGAAACAAAAGGAAAAGCAAACCCACAAATGCTAAATAAAATGTTTTTAGAAGAATTACAAAAATGAGACAAAAAAGGTCTGTCCCTTTTGTCTCATTTTATATTAACTGTTTTTTGATTCCATCTACAATAAAACCACAAATAATAAACTCTATTCCAAAAATCAAGCTAAGTTTAAATAAATGAATACCTATGTAATACATAAAAGGAGATGGAAAAGTAAAGTCATATGTAAATAAAATTAAGATAGATAGTACACAAATGGCAAAACAAAATGTTAAACCATATTTCATAATCTTATGGGTAACTTTTTCAAGATGTTTAAAGTGGTTTATTATTTTTTTTATCATAATTTTCACCTTTTCTAATTAAATATTATCATAATTAATAGTAACATGAAACTAAGGGAAAAACAATGGGAATTTTTGTTATTTGCTATAAGAACAAAAGGAGCATGATTTTTCCTATACAATAAAAAAAGAACTTGCTAAAAGTTCTTCTATCGTAATAAAAACAATATATAATTTTTGTTTTATACTATTGTGGCATTTAATTTTTTAGATAAACTAGATTTTTTTCTAGCAGCTGTATTTTTTACAATGACACCTTTTGTACAGGCTTGATCAATTTTTTTGGTAGCTTCAGAGAATAAAGTTTTAGCTTCTTCTATATTTCCAGCAACGATAGCTTCTTCAAATTTTCTAACAGCTGATTTATATCCAGATTTAATCCTATTATTTCTTAAAGTTTTTTTCTCAATTACTTTTACTCTTTTTTTGGCTGATTTAATATTTGGCATTTTTGCACCTCCTCTTGTCTAAATTACACTATAACATATGATATTCTAACATATTTTTTTATAAAAAGCAAGTAAAATTTAAAATAATTATTGTAATAAATGCTAATTTATGATATATTGATAGCAAAGAAGGGAAGTGGATAGGAATGATTGCAATTGGAAGTGACCATGGAGGATATCAATTAAAAGAGGAAATAAAAAAATATTTTAAAGAAAAAGAAATAGAGTATAAAGACATGGGTTGTATAAATGAAGAAAGAGTAGATTATCCAAACATTGCAAAAGAAGTAGCAACCCAAATTCAAACAAAAAAATGTGAAAAAGGGATACTAATTTGTCGTTCTGGAATTGGAATGTGTATGGTAGCCAATAAATTTAAAGGGATACGATGTACACTATGTCACAATGAATATACAGCAAAATATGCAAGATTACATAATAATAGCAATCTTTTAGCCATTGGAGCAGATGATATCACAACAAATGAAGCAATCTGTATTATAAGAATGTGGCTTGCCACAGAATTTGAAGGTGGTAGACATGAAGAAAGAATGAAAATAATTGAGAAAATAGAAACCGAAAACATGAAATAGGAGGCAAAATTTATGTGGGGAGATATAGCCATTGCTTTTTTGCTAGCCTTTATTGTAACCTTTATGGCAACGCCATATACCATAAAAATAGCACGAAAAGTAGGAGCGGTAGATGTACCAAAAGACAAAAGAAGAATGCACAACAAATCGATGCCCAAATTTGGTGGACCAGCAGTAATATTAGGTTTCTTAGTAGCTGTTAGCTATTTATTAATAGTAATGAATTTAGAAGGAAAGATACATTTATTTGGAACAGAACAATATGGAATGAAATTATTAGGAATGTTCTTAGGAATTATTATAATATCCATTTTTTGTATCATAGATGATATCATAACCATTAAACCAATGATAAAACTATTAGGACAAGTAGTAGCAGCAATTATAGTAGTAGCCTTTGGATTAAGAATTGATGAAATAACGCCAACATTTTTACAAACGCCCGAACTAAAAGAAATATTTTCTATTATTTTAACAGTAGGATGGATTGTAGGAGTAACCAACGCAATTAACTTAATTGATGGATTAGATGGACTATCTGCTGGAATTTCAGTTATATCAGCAGTTTCTTTATTAATAATATTTGTCTTAAATGAATCGCCACTTATTTCCATTTTACTAATCACAGCATTAGCAGGAGCATTAGTTGGATTTTTACCATTTAATTTTGCACCAGCCAAAACCTTTATAGGAGACACAGGCTCTAATTTTTTAGGATTTTCACTATCAATTATTTCTATATTGGGAGTTGCAAAAACTTATACAGCAGTAGTTATTGTATTGCCATTATTAGCATTAGGATTACCAATATTTGATACGGTTTGGGCTATTATTAGAAGATTAATAAAAGGAAAATCCATAAAAGCTATTTTTAAAGCAGACAAAGGACATCTACATCATCTAATTGTAGCAAGAGGATTTAGTCAAAAACAAGCGGTATTGATTTTATATGGAATTGGTGCAACATTTGGACTATTTGCTATCATCACATTAGAAAGTGGTATATGGAAAGCATTATCTTTTTTACTAATGGTAATTGTGGCATTAGGACTAGGATATAAAAATTTTCAAACAGAAAAATTCACATCACAAAGATATGAATGTATTGAATGTAAATATATTTATAATCCAAAATCGCGGAAATGAAAGAGCAGGAATAAAACCAGGAACAGAATTTGAAGATTTACCACAAACTTGGGTATGTCCTGTTTGTGGAGAAGGAAAAGATATGTTTGAAATACAAAGATAAATAGAGTTACAAATCAGAAAGGAAAAAACGTATGTCAGATAAAATCATAAAATTTTTAGCCTATGACAAAAAAATAGCAGTAATATGTGCAAATACCAGTGAGTTAGTAGAAAAGGCAAGAAAAACGCATGACTTAAGTCCAGTAGTTACAGCAGCCTTTGGAAGAATGTTAACAATAACAGCAATCATGGGAACAGAAATGAAAAATGAAACAGACAAATTAACCGTACAAATCAAAGGAAATGGACCAATTGAAATGATGGTAGCAACAACCAATCTTTTTCCAAAAATAAAAGGTTATGTATGCAATCCACGAGTAGAAATGCCTTTAAATGAATTTGGAAAACTAGATGTAGGAAAAGCAGTTGGAACGGAAGGATATATTAATGTTATTAAAGACATAGGACTAAAAAAACCATACATAGGAATTTGTCCATTAGTATCAGGAGAAATTGCAGAAGATTTTGCAAATTATTTTGTAAATTCAGAACAAAGAAATTCAGCTGTTGCACTTGGAGTATTAGTAGATAAAAATGGTGTAAAAGCAAGTGGTGGCTATTTAATAAATCCAATGCCAGATGCCACCGATGAAGATATTTCAAAAATAGAGCAATCCATATTTAAAGCAGGTGCTATTTCAAA
>CASUIT010000103.1 GCA_949455995.1 uncultured Clostridia bacterium
TAGTAGAAGATAAAGAAGAAAAAAAGATATTAAATTATAATATTAAATTTTTAGATGTACTAGCCAAAAAGGATAGACAATTTGGATTTAAAACAACATTAGAAAATGGAAAAACACTTGTTTTTTTAGGAGATGAAACTTTTGATGAAAACTTAAAAGATGAAGTGCAACATGTAGATTGGTTATTACATGAAGCATTTTGTATGGATTCAGAAGCCAAAATATTTAAACCTTATGAAAAAATGCACTCCACTGCAAAAATGGCATCAAAAATAGCAATGAATTTAAATGTAAAAAATCTTATTTTATATCATACTAGTGATAATGATTTAAAAAATAGAAAAAAATTATATACACAAGAAGCACAAGAATATTTTAAAGGGAATATTTATGTACCAGATGATTTGGATATAATAGAGTTATAATATAAAAATGATTTATTTTATACTAAATTATAACGTTAATATAAATTTGTATAAAAATATTGCAAAAAAACAATATTAAGTATATAATATAAATAGAATAATCAATGAAAAGAAGGTGAGAATATGAGTGATTATATTGAAAGAAGCATAGAAAATAGTCTGAATAAATTAGCAAAAGCATTTCCAGTTATTATGCTTACAGGTTCAAGACAAGTTGGAAAAACTACATTATTAAATAATATACAAAAAAAAGAAAAAGGTAAAATAAATTATATATCTTTAGATAATCTATCAATAAGAGCATTAGCTATTGAAGAACCAGAAATATTTTTAGAAAGATATAAACCACCATTAATAATAGATGAATTTCAATATGCACCTAAATTATTATCCTATATAAAAATAATAGTAGATGAAAAAAGACAAGAACATTTAGAAAATAAAAAAATAGAAGCATTAGGTTTATACTATTTAACAGGATCACAAGTATTTCACACCATGAAAAGTGTTAGTGAATCCTTAGCAGGAAGAGTTGGAATATTAGAATTATATCCATTATCCAATAGGGAAATAGAAAAGAAAAAGGATAAAATGTTTTTACCAATATATGAAGAACTTGAAAAAAGAGAAAAAGCAGATAGATTAGAGGTTGATAAATTATATGAAAAAATATTAAAAGGAAGTTATCCAGAATTATATTCAAATCCCAACATAGAACCAAAAGACTTTTTTGAAACCTATATAAAAACATATATAGAAAGAGACATAAGAGAACTTATTCATGTAAAAGATGAAACAAAATTCCTAAAATTTATAGAATCCATAGCAGTAAGAACAGGACAGGAATTAAACATAAATGACATATCAAATTCAATAGAAATAAACCATATGACAGCACAAAATTGGTTATCTATTTTAGTAAGTACAGGATTAGTATATTTATTACAACCATATTCAAATAATAATGTATCTAGGATAGTAAAAAGACCTAAAATTTATTTTATGGATACTGGACTAGCTTGCTTTTTAGCTGGGTATATGGATAGTGTAACATTGGAAAGAAGTGCATTTAATGGTGCCATTTTAGAAACTTATGTTGTAACAGAAATTATTAAATCGTTTTCAAACCAAGGTTTAGATAGTAGAAAATATTTATATTATTATAGAGATAATAATGGAAAGGAATTAGATTTAATTATTATATATAATAATAAAGTATATTCTTTAGAAATAAAGAAAAGCTATCATCCAGGAAAACAAGCAGTAAAAAATTTTGATGTTACACAAAAATTTGGAATGGAAATAGGAAATGGTGGTGTAATATGTTTAACAAAAGATCTATTTCCAATTGATAAAAATAATAATTTGATACCAATTGAATTACTTTAAAAACAACAAAAGGTTAATAGATAAATACTTATCTATCAACTTTTTTAGCTGTATATTACTTTTTTAATGTTTAATTTCCTTGACTTTTTTATGTAAATCTAGTATAATATTAAAAGTTGTTTGATGATTGACTTTTTAAACAACTATCGATATAATAGAATAATGTAGATGATATATGGAGGTAATTATATGAATTTTAGTACATTAAAAACAAACGAGCTTTCTTTTTATCTAGGAAATATGAAAGAAAAAGACAATAAATTTTATTTTATCAATCAAAATGAAGAAGGGCAATTTCCTATACTAGAAATCGGTAAGCTATTTACTAATATTCTTAATTACGACTTTCATATCTGGGCAAATATCATAAGAAACTCTGAAGATCAAGAACCTAATGAATACATCCATACTATAATAAAAGCAACCAAAGAAAAATATGATGAAGTATTTTCCATATTACTAAATAACCTCGTAATTAACTTACTAAAACAACTAAGTAAATCCAATAACTACGAAACTTTTTTTAGTAAACTTTATCAAGATATGAAAATCGATAATTTATACAAAAAACACTATGGAAACTATCCAACAAATCAAAGTAGCATAAAAGAAATATTTTATGGTTTTGTGCCCTATGTAGGTACACACCTAAACCTTTATAAAGCCTTTTTAAAATCTTTCTTTGAAGAAGGAAAAAATAACAACATTAACATACAAATGTTTCCTAACTCTTTAAGCATGGGGTATAAAATTTTACCTAAAATAGATATACAAGGAAAAACACACTACTTTCAAGAATTTTTTACTGTTGACAATTTATTAGATTTATCTATGTTCGAAGTTTTAAAAATTCAAGAACGAAATATTTGTATTCAAAAATGTGAAAATTGTAATAACTATTTTATTGCCAAATCTAAACAAAATAAATATTGTGACAACATTGTTCTAGATACTGGAAAAACTTGCAAAGAACTCTCTCGTGAAAAAGCATACAACAAAAAAGTTAGAACAAAATGGGCATAAAGAATTTAAAGAGTATGAAACAATCAGCTAATTGTTTCATACTCTTTTTGTTTAAATTTACATACAATAATACTCATATCATCTTTTACTTTCCCAAAATTATTATCAATTGATTCATTTAAAACTAAGTCTACTATTTTTTTAGTATTCGTTGTTTCAATGTCTTCTAACATATATTTTATCCATAATTCTTTGTTTTTGTACTCAATATTAGAATCTAATATTCCATCTGAACACATTAGTAATATATCCCCTGTTGTAATATCTTTGTCAAAACTCTGTATTTGACCTGTTTCTAGCATTCCTGTTGGTAATGAATTGGATCTTATCATTTGTACTTTTTTGTTATTTTTGATATAGGTTGGACAACATCCACTTTTTATAAATTCTATGTTTCCTGCATATAAATCAATAATAGCAATATCTAATGTTGCAAAGCTTTCTGTTTCTTGATTCATTAATGCAGTATTTATTAGATCTAATGATATATTTTTGTCAAACCCAGATAGCAATAGGTTTTCTAACATTCTTAAGGATTGACTACTACTTTTTTTTGCTTTGGTTCCTGTTCCCATTCCATCACTGATCGCTACTAAGTATTTTCCATCTTTTAGTCTTATATTTAAGATAGAATCTCCTGATATTTCGCTTCCATTTTTGGTTGCTTCTCCTGTTCCAATTGCCATTACGTATCGATCATCTGATATAAAGTTTAGTTTTTTTCCAATGGTTGTTTCTTCGTTTAATACTATTTTTTCTTTTAATACTTTGGTTGCTATTTCTTCTATGGTCTCTATTTTAGCCGTTTCTATATTTTCGTCTAAATATACTTCTACTAAGTATCTTCCTTCTTTTTTGATGGATAGGTCTTGTATACCGTATGTCTTTTTGGTTGATTAGTTCTAGTATTTCTGCTTTTTGCTTTTTATACTGTTCTTCTTTTTCTAAGTCATTTTCTATTCCTTTTGCCATTTTTCGAATGGCTTTTGAAACACTATTTAACTGTTTTCCCATATTTTTTTGATTTTCTTCTACTCTTTTTTTCCATATAAAGTCTGTTTTTGCTACTTTATAAGAAATATTAATCATATGTATTGCTTGGGATATGTTTTCTTCTAAATGTTGACTAATGTCTTGGTCTTCTAATTCAATAATATAACTGTTACATTTGGCAAATAATTTTAATAATGATTTTCTGTCTATTTCTTGTTTATCTAATAAATAGCCAAAAATTTCATCTATTACTTTTCCTTGTGTATCTGCTAAATCTTCATATAACATGTTATCTTGGTATGGCTCTAAACTACTTAATAATTCGGTAATAAAAATTTGTTTGTTCGTTTGATAAGAATCTTTTTCTACTGTCCCATAAGTAGTTGCCATTTCTTGGATTGCTTTTGATACTTGGTTTAAATTTTCGGCTACTTCTTTGCTTCTATTTAAGGTATTGTCTTTGGTAATGGGTAATAATTTTGTATGGTTTGTAAATTCTTCTATGTTGATATGCAAATTGTTAGGAACCGCTAATAATCCAATAAATGCTATTAGTATTTCTTTAAAGTGAATTAATTCTACGGTGTAACCATTAGAAACATATGCTAATATCACATTTCCTAGTGCAAATCCTACTACTACCCCTACTTTTCCAAATCGGTTTAAAATTCCTGCCATCATGCCAGATATACTATAAGATGCTATCATTATTGGCTCTGCGTTAGTAATAACTCCCATTGTGACACCAATAGTTACTCCTGCTGTTGTTCCTACTAATATTCCATTTTTCCATCCCAATATCATAACAATTAGTATGCTTATAATATTTCTAATGTTAAACCCAAATACATTAAAATCACCTAAAGCAGATGCACTAATTGCAAGTATTAAACTTGCTCCTATTAACTCCTCAATCGTAAATGCTTTTTTTTCCCAGAAGTCTTGTAATACCATAATGGAATTCGCAAATATTTTATAAAAAACAAATCCTATGATGGATATGGTAATCCCTACTAATATATCATATAGGGTAAATCCTGATATTGCAAGTTTTATGGCTTGTACTATGAAAATGGAAAAAAATACATGTTTTCCTATTTTTATTTTTTCGTTTCTTTCTTCTTCATTATATCTTGGTTTGATAACAAATAAAGCTACTACTAATGCTAAGCTTGTTAAAAAACACTCTAATGTTCCTCCTACTCCATGTTTTATTAAATTTCCAATGAGAGATACTATCATAATTCCAAGTATTGGTACAGAAGATGAAAGACATGCACCTACCATACTAATACTAAATATTGAAAATTCTCCTCCTATTCCTATTAAGGATAATAGGAAGGATATGATGTATAATACTATATTTTTGATAGCAAATACATTTGAGAATATATTGGGTTTATTTGTTTTTCTTTCTATTACATTTTCATTTTGAAACATCCTTACCACCTCTTATCTTTTTTATAGGCTTATTTTACTACTTGTCCTTTGTGGTTTTTGTCTTTTTTAGGAACCTATCCTAAAAAAGTTTTTTACTATTTTTTACATTTTTTCCTTGTTTGTTTTTGTTTTCTTTTTTTTACGTTTTTTATTTTATTATAGTTTGTCAAAAAAAGCAATAAAAATAGAAAAAAACAGAGGAAATTACTTCCTTTCTGTTTTTATCCTAAAATTACTTTCTTTTTAATGATAACAACTCCTGCTCCTAATAGGATTAGTGATGTTAT
>CASUIT010000104.1 GCA_949455995.1 uncultured Clostridia bacterium
CTATTGACGAAAACGTCAATACCTATTGTCAAAAAAATCAAAGTAATACCCTATTGACGAAAACATCAATAGGGTACCCACAAAAAAATCAAGGGGGTATTGACAAAAACGTCAAAGAGAATATTACAAGTATTAATAATAATAAAGAAAAATATAATAAAAAGAAAAATGAATACAAGTACTATGGAGAAAATAAAAATGTATTTTTTACAAAAGAGCAATATGAAAAACTAATAAAAATATTTCCAAAAGACTATAAGGAGAGAATAGAAAAACTAGATGATTATATGCAAAGTTCAGGAAAAAAATATAAAGATTGTCTAGCAACACTAAGAAATTGGGCAAGAAAAGAAGGATATAAATTTCCCAAAGAAGAAAAAGAGTACAAAGTAATGGAAATATCAGAAGATGAATACATAAGAAAAGTAGAAGGAGGAAATAAAAGATATGTATGATGGAGAGATAGAAAAAACAATATTGTACTATCTAATATTTGAGAAAGAAGAAATAAGTTTAAAGGAAAGAGATTTTTTCCTAACAAAAAATAGACAAATATATAAAGCAATAGAAGAATTAAAAAGAAAAAAAGAAGAAGTGAATATGCTAAGTATAAAAGAAAAAATCGAAGGGAAAGACGTTGAAATTTTAGTTTATATAAGTGAAATAGCAGAAAGTAAGTATGGAGCCTCTTTAGAATATGCCTATAAAAAACTAAAAGAACTAAGTAAAAAAAGAGAATTGATAAAATTTCAAAAAGAGTTAGAAGAAACAATAAAAGAACAAAGAATAGAGGACATAGAAATATACATAGAAAAATTAATAAGTAAGCTACAAAAAATAAAGTTAGAATCAAAAAAAGAGGAAAATTTTGTAGAAACTGTAGTAAAAGCAGTAGAAGAAATTGAAAAAAATATGAAAAAGAAAGAAGATTATACTTTTTATACAGGATTTTTTGAATTAGATAGATTAACAGATGGATTACATGAAGGAGAATTAACAATAATAGGGGCAAGACCAGGAGTAGGAAAAACAACATTTTCGTTACAAATAGCGGATAAAATTGCAACAAGAAAAAAACATATAGCATATATTAGTTTAGAAATGTCAAAAGAACAAATCATTCAAAAATTATTGGCCAAAAGGACAAGGGTAAATTCAAGAAAGATAAGAAATGGAGACTTAAAGGAGGAAGAAATTAACAAAATAGGAATAGCATGTGGAGAAATTAGCGAGTTGCCAATTAACATACTAACAAAAGCAAATACTATACAACAAATTGAATTAGAAGCAAGAAAAATGAAAAATAGAAATAAATTAGATTTATTAATAATAGATTATCTGCAATTACTTAGAAATACAGGAAATTTTAAAAGTAGAGAACAAGAAGTGGCAGAAATATCAAGAACTTTAAAATTATTGAGTTTAGAACTAGAAATACCAATTATTGCATTATGCCAATTAAATCGAAATGCAAGTAAGAGTGTGCCAACACTAGCAGATATTAGAGAAAGTGGATCAATCGAACAGGATGCAGATAATGTAATATTTTTATATCAAGAAGATAAAGAAGAAAATATAGTAACAGTAGATTTACAAAAACAAAGAGCAGGGAATACAGGAAAAACAATTTTAAAATTTAATAAAGTAAATAGTGAATTTGTAAATATAGAAAGGTAAGCGATGAAAAGAGAAATCCAAGAAAAAGAACTAAGGAAATCTAATAATCAAAAAAGATGTCAAATGATATTGGAGATAATAAAACGGACAAGCAGTATATCGAACCACAAAATGAGAAATAAAAGAAGATAAGGAGAAGACAAAAGAATGGAAGAATTTTAATAAAGATGAAAAATTTTTTTGAAAATATAGATAAATTAAAAAAAGAGCTAGAAAAGGAAATGTTTTAAAAGATCTACTAAAAGAAAGAAGAAAATACAAAGATGAATTAGAAAAAGTAATGACATTAAAAAAATTTACAGACAAATATAACAACAAACTAATAATAGGAGACATTATTCAAGTGTTAAAGAATTTAAAAACGTTAGAGCAAAATAGAAAGACAAGAAAATATAAACCTAGAATAATAAAAGATATGAAATGTATAGAAAGGAAAGAAAATGATGGAGAAAAAGTGCAATAATTGTGCAAAATTTCTAACATGCAATAAAAAAGAATGTAACAAGATAAGTTATATAGAAGCGGTAATATTAGATAAACCAAGAAGAAAGGAAACAGAATTTGAATGGAAGAAGAAATAAAAGCAAAGATGATTGAATGATACAACTTAATAGAACATATAAATTGGGATGTATCAGAAACAAAACAGAGTTTAGAAGATTTAGAAATAATAATAAAAGAAAAAGAAGAAAATAAAATAAAAGATGTAGAAAATCTAAAAAGAGAATTAGAAAGAGATGGATTATATTCAAAAAAACTAGAAGAGTTTTTAGAAGATTACATGAGATATTACAATAAATAAAAAAGAATTAAGAAAGAGAGGAAAAAATGAAAGAATTAAAAGAATTTTTGGAAAAAAATAAATATAAATTTGAAATATCACAGGAGCAAGAAATTAAAGTATAAGGAAGCTTAGATTTAAGTAACACAGAAATAACAAGTCTACCAGATAAATTGACAGTAGGAGGATGGTTAGATTTAAGCAATACAAAAATAACAAATAAACAAAAGGAATTAAAAAAAGTAAAAAAATTGACAAAAGGATACAATAAAGAATTAAAGTACATATATTTTGATGGAATATTATGAGGAAACATAAAAAAATAAAAAGAAAAGAAAATATAACAATCTACAAAACACCATTAGGGTATTGTGTAGAGGAGAGTAGCTTATCAGCCCATGGAAAAACATTAAAACAAGCAATAGAAGATTTAACATTTAAAAAGCTAAGAAAAACAGATAATACAAAAATAAAAGAAGAAATAAAGAAAACGGGAAAAGTAACAAGTTTACAATATAGAGCAATAACAGGGGCATGTCGATTTGGAACAGAGGAATTTTGTAAACAGCATAATATTGAAGAATTAGAAGAAATAAAACTAGAAGAGTTAAGAAAAATATTAACATTAGATAATTATGGAGCAAAAGAATTTTGGGAATTGATAGATAAAGAAATAGTATGTCAATCTAAATAGAGAGATAAGATATGATAAAGGTTTATAGGTAAAACCTTATTTAAAAACCTAAATATATTATACAAGGAGTAAAATGAAGAAAAAATACATATTAGATGTGTGTTGTGGTTCAAGAATGTTTTGGTTTGATAAAGAAAATCCAAATACCGTATATATGGATAATAGAGAAATAGAAGATACATTGTGTGATGGACGTAAATTAAAAATAAAACCAGATATAGTAGGAGACTTTAGAAAAATCCCATTTGAAGATAATAGTTTTAATTTAGTAGTATTTGACCCACCACATTTAAAGCAAATAGGAGAAAACTCATACATGGCCAAAAAATACGGGAAACTAAATAAAGAATGGGAAATAGATTTAAAAATAGGTTTTAGAGAATGTATGAGAGTGTTAAAACCAAAAGGAACGTTAATATTTAAGTGGAATGAAGAACAAATAAAATTAAAAGAAATATTAAATACCATAGAATATGAACCACTTTTTGGAAACAGAAGAGATAAAACACATTGGTTAGTTTTTATAAAGACAAAGGAAGTAATACATAAAAATAAAAAACAAAGTGAGGGAAAAAGAAATGAAAGGAATAATAATAAGCTTAATAATAGTAATTAGTATGGGAGTTTTAGTTTATACAATTAAAGATATTATGAAAGAAGAAATTAAAGTTAATGAGGAAAGATTTATAAAATTAGAAAAAAAACAAATAACTTCAAGAGGTGTCATGTATGTTTATTATGACAAAGAAACTAAAGTCCAATATGGATATACTGCAAATGGAGGATTAACATTATTAGTAGATCAAGAGGGAAAACCGTTATTATATGAGGAAAGGAGTATAAATGACAAATAAATTAGAGAAGATAAAAAGAAAAATAAGAAAACGAATCCAGACCATACAACTAATAGAAGGTAGAGTAATAGAAGAAGTGCAGATAACAAGGGAAGAGGCAGAACAATTAGGAGATAGAATAAAAGAGATAGATGGAGCAGAATTAATAATCGTAGACAAGCTAGGGGGGGAAAACGAGAAAAGATTGTTTTGCCTATATAGAAAGTGGAAAAGGAAAAAGAAGATGTTATTGTTTAAACAAGTTAGAATGTATCAATAAAGAATGCAAATTTTATAGAAATGATATAAAAATACAGGAAATAGAAAAAAGCATAAGAAAGTATGAATGCCTAATAAAAGAATAAGGAGGTATGTATGACGAAAGAAGAATTAATACAATATTGCGATTTAAAAAATGAAATTGAGAAATTGGAAAAAAGAATTGAAAAAATTAAAAAGCAGAGTAATTTGGTGGCTGATGTAGTACAAAATGGATATAAAAAGCATGCAATTGTTAAAGGAATAGATTATATTAGAAAGCATAAATTAGATAAACTAGAAGTGGTATTGCAAGAAAGACATGATAAAGCATTACAAATGCAAACTGATATAGAAACATACATAAATACTATTCCCAAAAGTGATATAAGACAAATATTTGAGCATAGATACATAGATAATATGAATTGGTTACAAATTATGCATGAGATGAGATATAATGAAGAGAGTACAGCGAGAAAAAAACACGATAGATTTTTGGAAGAAAATTTATAAATGTCCGTTTTTTCCGTTTTTGATGTGGTATAATAAGTATAAGGATAATTGTCGAAAGACAAAAAGTAAAAAAATAAAGCCCCCTTTTATCAACAAAAAGCTAGTTATAAATTTAATTTATAGCTAGTTTTTTATTTTATAATAAAAAAGGAGAAAAATGATAAAAGAATTATTTAAAACCTATACCCAAAAAATATGCAGTAAATGTAAAAACAAAGGAAACTGTCAAGAAGAGTTAAGAATAAGAATAGACAATTCAATTAAATGTCATGAATATAGAAAAGAGCAAAAGAATGAATAGTTACCAATTAGGAATATGGATAAGAAAATTAATAGAAGAAGATAAGTTATATCAATTTTATAAATCAGAAGAATGGCTTGTATTAAAAAAAGAAGTAATGAAAGAGCAACACTATGAATGTCAAGAATGTCTAAAGGAAGGAATACTTACAACTAGATGTGATGAACAAGAGGACACAAAAAAGAAACTTACAGTACATCACATACAATATGTTAAAAATTATCCAGAACTTGCACTAAGTAAATTTTATTACTATAAAAAAATTAAATATAGAAATCTAATTGTAGTTTGTTTTGATTGCCATAACAAACTACACAAAAGATTTAATTATAAAGTTTATCATAAAAAACAATTAAATCAAGAACGATGGTAAAACATCCCCCTACCCCCAAACCCTATAAAAAAATAGGGGAACCAACAACGGGGAGGGGTCAAGACAAAACATATCATAAAATATATACGTGAAA
>CASUIT010000105.1 GCA_949455995.1 uncultured Clostridia bacterium
ACTTTACTGTGTTGTTAATAGTCTGTTTAAAATCTTAAACACATTGTTATTACAAACTTTTCTCAAAATTTAGTGAATTTTTATTCTACAGTTTTTAGCAATTAATTTTGGAGAAAGTATTGTAATTATATTAGTATTATAGTATAATAAATATAGAATGTCAATAACAATTTATTATTTTTATTGAATTGTTTATGTTTTTTTATAAAATTTGATTTTTAGAAGGGAGATAAATTTGTATGGAACTACCAGAAGTAACCTTTTTTAGCGATTTCTACTTTTGGTTTAATACTGAAACTAAAAAAGAATATTATGCTACACCTTTATATTTTTATAAAGCTGATTTCCATTTAGATATTGAAAATAAATTAAGAGATGTATATTATAAAGAAACTGAAAAAACAGATAATGGCTTAAAGCATCCTGCCTCTTTATACTTTCCATTTCACGAAAAACTTGGACTAATGCTATTAAAATTTTTAAATTCTGACTTGTCTAACTATGAAATGGCTAATAAAACATTCTTTTATGCTTATGGTTTTGAGATATTAAGAGATTTAGATAAGAATTATGAATTTGAATTAAGAAATAATTATGGCAGTAATGAAATTTATCTAAAAGCAACTACTAAAATATTTGAAGATTTACAAGAAGCTCTAATTGATTTACAACAAGAATTAATAAAAGCTGTTACCTATATCTATAACTTAAATAACAATAGTGAATTAGAAAAATACACATATACAGAACGATTTGCAGTTTATTTAATAAAAAGAATGGGAAAATTACATACATATTACAAGAATGACTTTGTTATGCGAGATAGTTATTCAAAGAAATATCAAGAATTTTGTAATAAAAATGAATATGACATATTAGAATCTTTACATACTAAAAATATGTTTCTTTCAATGAGTGATACTCATAAAAGTAACGATTTATCAAGTATTTGCTATGCTATCATTGATGAATTATCAAAAACCCCTAACTATCCAATAAAAAAATGTCAAAATTGTGGAATGTACTTTATTCCAACATCAAAAGTAGATGAAATTTATTGTGATTACCCAAAAGAAAATTCAAAAACTTGTAGAGATTTAGGTGCTTTTCAATCTTATACTGAAAGATTAAAGCAAAATAAGGCTATGGGCGAATACAGAAAAACTTATCAACAAAAATTTATGCAAGTTAGAAAAAATAAAGAACTTTCTAAAGATTTTGAAACTTGGAAAAAACAGGCTAAAGAAAAAATTAATCTTATGAAAAAAGGCAAACTTACTGAAAATGTGGTTTATGAGTGGATTTTAAAGAATAAATAATAGCAAATATAGTCGTATAATTGACATAAAATTATAAGAATGGTATAATATGCATGTAATGAAATATTATGCAAATGAATAATAGCTTATACTAGCATATCTGCATTTGCATATAATTTAGTGAAGTCATAGTTTGTATAATCTCTTTGTTCAAAGTTAGCTCTTGACTTTCTAAAATTTTATTTTGCTTTATTATATTTACTTATATTTTTATTATTATATTTATTATCCTTAACCTTTTCTTCAATAGGGGTATTGAAGTTTTGTTGGAGAGGATATTTAACTTTTGTTAAATAGGTGTCTTTGTTTTTGCTTGTTGGTATTAATTTTCTCATTTCTACCTGTTTACTATTTTCTTTATAGATTAACTCAATATCAATATACTTTTTATCTTTTAATGAATTTACTAATTTTGATACTTGAGTTATTGATACATTTAGTAATTCACTTATGGTTTTGTTTGTTAAATAGCAATAACTATTTTCTTTGCTTAAATATAAAATTATTGCATATATAATTTTTTCTTTATCACTTAATTTTTCATCTGTTAATATTTCTATTGGTATCCATATACCTTTTAAATTTAAATTAGACATTCGCCCTCTCCCTCCTCTCTTGTTTCGTTTTATTTTGGCTTTAGTGCCTTTTTTATAATAAAGTTATATAGTTTTATATCTTTAAATTGTAGATAAATAATTTCCATAAAAAAATCGCTTTAGATTTTTTAATCTAAAACGATTTTTGTTTTTAAATTGTCCAGACGTCTGGATAATTCAATTCCATATTTACTTTTTCTAATTGTGCAACCACAATTGCACAATTTTCTCAACAGTGTCGAGAAAATTCCAGACGCGTTTGGAATTTTTAATTTTGCCGACATTGTCGACAAAATTTAATGTATTATTCCTCATTATCTTGATGTTTTTCTATTTCTTCAATATCTTTAATATGCAATTCAATTTCTTCTGCTTTTGGTAATTGACTTTGCAAATATTCTGGTATATCTTGTAATAACTTATATTCGCTAACACCTACTGGTTTATTAATATCTTTTAGTGCATATTCTGCTACTAATTTATCTTTATCTTGACATAGTATAATTCCTATTGTTGGATTATCTCCATCTTTTCTTAATATATCATCTACTGCTGATAAATAAAAATTCAATTGTCCTGCATCTATTGGTAAAAATTCTCTTGCTTTTAATTCTACAACAATATAACATCTTAATTCCAAATGATAGAATAATAAATCTATAAAATACTCTTTATCACTAACTGTTAATTTATATTGATTTCCTACAAAAGCAAAACCTGTTCCGTAATTCTAATAAAACATTTTTAATCTTTGTTATCATTGCTTCTTCAATTTCTTTTTCTTTAACTTGACCTTTTAATGCTATAAAATCAAAAATATATGGATCTTTCAAAGTTTGCAAAGCTAAATCACTTTGAATATCTGGTAAAGTATTTTCAAAATTTGTTGTTTTATCTGCTATTGCTTGTCTTTCATATAATTTGTTTTTTATTTGATTCTTTAAGATATTAGTAGACCATCCATTTTTTATAGTTTGACTAATGTACCATTTTCTTTCCTCTATATCTTTTACTTTATCCATTAAAATAACATTATGATACCAAGTAATTTTTGCAAGAACGTCTTGCAAAAATTTTTCGTCTTGATATTCATCAGCAAATTTTCTCATATATCTAATATTTCTAGGCGAAAATCCTGTAATATCTGGAAATTCAAGTTTTAAGTCTATTGCTAAATTATCTACAAATTTATTTCCCCATTTTATATTATTAGATATTATTTTTCCTATATTCCAATACATATATATCATTTCTACATTTACTACTTGCATTGCTCTATATTGTGATTTTAAAATTTCATTTTTTATACTTGAAAGAATTTCTTTATATTTATTTATATCAATTATTTCATTTGACATATTTATTTCTCCATTCTTTAAATTTTGCAAGAACCTCTTGCAAAATTTATTATAACATTTATTTCCAAATTTTTCATTAAAAATCTAAAAAAAGTTAAATTTCGTGAAGTGAAAATTTAAATTTAGATTATCAATTAGTCAGACACATCTGACCAATTTTATATCTCATTGATAAATAACTTCATTTAAAACAATTTCCTCTACTCTGCTTTTTATATTATTCATGTTTTGCACCCATTCTATTTGATTATTTGCTTTTAGTTCTTCATTTACATTTTCTTTCTCTGCCATTTGTTTTATTAGAATATCTATCTTCTCTTTACACTCATCTTGTATATCTAGTAAATAACTTTTCAATTCATTATTTAATAACATTTCTGTATATTCTGGTATTTTATATTTCTTCATATAGTTTAGTTTTAATCTTCCATACTTACCTATATTTCCTGTTCTTCTAGCTTTCGGTATTGTTATATTCGGTATATAATAATCTCCAAGTAACCTATATTCAATTCTTGTTTTTTCATCTACAAATTTTTCTTCTAATTCTTTATTCTCCATAAATTCAAATCCTCCATCTCTTATTCATTATTAATTTTGTTTTTTATTATAAAATCAAAAAAAGATGACATTGTATATTTATTTTTTACAATTCATCTTTGGTACCATATAAGTATAGTTATCACACAAGTTGATAATTATACTTTTTTTCATTAAAATAGAGAAGATTGGTCAACGCAATTCATCTAGAGAATACTTTGTTATCTCTCGTATTTAAAACGGTTGACCAGCTCTATTCATCAACCCTTCGATTAAGCAAGTTGAATTACA
The DNA here is from genome assembly GCA_949455995.1 of uncultured Clostridia bacterium. GTDB lineage: Bacteria > Bacillota > Clostridia > TANB77 > CAG-508 > CAG-269. The sequence goes on from CASUIT010000105.1 coordinate 4,105, forward strand.
TATTATTGTACATTCGTGTAAATAGCCAAAATGAAAGATGTAATAGTAGTTGGATCCAGTCAAAAAAATTAATTTTAGAAAGGAGAATTTTTATGTATGCTATAGGAATTGATGTATCAAAAGGAAAAAGTACAGTAGCAATCAACCTTAATGGTCTTCTATTAGAAAAGCCTTTTGAAATAAAACATACTAATGAAGGTTTTGATATTTTACTGAACAAAATTAAAGGATTTCCAAAAGAAAATATTAAGTTTGTAATGGAGGCAACTGGTATTTATCATTTACCTATTTTAGTAAAATTATTAGAACTACAATACTTCGTCTGTGTAGAAAATGCCTTTTTAATAAAAAAGTATTTTGATGTAACTTTAAGAAAAGTTAAAACAGATAAGAAAGACTCAGTTAAACTAGCAATTTACTGTTCTGATAAATGGAACACCCTAAAACCATATACTATGCAAGATAATACTTATGAAGAATTAAAATTTCTTTCAAGACAATATAATCAACAAATATCTCTAAAAGTAAAAGCTAAAGTTCAATTAGGAAATTTAATAGATTTGACATTTCCTAGTTTTTATAGTCCGTTTAATATTGAAAGTCAATATTTATTTATGTTAGATGTGTATGAGAAATATTATCATCCTAAATTAATACTTGCACTTGAAGAAAATACTTTTGTGGGAGATATACAACAAATCGCACAAAAAAGAGGACATCGTATAGGATTAAGAGTAGGTATAGAATTATATAAACTAGCTAAAGAAACAATCCCAACGCGTCCTTCTAATAAGTATACACAATTAGCAGTAACTACTTGTGTAGATAGCTTACGTTCCATAGAAAAAGCTACTAATGATATTATAGCACAAATGAACGAACTTGCAAAGGAGTTACCTGAATATGATGTTGTTCGCAAAATGAAAGGTGTTGGTAATAAGATTTGTCCTAGAATTATAGCTGAAGTTGGTGATGTTAGAAAATATAAAAGTGCAAATAGTTTAATAGCAAGTGCTGGAATTGATACTCCACCATATCAATCAGGAAACTTCACAGCTACTAATATACATATTTCGAAACGAGGTAATAAATATTTAAGAAAATGCGGTTATGAAATAATGAAATCTCTAAAAGCAACAAAACCTACAAGTGATTCTTCTGTATACGATTATATAGTAAAAAAAGAACTTGAAGGCAAGCCAATGGATGTCTGCAAAATAGCCGGACTAAATAAATTTCTGAGAATCTATTATGCTAGAGTAAAAGAAGTTTATAATTAGTATTTTAAAATTGGAAATATATGTAAAAAGCAATGTTTTTCAACACTGCTTATTTGATATGCTTAAATTCATTATAAAAATAATTTAAAAAAATTTTCTAAAAACTATTGACTTTAGTTAGCAAGTTT
>CASUIT010000106.1 GCA_949455995.1 uncultured Clostridia bacterium
AACATCAAAAGGAGAAACCGTAGCAGATACGATAAGAGTAGTTGGGTGTTATAGTGACATTATTGCCATGAGACATCCAAAAGAAGGAGCGCCATTAGTAGCTTCACAAAAATCGACTGTCCCAATTATTAATGCAGGAGATGGAGGTCATAACCATCCAACACAAACGTTAACAGATTTATTAACGATTCAGTGTGAAAAAAATAGACTAGATAATTTAAAAATAGGTCTTTGTGGAGACTTAAAATTTGGAAGAACTGTACATTCTCTAATTACAGCAATGTCAAGATATCAAAATATAAAATTTGTATTAATATCACCAAAAGAACTTATGATTCCAGAATACATAAAAAAAGAGGTATTAGAAAAAAATGCGATTGAATATTGTGAAACTACAGACATAGAAGAATATATGAAGGAATTAGATGTTTTATATATGACAAGAGTACAAAAAGAAAGATTTTTTAACGAAGCAGATTACATTCGTCTAAAAGATTATTATATTTTAAATAAAGAAAAATTACAAAAGGCAAAACAAGATCTATGTATCATGCACCCATTACCAAGAGTAAATGAAATTGCAACAGATGTAGATGATGATAAAAGAGCATGTTACTTTCAACAAGCAGAATATGGAAAATATATTAGAATGGCTCTTATTTTAAAATTATTGGAGGTAAAATAATGAATATAGATAGTATTAAAAATGGCATTGTAATAGATCATATTCAAGCCATGAGAGGAATGGAAATTTATGAGTTGTTAAATTTAAAAGATTTAGATGGTTCTGTTGCCATTATCACTAATGCTAAAAGTAAAAAAATGGGAAGAAAAGATATTATAAAAATAGATCAAGATATAGAAATAAAAATGGATATGATAGGATTTATAGAGCCAAATGCTACAATTAACATAGTAAAAAATGATAAGTTAGTAGATAAATATAAGGTAAAATTACCAGAAAAAATTGTAAATGTTGCAAAATGTCAAAATCCAAGATGTATTACATCAATAGAAAGAGAACTGGATCAAATATTTTTATTAACAGACAAACAAAACCAAGTATATCGTTGTAAGTATTGTGAAATGAGTTTAAAATAACAAAAAAACTCTCTTTAGTAAACTTTATTGTTTTATAAAGAGAGTTTTTTATAGAATGAGAAATACAAAAGAAAAATAAAAAATTTTCTTATCACATCCAAAAAAGGAGAAAAACGTAATTAACGCATAAAATGGTAAATTTTTAATAAAATATGATTGAGTCCATTTAACTTACTTACATAAAAAATAGATAAACTTTTTAATCAAAGACATACTAGGCTAAACAATAACAAATAGTTACTAGATTTTTAGAAAAAAATTGCAAAAAACTATACAAAAAAGTAAATTAGTTATATAATGTAAAAAAAATGGGAGGGATGGAACCAAATGAAATTAAAAGAAATGATGATAGGATTAGAAGGATTAAAAGTTAAAGGTGATTTAGAATTAGAAATCAAAGGAATACAAAGCAATTCAAAAGAAGTAAAAAGTGGGTATTTATTTATTGCCATAAAAGGATTTGCAACAGATGGGCACCAATATATCGATAGTGCCATAAAAAAAGGAGCTATAGCAGTTATGGTAGAAGAAGGGTGTAATTTAAAAGCACTAGCAATACCAGAAGGAATAACAATTATTATGGCAAAAGACACAAGAAAAGCACTAGCAATCTGTTCTTCTAATTTTTATGAAAATCCATCTAAAAAATTAAAACTAATAGGAGTAACAGGAACGAAGGGAAAGACAACAACCACTTTTATGATAAAAGAAATTTTAGAAAAGGCAGAAAAAAAAGTAGGATTAATTGGAACAATTGCAACCTATATCAATGGAGAAAAAATAAAAGAAAGTGATAGAACAACACCAGAAAGTTTGGAATTACAAAAAGAACTTGCAAAAATGGTAAAAGCGGGAGTAGAAGTAGTAGTAATGGAAGTATCTTCACAAAGTTTAAAATTACATAGAGTAGACGGATGTGCATTTGACATCGTAGTATTTACTAATTTTTCAGAAGATCATATTAGTCCTAATGAACATCCAGACATGGAAGACTATTTTCAATCTAAATTAAAATTATTTCAAATGTGTAAAACTGGAATTGTAAATGCAGATGATTTATATAGTGCTAAAATACCAAAATTATTTCCAGAAAGTGATATAACCACTTATGGAATTGACAATTTTGCAAATGTATTAGCAAAAGATATAACCATTACCAATTCTTATGTTGATTTTAAAGTAAAAGTAACAAACAAAAATGAAAGAATAAAAACAGGAATACCAGGAAGGTTTAGTGTATATAATTCATTAGCTGCTATTTGTGTTGCAAAGAAATTTGGAATTTCGGAAGAAGCAGTAAAAAATGCTTTAATAGAAGTAAGAGTTCCAGGAAGATCTGAACTTGTAGACAATAAAAAAGAAATTCCAATCATGATTGATTATGCACATTCCCCAGAAAGCTTGCAAAATATATTACAAGCGGTAAAAAGTTACACAAAAGGAAGAGTAATATCTGTATTTGGTTGCGGAGGAGATAGAGACAAAGCAAAAAGACCACAAATGGGAGAAATATCAGGAAGAATTGCAGATTTTACTTTTATTACATCAGATAATCCAAGAACAGAAGAGCCTCAAGAAATCATCCAACAAATAGAAGAAGGAATAAAAAAGACCAAAGGGAAATATAAAATAGAAGTAGATCGAACCAAAGCAATAAAAGAAGCAATTAAAATGGCAAATAAAAAAGATATCATCGTACTTGCAGGAAAAGGGCATGAACCATATCAAGAAATAAATGGGAAAAAGTATCCTTATGATGAAAGAATAATTGTAAAAGAAATAATGGAGGAATTATAATAATCAAGAAAGGTTTGGTAAAATGAGAGTAGAAACAAGTATGTTAATCATAACATTTATCGTGGCAATTATTGCAGGTTTTATTATTATACCAATATTAAGAAAATTAAAAGTAGGGCAAATCGAAAGAGATGATGGACCACAATCTCATTTGAAAAAACAAGGAACCCCAACAATGGGTGGAATTATTATGATTATTACTATGATAATAGTAGTAACAGGAGCTTATATTTTTTTAATCCTTCAAGAAAAAAATGAAACAGCAAATCGATTAATTCCTATGTTAATACTCACAATAGGATTTGGGATTATAGGATTTGTTGATGATTTTAAAAAGTTAGTATTAAAAAATACAAAAGGTTTAAAACCAAGCTATAAAATGTTAGGACTATTATTTATATCTGTCATCTATGTTGTTTATTTAGTACAAGGATTACATATTCAAACAAATACCTATATTCCTATTTTAAAAATATATATCCATATGCCAATATATATATATATACCATTTGCAATTATTGTTATTTTAGCAACCACAAATGCTGTCAATTTAACAGATGGCATTGATGGTCTTTCTTCTAGTGTATCTGCAATTATTATTACCTGTTTAACAGTAATTGGAATGATGGCAACAATGGAAGAAATTTCTATATTTGGAAGTATTGTGATAGGGGCAATTTTAGGATTTTTAATGTTTAATTTACATCCTGCAAAAGTATTTATGGGAGACACAGGCTCTTTATTATTAGGTGGTGTTATTTCTGCAATAGCACTATATTTAAAAATGCCATTTATATTAATCATCATAGCCTTAATTCCTGTATTAGAAACATTGTCTGTTATGATACAAGTAATCTATTTTAAAAAGACAGGAAAGAGATTTTTTAAAATGGCACCATTACATCATCACTTCGAATTATTAGGATGGAAAGAAAGTAAAGTAGTAATAATATTTAGTTTAATTACTTTAATTTTGTGTGTAATAGGTTTAAAAATAATTTAAATTACTTAAAAATAAAGAGGAAGGAGGTAGCAAATTAAATGGCAAAAAGAAAGAAAAAAGAAAAAAGTTTTTCTAGCTTTTTAAATAACCCAATAGACTTTACTCTATTAATTACCATATTATTATTGCTTTCAATAGGTTTAATTATGGTATTATCAGCAAGTTCACCATCTGCTTTAGCAAAAAGTGGAGATAGCTATGCTTATTTTTCAAAACAATTAATATTTGCTATATTAGGAATTGTAGCCATGTTATTTATATCTAAAATAGATTATCGATTTTATCAAAAATTTTATATACATGCTTTTATCATTGCAATTGGTTTATTAGTATTAGTAAAATTAGTAGGTAGAGAAATAAATGGTGCACAAAGATGGATTTATGTAACAGAAACATTGTCAATTCAGCCATCTGAACTCGTAAAATTATTAATGATATTGTTTTATGCAGGAATCTTAATGAAAAATAGGGATCAATTAGATTCCTATGGAAAAGGATTTTTAAAACACTTATGTTTTTTAGCACCAGTAATAGGATTATTACTATTAGAACCACACTTTAGTGCATCAGTAGTAATAATAGGGATCTGTTCTGTAATGATGATCATGGCAGGATGTAAATTTTGGCATTTTTTAGCAACAGGAGGTACCTTTGGAATACCATTACTTGCTATCATAGTTATATTAGAACCTTATAGATTACAAAGAGTAATAACCTTTTTAGACCCATGGAAAGACAAAACAGGAGATGGATGGCAAGTAATACAAAGTCTATATGCCATACGGTTCACGGAGGACTATTTGGAGCAGGATTAGGAGAAAGTAAGCAAAAATTTCTTTATATACCAGAACCACATAATGATTTTATCTTCTCTATTTTAGGAGAAGAACTAGGATTTATTGGATGTGTAGCTGTTTTAATTTTATTTGCTATTTTCATATGGAGGGGAATACTAATAGCAATGAGAGCACCAGACATGTTTGGAAGCTTAGTAGCCATAGGAGTTACAGCACTAGTCGCCATTCAAGTAATCATCAATGTAGCAGTTGTAACCTCATCTATGCCAGCCACAGGCATGCCACTGCCATTTTTTAGTTATCGGAGGCACAGCCTTATTTATATTACTATGTGAAATGGGAATTTTGCTTAACATATCAAGAGCAAGTGCAAAATGAGACAAAGGGGACAGGTCTTTTTTGTCTCAAATTAGAAATTAGATATTAAATATAAAAAATGAGACAAAAAAGACCTGTCCCCTTTGTCTCAAAATAGAGAAGAGGAGCATTTATGAAAGTGATAATAGCAGCTGCTGGAACAGCGGGACATATTAATCCAGCAATAGCCATAGCCAATAAAATAAGACAGGAAGAAAAGGATTCAAAAATTATATTTATTGGAACAACAAGAGGATTAGAAAATGATTTAGTTCCAAGAGCTGGTTATGAATTAAAAACAATAGAGGCTTATGGATTAAGCAAAAAGATTTCAATTGAAAATATAAAAAAGATGTATAAAACTTTTAAAGGATATGGAGAAGCGAAAAAAAAGAAACCTGTCCTCTGGTGACAGGTTTCGACA
>CASUIT010000107.1 GCA_949455995.1 uncultured Clostridia bacterium
GCATTCCCATTCCAGATGCCATAATGGTAAGCTCTTTTTCTTTGTAGGTTCCAGTATAAGCCAACATTCCTCTTACTTGATTAACACATGTTACATTTTCTAAAAAATTCTCAGCAATATATCGTGCACGCAAAGGATCACCTGGCATAATAACGGTTTTTGCAATTTCTCCTAAATTTGCTTCATTGTGTGGTGTTAACATATAAAATCCTCCTTTTTTATCTAATGTTTTTTATCATTAAACTGTAAATTGTAATACTAGTATAACAATAAAATAAAAAAAAAGCAAAAGTACTTGAAAAAAAAATAATAAAATGGTAAAATAAAAATAGATTAAAAAAAAACCGATTTTGGGAATTTTTTTAATCTTTTTTTAGTTGTATAGGAAAAATTACTGATTTTCCTATAACATCAATCGAAGAAATAGATTTAATAGAAAGGAAGAATTTAGATGAATACAAAGTATATTTTTGTAACAGGAGGAGTCGTTTCTGGTTTAGGAAAAGGAATTACAGCAGCCTCTTTAGGAAGGTTATTAAAAAATAGGGGATATAAAGTTACCATTCAAAAATTTGATCCATATATTAATGTAGACCCAGGAACCATGAATCCATATGAACATGGGGAGGTTTTTGTAACAGATGATGGAGCAGAAACCGATTTAGATTTAGGACATTATGAAAGATTTATTGATGAGAATTTAACCAAAAACTCTAGTGTTACAATGGGAAAAATTTATCAAAATGTGATTGAAAAAGAAAGAAAAGGAGACTATTTAGGAAAAACAGTACAAGTAATACCACATATCACCAATGAAATAAAAGAAAAAATATATGGTTTTGAAGATACAGATACCGATATTGTAATAACAGAAATAGGAGGAACGGTAGGAGATATAGAAGGATTGTCCATTATAGAAGCCATTCGTCAAGTAGGATTGGAAAAAAATCCAGAAGATGTAGTATATATTCATGTTACCATATTGCCTTACATATTTGGATCCAATGAAATAAAATCAAAACCAACCCAACACTCAGTAAAAGAATTACAAAGTTTTGGAATTAAGCCTAACATTTTAGTATGTAGAACAGAAGAAGACATTCCAGAAAGTATAAAAGAAAAATTATCCTTATTTTGTAATGTAAGAAAAACCAGTGTCATACAAAACAAAACAGCAGACTATTTATATGCTGTGCCATTAATGTTAGAAGAAGAAGGACTAGCAAGAGAAGTATGTAATCATCTAAAATTAGATAACTATGTTCCAGACAATTCCAAATGGGAAAATATGGTTCAAAATATTCGAAATATTGATAAAAATAAAGTAATTAACATAGCAATCGTAGGAAAATATGTAAAATTAGAAGATGCTTATATTTCTGTAATGGAAAGCCTGTACCATGCAGGATTTGAAAATCAAGTAACAGTTAAAGTTCATTTAATCGACTCTGAATCAATTACCAAAGAAAATGTTTCTAAAAAATTAAAAGACATAGACGGAGTAGTTGTTCCAGGAGGTTTTGGAAATAGGGGAATTGAAGGAAAAATTGAAACAATAAAATATGTAAGAGAAAATAACATACCATTTTTAGGAATTTGTTTAGGTATGCAAATGGCAGTAGTAGAATTTGCAAGAAATGTGTTAGGAATAAAAGATGCAAATTCAGCAGAATTAGAAGAAACCGCTAAAAATCCAGTGATTCATATTATGGAAGAACAAGAAACCATAGAAAAAAAAGGAGGAACCATGAGACTAGGTGCTTATCCATGTATTTTGAAAGAAGGAACACTAGCAAAGAAAATCTATGAAAAAGAGGAAATATCAGAAAGACATAGGCATCGTTATGAATACAACAATGAATATAGAGAAAAGTTAGAAAAAGCTGGATTAAAAGTATCAGGAACGTCTCCAGATGGATTACTAGTAGAAATAGTAGAAATAGAAAAACATCCATATTTTATAGCAGGGCAATTTCATCCAGAGTTAAAATCAAGACCCAATAAACCAGCGCCATTATTTGTAGGGCTTATCAAAGCTTGCTTATAATAGAAAAAATTTTTAGGAGATGGTCTCCAAAAACGAAACTCAAAGGAAATAACTATTGACAAAAAAGCAAAATACTTGTATAATCATATAGTAAATTAAGAAAAAAATCAAAAGATAGAAAGATATAAACCTATATCTAAAAGCAAAGGGGGAATTAGAAATGGCACAACCAAAAAGAAGATGGTCAAAAGCAAGAACACATAAAAAAAGATCTACTTGGAAAAAAGAAAAACCAACATTTTCAAGTTGTCCACATTGCCATGAACCAGTAATGCCACATCGAGTTTGCAAAAATTGTGGATATTATGATGGAAAAGAAGTAATTGCAAAAAAAGAAAATTAAAAAAGGATAAAAAAAGGCTTATTTGAAAAAATAAGTCTTTTTTGGTGTCATTTTAAAGAAAAAAGCATAGGATAAAATAAAGGAGGAAGAAAAATGTTTAGAAGAAAATGTTATTGCATGAACAATAGTTATAAAAATGATTCATGTAACTTACAAGGCGATATGTTAGAAAAGCAATGTGATGATGTTATTTCTTATGAAGAGTATGCAAACAGCTGTGATTGTGGATTTGACGAAGAATACAATATATTTCCAGAAAATCCAATGCTTGCTCAAAGTTATGTACCTATTCAATATATGGATAAAACATTTAAACCATGTGTAGGTTTAAAAATGGGAACAATATTTCCAGAATTAGTTAGTCCTTATGTTCCAGGTCAATCAATGGATGAAATAAATTATATCAGAGAAACTAATAAAATTGGAAAGGGGTGTAATAAATGTCGTTAGAAGAAAATAGAAATTGTGGTTGTCATTTAGAAAAGTTAGAAGATGGCTGTAATTGTGAAGTAGAAAGAACAGTTGATTGTAATGTAAGAGAAGAAATGATACAACAAATTAGATGTTATGACTTTGCTATTACAGAATTAGCATTGTATTTAGATACACACCCAGAAGATGAAAAAGCACTTTGTTTGCATCGAAAATATTGTAAAAAAGTAAAAGAGTTAAAAGATAAATATCAAAAAGTATATGGACCTCTTACCATTTGTTACCCTTGTAATAAATGGAGATGGTTAGAAGAGCCATGGCCATGGGAAAGGGGGAATTATTAATGTGGACTTATAATAAAACATTACAATATCCAATTAATATAAAATGTCCAGATCCAAAACTTGCTAAAGTAATTATATCTCAATATGGTGGACCAGATGGAGAACTTGCAGCTTCTTTAAGATATCTTTCTCAAAGATTTGGTATGCCAGACCAAAAAGCAAAAGCTATTTTAAATGATATAGGAACAGAAGAATGAGTTCCTTGATGTTGTCAATAGCTAAAGACATTGATTACAATTAGCTATTGACTGTAAAATACCACATTATTAATTTGCAATTTTATGTAAAATATAATATAATTAATATGTATCTAATATGCAATTTATGGGAGGAAATTCAATGAGTAAATTAGACATCATATTACAGGGAGATGAGTATATGTATAATCTCCATCAAAATCTTCAACAAGAAACACTTTGTCTCTTACAAAATCGGGTAAAAATGGAGTTGGCAGAAATATGGTTGTTAGAGATGGAGCAAATCGATTTTACAGAAACTTTTCAAACAGCTTACTCTCTGTATAAAAGAGAAAACTTCCTGATTCCTTATGAAGAATTTTGCGAGGAATTGAAAAGAGTAGTAACTACACTCTTGAAAAAATATGACTTGGATACTTCAAAATGGAATGGCAGTATTGTTATGTTGAGTTCAGTGTAAGGCACTGGACTCAATTATTTACATTTTAAGAGTCTTTGGATATATATGTAATTCAAAATTTGTAGGGTCTGAATCTTTCTTTATCGATTTTTCAGTTTTCATATATGTAACTTTTGCAATAATACTTTTTAATAGAATATTTTTATCTTCTGCAGTTTCTAACTTATCATATAAATCAATCACATTTTCTAATTTAGGTATCATGGTTTCTTTCTCATTTTGTATTTTGGTATTTTTGTTTAATAGTTCACGATATTCCTTTAATTTGTTTTCTAAACTTACTATATTGTCTTTTATAGATTTAGAACGATTTATAAATTCATCTTTATTATAAAATCCATTTTCTAAAAAGTCATAGATTTTATCAAGTTTAGCATTTTCCTTTTCTAATTCTTTATTAGTAGAAATAATAGCTTTTTCAATTAATTTATTATTTTCAATATTTGAATTATCCTTTATGTTATAATCTACTTTATAATTTTCAAGCCATATTTTTAATGCTTCAATTATCTTGTTTTCTACTATATAAAGTTTAGAGCTTATATTATCACATTTTGAATTAGAACATATTAAAGTTGCAGGTTTATCAGCTTTTGTATAAGGTCGTCTTTGCATAGGTTTACCACATTTTTCGCAAAATATTAATCCAACTAATGGATTTTGAACTTGATATCTATGTTTCACTTTTGGAGTATTTTGTTTTCTTTTTTCTTGTACTAATTCCCATGTCTTATTATCAATAATTGGTTCATGTAACCCATCATAAATTAAATAATCTTGATTACGAGGTCTGCTAATGATAAGATGTCCATTTTTCGTTTTCTTTTTTTGTTTTCTTCTATTCCAAACAATTTTACCAATATAGGTAGGATTAGAAAGAATATCTTTCACAGAAGCAATAGTCCATTCATTAGAAATTCTAGGTTTTAAATTTATAGTATTTAATTGTTTTACAACAGAGCCTATTGTATTGTTTTTAAAGTATATAGTCTAAAGATTTCTTTTACAATAGGTGCTTCATCTTGATTGATAGATAATGTATAACCTTTTGAATCTTTTAGCTTTACTCTATCATAGCCAAAAGGAGCAATATTTCCAACAAACTTACCTTCTGAAACAGAAATTTCACGACCTCTTTGCAGACGCCTATTGATTGTCTTATATTCTCTCCTAGACATAAATAAGCCAAATTCAAAGTATTCTTCATCAAATTCATTATCTGGGTCATATGTTTTAACAGGTGTAATAATTTTGGTATGAGAATATTTAAAAGCCTTAGAAACTCGACCCTGGTCAGTAGTATCACCACGAGCAAGTCTTTCTACTTCAACTACTAAAACACCAGTCCATTTTTCATTTTCAACATCTTTCAAAAGTTTTTGCATTTCTTTTCTTTCACTAATGGTTTCACCGCTTACAACTTCACGATAGATTTTTGAAATATGTAAGTTTCGTTTTTCTGCTAAAGTAGTTAATATCTTCTCATGTCTTGCTAAAGTTTCGCCTTCGCCATATTTTTCAGATTCTATATCTTCTCTTGATTTTCTTAAATATATTGCATATGTGCCAT
>CASUIT010000108.1 GCA_949455995.1 uncultured Clostridia bacterium
CTTTTTGTTTTATTAAGGAGGTTTGAGAATTGAACGAAGAAAAGAAAAAATGTGGTTTGTATATGAGAGTTTCCACTGAAGACCAAGCTCGCGAGGGATTTAGTCTTCCAGAGCAAAGAGGAAGATTAGAAACTTTTTGTAAATTCAAAGGCTATGAAATCATAGATTATTACGAAGATGCTGGAATAAGTGCTAAAACTGGTAATTATAGACCAGAATTTGAAAGGTTAAAAGCAGATATTAAAACTAAAAGAATCAATACTATTGTTGCTCTAAAACTAGACAGAATAACCAGAAGTATATGTGACTGGGAAGAGCTAATAACTTTTTTAGATGAAAATAATGCCTATTTAGATTGTGCAAATGATGAAATAAATACTACAACTGCAAATGGTAAAATGATTTCAAGACTTTTAATGAGTGTTAGTCAAAATGAAATTGAAAGAACTAGCGAGAGAACAAAAATAGGACTAGCAGGAGCAATAAAATTAGGACATATTCCACATGTTGCTCCATTAGGCTATAAGCACGAAGATAAAAGGCTAGTAATAGATTATTCTACTAAAGATATTGTAATTAGAATATTTGATTTATATTATAACGGCTATTCTTATCAGAAAATAAGTAATCTATTCAATGAAGAAAAAGTACTAGAAAAAGATAACTGGAGAGATTCAACTATACAAACTATTCTTGAAAATGAAATATATAAAGGCGATTTTGTTCACGGAAAAAGAACAAAAACTTGAAAAGGCTAATACTCAAACTAGAGAGATTGATAATACAAGTAAAGATATAAATAAACTTTTAGGGAGTTTAAAACCTACTAAACTAAACAAAAATAATATGGTTATTTCAAGCGAGGATGTCCAGAAAATCAAAAATTATACAGAAGATGTAAAAGATATAACCCAGACAGTAAGAAGTGTAAATGACTTAAATATGGCGATTAAAGATTTCGGACATTCTGCTTTTGAAATAGAAAAGGAAAATCGTTCACTTAAATATGAAATACAACTAAAAGATAATGAAATTGGCAGTTTGAAAAAGGAACTATCTACTAAAGACAAGATTATAGGCAAATTACAAACTGAAAAAGAAAAGATAAAACAAGAATTACAGAAATTCAAAGGCTTTTGGCATAGTATTATGAGCCATTTTCACAAAAGAATTTGTTATGATAAAGACGAAAATTATAAAATTGTTAGTGATGACTTATATAAGAATGGAATATTCGATAACAATGATAATGAAATTGCAAATAATATTGCTAGAAAAGTAACTATACCAGATGAAAACAAGCAAATTATGGGTAAAAAGAAAAATAATGATACCAGATTTTAAAAGGAGGAAAAAAGCTATGAATAATGAATTACTAAAAACAAAGATTGATGAAAAAACAGGCATTGAATATCATTTAGAGGGAGATTATTATATACCAAACCTAGCAATGCCTAAACAAGAAAAAATTGTTTTAAATAAATATGGGAGAATGAGATTAAAATATTTGAAAGAATATAAAAAAGCTGATTATACTATAATGTTTATGGACGGAACATTAAATGCACACTTAAAAGAAATACAAAAAATGGCAGATAATAGAGTACAACAGATTATTAGTGAGTTAAAATCTAAAAGTGATTTGACAGAAGATATGAAAAATACAGATATGCTTTATTGGGTGGGTACTATGAACTCTATTAAAGCACAAGCCGAAGAAATTGTTTTTAGTGAATTGATTTATGTATAAAAATTTTTGAGAAAAAGTTGAAAAAAATAATAAAAAATGATATACTAATTATGTTAAATTCTTTTAATCCTGTTTTACAGGTTGATATATAGACTGCAAATGTAAAATAATTATTTTAAGGAGGGATTTATATGTTGATTCTGATTTTAGGGATAGCAATGATTACTCTTATCGCATTTCTTGTGTTACGGGTAAGATATGCTAGTAGGCACAGTAAATATGATCTTACTGTGTATGATTTCTTTTTGGCAATGTGTTGGATATCTGGTCTTGTATGTATAGGATTGATTATTGCAATTTGTTGCTTAGCACCAAAGGTAGCAACCGAAAGTGTTATTGATAGCAAAATTGCAATGTACCAAGAAGAAAATGCATATATTGAACAAGACATCGACAAAATTGTCAAAGAATATTTAGAGCATGAACATGACACATTTTCTGACCTAAAAACAGAAGAAAGCTCAATTACTTTGGTTACACTTTTCCCAGAACTCAAGTCTGATACTCTTGTGCAACAACAATTAGAAATTTATGTTGCTAACAATGCCAAGATAAAAAGCTTGAAGGAAGATAAAATTGACCTTGCCAAGATTAGGTGGATACTTTATTTTGGGAGATAATTGAAACACAAAGACTGTTTGTTGCTGAAAAGCTATCAAACAGTTTTTGTGTTTTTTAGTCATTTCCATTGCAATTTATAAAAAATATGATATACTTTAATAAATTGATTGATATTTGTATCAATCGTCACGAGAGCCGAAAAAAGTTGTAGATATCTACGTCAACGGCACCAAGACGAGTTTTTGTCGAACTCTCTATAATACTTAATATAACTTAATTTCAAAATTATAAGAAGTTGACAACACAAAAACTTAAACCGTTTCAAAAAATGAAGCGGTCTTTTTTTGACCAAAAGTCTTGAAAAAAGGAGGTATAAGATTTACCGACACCAATTTGCTTTGCAATGTCTGTTGGTCTTAAATGTTCTTCATAAAAAAGTCTTGTTATTTCAGTTACTTTGTCTATTGTAATCACCTCCATTTCTTTTTAAATTAGTTGTAGTGAATTTTTTGTCTACAACTCAAAACAATAATTATCTCAAAAAGTATTGTATTATTAAACTAATTATAGTATAATATAATTAGAATGTCAATAACAATTATTAAAAAAGTTGAAATTGTTTTTTGTTGAAACTTGATAGAATTTTATAGAAACGGAGGAAAGTACCAAAATGAGTATTGATTTACCAGACATAAGACATTTTGATGATTTTTATATTTGGTTTAACAAAGATCAAAGACAAGAATATTATTCTACACCTATGTACTTTTATAAAGCTGATTTCTCATTTGATTTTAACGACAAAGAAAAAGATAATCATAAAAATAGTCGTACAAAAGGTGGTGGAACAAGATATATAAGGTGGAAAGAAGATGAAGGCACAGATATGGGATTAAAGCAACCAGGTACTTTATATTTTCCTTATGTAGAAAGATTAGGACTATTGCTATTAAGATTTTTAAATGCTAATTTATCTACTTATGAAACAGCATACAAAGATTTCTTTTATGCTTATGGATTTGAAATATTAAAAGATGTAGATAAAGATTACAAATTTCAATTAAAAGGGAAATACGAAAATGATGAAACATATCTAAAAGAAACGAAGAAAATATATGATAATCTAAAAGAACAAATTATCTACATACAAGAACAAATAACAGACGCTGTCAATTACATATATAATATAAATGAAATAGAAGAATTAAAGCCTTTTACACATTCACAAAGGTATGCAGTATATCTAATAAAAAGAAAAGGCAAACTATATTCTTACATAAAAAATGATGAAGTAATAGCAGATAATTATTCTAATAAATATGATGAACTAGGAAACTCAGCAGATATAGAGCTATTAAAGAAATTGAAAGAAGAAGGTATGCTTATATCAATGGTAAATACTCATAAGAGTAATGATATATCAAGCATTTGTTATGCTATCTTAGAAGAATTATCAAAAACAGATAATTACCCCATCAAGAAATGTCAAAACTGTGGTATGTATTTTATACCAAACTCAAGATTAGATGAGATTTACTGTGATTATCTAAAACAAAATGGAAAAACTTGTAGAGAACAAGGAGCAATTCTTTCTTATAACAAGAGATTACAAGAAAAGTCAGCTTATACAGAATATAGAAAGACATATCAACAGAAATTCGGCGTAGTAAATAAAAACAAAGATGATAAAAAGTTAAAAGTAGAATTTGAAACTTGGAAAAAACAAGCGAAAGAAAAAATAACTAAACTAAAACATGGAGAACTTACTGAAGATGAAGTTTATGAGTGGTTACAAGAAAATAAATAATTTCACAAAAATATTGTCAATAAAATGTAGTAAAAATTTGATTTTAATGCTATAATAAGAATAGATTGAAAGAGAGGAAATATATGAATAATATAGATTTAATGGAATATTGGTTTAAAAGTGCAGATGAAGATTATGGCAGGCAAAAAGAATACTTGGTGTTTGTTTATGGGACATTTAGTAATTGAAAAACTTTTAAAAGGATTATATGCAAAAAATAATCAAGATGATCCAATAGCACCTAAAATTCATAATTTAATATTACTTTCTCAAAAAGCAAATTTAGAAGTACCAACAGAAATAAGAGAAAAAATACAAACTATAAATACATTTTAATATAAGTGCTAGATATGATGATTATAAAAGGACTTTTGATGAAAAATGCACAGATGATTATACATCTGAACAAGTAAAAAATATCGAGGAGGTACGAAAATGGTTAAAAGAACAATAAATAAAGATATTGAAGATAGTATAAATAAATTTATAGAAGAAATAAAAAAACAATATAATGTTACAGCAATTATATTATTTGGTTCTTATGCAAAAGGAACAGAAAATGAAGATAGCGACATAGATATTGCAGTTATTTCTGATGATTTTGAAGATATTTATGATTGTATGGCAGTTCTAATGGGAATGACTTGGGATATAGATGCTAGAATAGAGCCACACCCAATAACAACAGAAGATTTTGAAAAAGTTTCAAATCCTTTTGTAAAAGAGGTTGTAGATACAGGAATAAAAGTAGCATAAAATAAAAATCCGTATAATATATAATTGTTATATGAATTTTTTTATGCCTTATGTAAGTAAATTTTGAAAAATAAGTAATTTGACAAATTTGCATAATTTTAGTATGATTATATTATATTGATGAGCTTGTGAATGCTCTCGAGTAAATTTCGAGGGCAAAAGTCCTCGAAAAATAATTATTATGGAGGAAACAACTATGAGAGAACTTATCAAAGATGTAGCAGAGGTAATTAGCAATTTAGTAACCCTCAATTTATTATGCAAAAAAGACATTGAAACAGCAATTAAGTTAAACCCTACAACGAAAAAAAACGAGATGGCAGTGACTGTCTATATAGCCAACCAAGAACTTTTATGTTTGTGTTTAGAGCTGTTCCAGGAACTCAGCGCAAAAAATGGTCAATCCAAGAGACTATCGTAAAAGTTGTGTAAATCGGATTTCCTTCCGATTGATAACTTGA
>CASUIT010000109.1 GCA_949455995.1 uncultured Clostridia bacterium
GTCTCATATAGTCTTTTGGATATACTTGTTTCATTGTAATTCCTTTTACTACCAAAGTTTCTATGTTTGCTTTTTCTAATTGTTCTAGTATTTGCTCTAATTCTATGTTTTCATTAGTATCTTTGATGATTTGTGTATGATAACTTGCTAATACTAGTTTTTTTATTGTTTCTGATTGACAGTTGGTTTCTGCCCAAGTTTTTAAAAAGTTTTCCACTTTATGCGCTTTTGCTATTTTATATAATTTTTTTTCTTCTATTTCTTTCGTTTGAGGGCTTTTGGTATCTTCCATAAAATTTTTGATTATTTTTAATAATACTTTTGTTTCTTCCATGCTTTTTACCTTTTCTTTATTTTCTCGTTTTCTACGATAAATTCTTTGTCACAAATTTCTGATATGCTATTTCTATGTGTTACAATAATACAAGTTCTATTTTTTAATTTTTTTATGTTTTTTAACACTTCTGCTTCTGTTTTACTGTCTAAACTAGATGTAATTTCGTCTAAAATTAAGATAGGTGCTTGACTTGCAATGGCTCTTGCAATAGCTATTCTTTGTAATTGCCCTTCTGACAAGCCACTTCCTCTTTCTCCTATTTTAGTGTTTAGCCCTTCTGGCAAAGCTTCGATAAAAGTTTTTGCTTGACTTACTTCTAATGCCTCTTGTAATTGTGTTTCTGAAATGCTAGGATTTACAAATGTTATATTTTCTTTGATGGTATCACTTAATATAAATTTTCCTTGTGGTACATAGGCAAACATGTTTCTTGTTTCATTGTTTATTTCTTGGATTTCTCCGTTATCTAATTGAAAGTAAATGTTACCTGCATCTTTTTTTATAATTCCTAAAATAAGTTTTAAAAGCGTACTTTTACCGATTCCGGATTCTCCATAAATAGCAATGGTTTCTCCTTTATTTACTTCTAAATTTGCTTGATGGAATATTTTTTTATTTCGATAGGTAAAGTCAACTTCTTTTACTACAAGACTTTTCATCTCAGAATACCAATTTTTAGTACTCTTTTTTGGCAATATGCAATCCTCTTCTATGTTTTCTAATTCTATGATTCTTTCTGCTGAACCTATCATACTAAACATACTTTGAAAGGATCGTGAAAGGTTAATTATTGGTGCTTGTATTTGTGAGATTAGTTGAACAATAGATGTTAGTCCTCCTACTGTAATGTTTTGTAAATATAATTGATAAGCACTCCAAATAAGTGCATATAGATAGCTAATTTGAAAAATAATATTAAATCCCATTCCTGATGTAATCGATAATTTTCTACGTTTCATTTGTATGTGGTATCTTTCTTTTTGTATTTCCATTGCTTTTTTAGAAATAATATCTTCTGCTTGAAATATTTTTATGACTAGTAAATTTTCAAATACTTCTTTAAAAAATAATCGTACATTGGCACTTGCTGTTTGTACTTTTTTGTGAATGTTTTTTAAATATGGTTTGAATAGATTGACAATGATAAATAATAAAATTCCTCCTAATAAAAGAATGACAACGAATTCTTTGCTAATTTGAAATAATAAAAACATGGCACATATTAGCCTAGTTGCCATGGATAGCATTTCGGGTATTAATGATACTAAGGTTTCTATGATGATGTTTACATCTGAGATGATTCTTGTCATTAATTCTCCACTATGAAATTTGGCTATTTTTTCATAATTTCTTTTTAATATGGTGTTGATGATGTCTTGTTTAAAATTTATTTCTAATTTTGCACGGGTAACAGCATCTATGGATGCAAGAATCGCTTTTAAGCTAATTTCTGTTAAAGAGATAATGATTAGTTGCATTCCATATTTTTTTAGTTCTAACATGGATTGTGCTACTGCTGCGTCTATTACATGTTTAGATACTAGTATTAAATAGATTCCTAATATGGAATAGGTAATATTTAATAGGTTTAATAGAATAAAGTTGATATTTTGTGTTTTGGTTTTTTGGAAAATCCATTTTATGGTTTTGATATCGTTCAATTTTTCCTTTGTTCCTTTCTATTCTTCGATTATTTTCATTTCTTTTAATTGTTTTATAAAATTTTGTGTGTCCTTTGTTGCTCTGTCTAAATCTACCTCATATTCTTCTACTATTTTTTTACTAATTTCTTCTATTGTTGTATCTTCTTGTAATAATTGCCAAATAAATTCACCAGTTCCTGTTAGGGTTATTACTTTTCTTATTTGTTCTAATAATTCTCCTGTTGGTACAGCAATTACTGTTCCTGCTATTTTTCTTAGAACAAATCCTTTTTTAATTTTCATTCGTATTTCCTCCCTTCATAGTGTTATATGACAATTTTACAGCTTCTTCACTCATATTACAATATAATTTGTAAACTGGTATTTCTCTTAAAATTTTATCTAATATATCTAAAAATTTTAACATTTGCTTTTCTTCTAAATCTATCATTGTTTGTTCAAAAAACAATTTGATTGCTTCTCTTGTTTCTATTTTTTTGATGGAATTGCTTTTAGATTGTTCAATAAAACAGATTGCTTTTAGTTTTGCTTTTTTATTTTCACTTATATCATGTTTTCCTGAAAATGGTGTTCCATAAGTATATATTCCATTTTCCATTATCCTAATTGCTGGTTTATCGTCATTTAAAATATAGGGGTTTTTGTGTGCTAAATATTTGAGCCATAAAGATGTATGTGTTGATTTACCAGTTCCACAAGGGGCTGAAAATAAATAACTTTCATTGTCTATTACTACAGCAGATGAGTGTAATAAACATGCTTGATAATCTAGTATTTTTTTATAAAAAATAACTCCCATTTCAATATATTCTGCTAATTCTAAAGTGAATTCTGGATTAGCATCTTTTATTTTTTTTATGTATTCTTCCTCTAAGTGTATATGGAAATTTGTTTTTTCTTTACTATTTAATTTGTATTTATTGGCTCTGCTTTTTAACATGTTAAATTTTGCGTCAAATTCTATCATTAAATCTACTATTTTATATTTCATATAGGAACCTCTTTTACTTTTAAAATAAATAAACTCGAAAAATTAACTTTCTTCGAGTTTATTTATTTTTAATAATTTTAAATCTCATTATAATTCTGGTGTTTCTCCTCCACCTTCTACTTTATTGCTATTAGTAGAAGAAGCACTTCTTGTTGGATCTACTTCAATTTCATCTACATACATTCCTGCTGTTTCATAAGTTCTACTTTTTGCCATTTTTATTATACCTCCATTATTATACTCTGTTATTATTATACTAGATAATTATTTGTTTGTCAATAGTTTGCTAATTATTTTTTAGTTAATAGTAAACTTTACGTTGTGTTATTAAGCTCATTTGATTTAAAATATATTCTACACAAAATTGTTAGCAATTTGGATAGATGAACAAAAACAGGACGTGTAAGTTTTATCTAAAAATCCAAAAAATCCAGCTCTTTATCAAGCTGGATTTTTGGATTTTAAGTTCCTATTAAGGTCCTCTTAAAAAATTATATGACTAGTTAATAATTACTTCAGCGTTAGGATTATTGTCAAGATACGCTTCTGCATTTCCAATACTAAGATTAGAAACTGTGGGATCTAGAGTATCTTCTTCAAAGATTGCTGTTATTGTCGCCTCTTTTTCCTGTTTTGCAACATATGTGTATGTCGCTTCTTCTGATAAGCGTTCCTCTACTTGAGTTCCTCTATTTAAGATCCATTCTTTAAAGTGGTATCCTGGCATTGCCTCGGCTTTCAACGTTGTTGCTTTTCCTACTTCTATCTCTTTTTGAGCAACCTCTTCTTCATTCACTGTCACTGTTCCTTCGCCATCTTTCTCTAGATGAAGTGTTTGCATTCCTATGCATTCGAACTTAATCACTGGGCTATAAATATTTTCTGTCCCTTTCGAACTATTTATGTGAGCAAATACCCGTGCATAAACAGTTCTATTGTTCTTAAATGAAGACGTGCTCGGAATTCTAAGGGTCGAATCTGCATAATTTGCAGTCAATGCATCTTGATTTGGCTCTAATCTTTTAAAGACTTCGCCACTGTCAATATCTTCTACTTCAAATTCTTCTCTAGTAAAAGAAAGAAGCACGCCCCATTCCAAATTCTTGTACGTTTCTGGCAAATCCACGGTTGTCAAAAGCACGATGTATGGATTCTCCAGTTTGTACGCCTGACCTCGGAATGCTACAATAGGTAACTTTTCAGGTTCCTCATCTTCATAAACAGCCGATAAATCTCTATCACTGTTTATATAAAAATCGTACCGTTCTCTTTGAGAGACAATTTCTCCAGTTTTATTATTTCGCCAACCAGCAAAATACTTTCCTTCTGGAGCTTGATCCGCGACAGCCCAAACAAGAGTACTAGCTAATATAGGCGGTTCTATTAAATTGCCATCAGCATCTTCTAAATGCCCTCCTGTAAGAGTGACATTATATCTAATAATGCTCTCAAACACAGCATTTATTTGTACTTCTTTTGTTTGTGTATGTGTTAACTCTCTAATCGCTTCTAATAAGTCTTTTCCTTCATCACTGAGGAAATTACTTGTTTCTGCCTGTACCTTATATAATGTACCTTCCATCTCCCAGCCTTTGAATTCCTTATCTGACCTCCAAAGACCATCAGTTGGTGGCTCTAAGGTACTACCAACATCTACTGGAGACATTTTCAATATGTTGCCTATCTCATCAACATATCGAACTTTCATCTTCTCTGTAAATATTAGATGAATGTCTCTGTCTCTTGAAGCTATCAAGTGATAATTCGGTTTTGTTCCAATTACCTTTTCATCTTCTCTCCAACTACTTAACGTAAAACCTTCTTTTGCATCTGCATATAAGTCATATTCGGCCCCATCGACAACTTCGATAGGCTCACCTATTAAGACTTCTCGTAAATTTCCATTTTCTTCTACTTTTATAGTTCCTTCACCTTCATCAATGGTAAATTTCACTATACGTATCTTTTCATACACAGCAATAAGTTCTACGTCACTACTTACGTCTACTACTTCATAACTTGATTCTTCAGATAAGCTTTCGTTTGTTTTCTTATCTGTCCATCTTATGAATTTATAGCCTTCAATTTCCAATGCTTTTACAACATTGGATTTTTCATCAAATGGATATCCTTCACCTTCAGTGATTTGAGTTCCATTGAACTCTACCTTTCCAATCCCTGAATTTGAAAAGTAAACGGTAACGGTTTTCTTTTCTATTGGATCTGGTTTTTCTGTTGGATCTGGTTTTTC
>CASUIT010000110.1 GCA_949455995.1 uncultured Clostridia bacterium
AAGTATGATTCTATCATTTTTAGGAGGAAAAAGTTACTCTAAATATGTATCAGATGTAAGAGGACATGGAATGGCAGAAGTTGCAACATGGAGTTTCAAAGTCAATGGACAAAAAGAGCAAGTACAAACAATTCAATTAGGATCTACATGTAACAATGAAACATTAATAAACAATAAAATAGCACCAGGAACCAGAGGGAGTTTTAATATAATTGTAGATGGGACAGGATCCGATGTTGGAATTCAATATCAAATAAAATTTACAACACAAACAAACAAGCCAAACAACCTAAAATTTGTATATGAAAATCAAGAATATAATTCACTAATAGAATTAGAAAATGATTTATCAGGAACCATTTATGCAAATGATCAAAACAAAGCCAAAACGCTAACCATTGAATGGAAATGGGAATATGAAACAGGAAGCAATGAAAACGAAATAGCACAAAACGATAAAATTGATACACAAAACGCACAAGACATAGCAAATTATCAATTTAACATAACAGTTTCTGGAACACAAATAGCACCACAAACCTAAGAAAAAAGTTAAACAAATAGAAATTAGAAAATGTAGGAAAAACGAAAAAGCATTATATTCTACTAAATTTTGATAAAATAGGAAAATCTTGCAATTTTTCCTATAACAAAACAAAAGGAGCATGAGTACTATTTTTATCTTTTATACCAACTTAACATGCTCCATCTTTGTTTGTGTAGAATGATGAAATAACAAAAAAGGAGGAATGAATGAAAAAACTAAAAAATCCCTTAAAAAATAAAAAAAGAGAAATAACACTTATATTAGTAAGTATCATGGTATTAGTTTTATTTTTTTCTGGTTATAGTATGGGAAAAGAATATAGTAGTACAAATATACAAACCAATGCTAAAATAGCAGAACCAATATTAGTAGTAGAAAATAGTCCAATTATTGAAATAACTGGTAAAAAACCAAAAGAGTATTATGACTTTAAAGTAAAAAATTATAAAGAAAATGGAGAAAAGACACAAATTGACTTAACCTATTATATTGAAATTATATCAAAAATGCAAGAATCAATTTCATTCAAATTATACAAAGAGCATCAAGAAATTCCATTAGAAAATAATAAAACAGCAAATATGAAATTACAAAAAGAAAACGTACAAGAAGATAGTTATCAATTAGAAATCATCTATGATAAAACCAAAAATATTTCAATTTCAGATATTTTGCAAGATATTCAAATAAAAGTGCACTCTGAACAAATGAAAAGTTAAAGGAGGCACCTAAAAATAGTATGAAAAAGAAAATAATAAACATAATCTTAGTAATAATAGTAATGTTTAGCATATTTTTAATAAAAAATAGAAAAGATTTTTTCAATACATTTCAAGAAGAATTAATTTTTTTCAAACTGCTTTCTTCAAAAAATCAAATACATTCCAATCAAGAAATAGAAAAATATAAAAGATATAACTTTAAAGTATCTTATAAAGATATTAAATTGAAAAATATTAACTTATTAGAAACAATAGATAAAAAAACGTTAATTCATGAAAAAATAGCACCTCGGAACAAAAGGTGGATTTGAAATCTATTTAGAAACAGATCAAGAAATTCATTATCAAATACATTTTAAGACTAAAAATGAAAAACCAAAAAATTTAGTTTTTCAAATAGAGGGAAAAAATAGAAAATATCAAAGACTAGAGGAAATGGAAGCCCAATTAAAAGGAAAAATAACTAAACATAAAAATATAAAAATCAACTGGGAATGGGAATATGAAAAAGATAAAACAAAAGATATGCAAGATACTAAAGATGGAGAAAATATTAAGAAATTTAATTTTGAGATATATGCAGTTGGTCAAAAATAGCAAATTGTTGCATGTAAACAAAGACAGGTAAACATCAAGAAACTTAAAAACTTAATTCATTTTGTTTTTGTTATAATAAATGTATGAACAATAATGAATTTGTGCAAATTAATAAAAATAATGTTAATTTGCACAAATTTATTGTCATTTAGAAAAATAAAAGAGTAGTTTTAATTTTTTTATGTTATTATTCAGCAAGTAACCTTTTTATCACAAAAAAATTGAAACTTAAAAAAAATAGTTGATATTTTTAAAATTTTGAGATAAAATTTAAAAAGACGAAAAATAGGGAGGCAAAAAAATGATAACCTTACAAGATGTAATAGAAAATAAAGAGGTAGAAGCCTTAATTCAAGGGGCACAAAAACAATTAGATGGTCTAGGATATACAGAACATAGTCACAGGCATATTTCAATGGTTTCTAAAAGAGCAGGAGATATTTTAGAAACATTAGGATATCCAGAACGAACGATTGAACTTGCTAAAATAGCAGGTTATCTACACGATATTGGAAACTGTGTAAATCGAGCAGACCATGCGCATAGTGGAGCCATTCTTGCCTACCATATTTTAAAAGATATGGGAATGCCAGTAGAGGAAAGAACAGAAATTATCATGGCAATAGGAAATCATGATGAAGAAACAGGAACAGCTGTAAGCGACATATCCGCAGCACTTATATTAGCTGATAAATCAGATGTACACAGAAATAGAGTTTGTAATACAAATTTATCAACCTTTGACATTCATGATAGAGTAAATTATGCAGTAACAGATGCAGAACTAAAAATAGACAGTAAAGAAAGAAAAGTAATATTAGAATTAACAATTGACACAAAATTATGTCCAGTATTAGATTATTTTGAAATTTTTATGGATAGAACTATGATGAGTAAATATGCGGCAAAATACTTAAAAATATGGTTTGAATTAGTCATCAATGGTACAAAATTATTATAAAAATAAATAAAAAAGAGGAAGGAAAAAATAAAAATGAAAAAAATAAAAATATTAACAATTACATTAGCAATAATTGCATTAACAATGATAGCCTTTTTTGGAGTTTATACACCAGTACAAAATAGAATGGAAAATCAAATAAAAGAAAATAAATATGATAGAAACTTAAAAGGAAGTAGAAATATTGGATTAAAAGTAAATACACAAAATACAACAATTATCAAAGATGAAAATGGAAATGAAGTAGAAGATACAGAAAATTTAACAGACGAGCAAATCGCACAAAAAGGATATACCAAAGAAGAAAAACCCAATAATAGTGAAGAAGTAAAAAATGAGCAAAATTATAAAATTTCTAAAAACATAATAGAAGAAAGATTGAAAAAATTAGGAATTGAAAATTATAATATCAAATTAGATAGACAAACAGGAGATATGTTAATAGAACTTCCAGAAGACAATCGAACAGACATTGTAATTGCTAATATAAATGTAGTAGGAAAATTTGAAATCATAGACAGTCAAACTAAAGAAGTATTGATGGACAATAGTAGCATAAAACAAGCAAAAGTTATGTATGGTTCAGGAGGAACCACTACCTCAAACAGTGGTACCTCTGTATATTTAGACATTAAATTTAATAAAGAAGGTACAAAAAAATTAGAAGAAATTAGTAGTCAATATATACAAACACAAGAAGATACCAATACCACAACAAACGAAATAACACAAGAAGAAGAGCAAAATGTGACTACTGAGGAAAATACACAAGAACAACAAGAAGAAAACAAAAAAGAAATAACAATGAAAATAGATGACCAGCAAATCATGTCAACTAGTTTTGAAGAACCTATAAAAACAGGAGAATTACAATTATCGATAGGAAGCAGTTCAACAGACCCGAATACTTTACATGACTATATCGATCAAGCATCTAGTATGGCAAATGTACTAGACACAGGAAATCTGCCAGTAAAATATGACTTAGACGAAAATCAATATATTTTAACAGACATTACAGATCGTCAAATAGAAATAGCCATATATGTAGCATTAGCAATAATAGCAGTAGCACTATTGGTAATTTTAATAAAATATAAAGCAATTGGAGCATTGGGAATAATATCTTTTATAGGTTATTTGTCACTATTAACCCTTGTTATTCGATACACAAATGTAATCATATCAATTGAAGCATTAGTAGCCATAGCAATTGTATTACTATTAAATTATAAGCTAATTGGAAAATTATTAGAAAAAAGAGAAACGAAAAGAGCCGAAATCTATCAAGAATTTTTTATAAAAATGATACCTATTATCCTAATGACACTTATCTTTTGTTTTATCAAATGGACACCGATTAATAGCTTTGGAATGACGATGTTTTGGGGAATCCTATTAATTGCTATTTATAATTATGTAATTACAAATAGTTTATTAAAAATAAGTACAGGAAAGGAAAAATAAAAATGAAAGAAATAAGCAAAAAAACAAAAATAATAACACTTTTGATTATTATCGTGATAGTAGTAGGAATAATAGTTATTACAACAAAAGGATTAAATTTTAGTTTAGAATATCAGCAAGCAAAGAAAATACAATTGTATTTAGAAAAGGATTTTGAAATAACAGATATGATGCAAATTACAAATGAAGTATTACCAAAACAAGAGGTTATGTTACAAAAAGTAGAAGTATATGAAGATACAGTAGATATTATTTCAAAAGAAATAACAGAAGAACAAAAATCAGAAATCATCAATAAAGTAAATGAAAAATATGGTTTAGAAATATCAGTTGAGAATATAAAAATAGTAAATGTTCCTTCTACAAGAGGAAGAGACATCATAAAACCATATATTATGCCATTTATTATAGTAACATTAGTGATATTAGTATACATGGCAATAAGATATTATAAATTAGGGAGTATGAAAACAATATTTACAGCAGGTTTTTTACTAGTTATTGCACAAGTAACTTTATGGAGTGTCATAGCAATTTTGAGAATTCCAATAGGAAAATTAACCATCCCATTAGTACTTTTAGTGTATGTAGTATCTTTATTTGGAATTACAACAATTTTTGAGCAAAATTTAAAACAAAAAAAAGAAGAGATTGAAAAAGAAAAATAAGATAACAATCCACGGGTAGAACCCGTGGATTTTCATATAGGCCTATAAGGCCTTGTTACAAGCTACCGCTAAAGCGGTTTCGTTTGACGGCTTTACGCCATGACTTTCGCGTTCCTACTACTTACCACCCTTAAAAGGGTCTTTATATTCTTTTATTGTTAATT
>CASUIT010000111.1 GCA_949455995.1 uncultured Clostridia bacterium
TATCCATTTCCCTTTGAATTGGTAGCAGGTGCAAATGGAGTTGTGTAAGAAACGCCAAAAGATCTTAGGCTACAAACAAGACTAATGTAGGCAAATAAACCTAGAGCAATTCCCAAAAATCCAGCCATGAATCCTAGTAAAACAAAGCCAAAACGGAAATATCTTAAATGAAATCCAAAAGAATAATCAGGGATAGCAAAAGAAGCAATACCAGTAATGGCAACAATAATAATTAAAACAGGACTTACAATTCCTGCACTAACAGCAGCATCACCAATTACTAAAGCACCAATAATACCGAATGGTAGAGCCAATGGCAGTAGGAACTCGTAAAACAGCTTCACGAATTAACTCAAAAGAAATTTCCATTAATAAAATTTCTAAAATGATAGGAAAAGGAACATTTTCACGTGAGGCAAGAATGGAATACAAAAGGCCTGTTGGCAATATTTCTTGATGAAAACTAGTAATGGCAACATACAAACCAGGTAACAATAAAGTAATACAAGCAGCTAAAATTCTCAGACCTCTTAAAAAATTTGCAAAGTTAACTTTTAAGTTGGTATCCTCAGGAGAAGTTAAAAAGTCAACTAAAATAGAAGGGGTAATAATGCCATAGGGAGTTCCATTTACAATTACAACAACTCTGCCTTTTAGCAAATATTTGGCTACTTTATCTGGTCTTTCTGTAGAAATTGTTTGAGGAATTCCCAAAGCATTGGAATCAACTAGTAGTTGTTCAAGTTCTCCAGCAGACAGCAAAGAATCTATTTCTAAATTATTTAATCGATATTTTACCTCATTTACTAAATCAGAATTAGTAATATTTTTCATATAGCAAACAGCGCATTTTGTTCTTGTAATTTTTCCAACTTCTAAATTTTCAATAATTAAATTTTCATTATTTACAATTCTTCTAATTAAAGAAGTATTTGTTCTTATGTTTTCAACAAAAGCTTCATGGGGGCCTTTGATAACTACTTCATTATTAGGAGTATCAATACTTCTTTGTTTAAAACCTTTTACTTCAATATCAAAGGCAAGATTTAAAGTATCTACAAATAAAGCACAATTACCGAGAATTAATACCATTTGCTACTTCATCAAAGTCAGAAACTTCCTTTACAGCATTTTGAGGCATTAAACATCCCATTAAATAATTTGATAAATCAAATTTCTTTACTTTTCGAACAGTAATGTTATTAGCAACTGCTTCTGAAATAACCTTACTTTGCGTTCCATCAAATAAATTATTCTTATTACGTAACATTAAAGGTTCTAAAATAAATTTATCCATAATTTCAGAATCTACCATACCATCAATATAAACTAAAAAGGCATTATATTGTTTTCCTCTAGCATTAATTGTAAATTCTCTTAAAATAATATCACTATTGATTAAAAGATTATATTTTGTTCTCATGAATTCAATGTTAACATTTAAACTAGGAAAAATTTTTACTTTTTCATTTGACTTGTTAGAAGAGGGAAGATTTGTTTTTTGCTCTTCTTGAGTGGTTTCTGGCAAACTAAAATCATATTCTACAGGTGGTATATATCCAAATAGGTTATTAAATAAATCTTTAAAATTCATTATTTTCTCCTAAATATTATAACAATTTTTGTTACAATTCACAGCATTTTTGCGGGCGAACAAAGACACTGTAAACAGTAACCAATTTTTATTAGTATTTCTAAAAAAACACAAAATATACTAGTTTTTAGGAGAAAAAAATGATATAATAAAAGAGGAGATTTTTCCTATGATAGAACAAAGGAGAAGAAAATGAAAAGTAAACTATCAAAATTTATTATAACCATTATATTTTTTTTAATTGTTGCTGTTTTTGCATTATTTGGTATCATACTATGGAATGAATTAATAAAGATACAAGCTGTATATGTGCCAGAAGATGTCACAACCATTATTTCAGAAACCCCAGAAACCATAGATAAAGACATAAAAGCACCAGAAATTTTAGAAAACACATTTGACAAAATACAAGATCCAAACACTACTAGAAAAAAAGAAGTAGAATATTCCAAAATAGATATTAATAAACATTTTTATAATCAATTAAACGAATATGCCAAAATAATATATAGAGCATTTGAAAGTAATAAAGAAAATATGAAAACAGGAACTTATAAAGTAGACTTAGGAAGTTCACTTTCTACTTTATTAAATCAGCCAAATGGGCAAGAATTATTAGGTGAATATTATCAATCAAGTATTGAAGCTTACACTTATGATAACCCAGATGTATTTTACTTAAGTCCAAACAAATTATATTTAAATATTGAAACAACAACACAAGCAAATAGGGTTTCTTATTATGTATATATTAATAATGGGCAAAAAGAAAACTATTTAATAGACGAATTTTCTTCAAAAGAACAAATAGACCAAGCACTTAGTCGAATAGAGCAAATCAGAAATGAAATAGTGAAAAATAAAAAATCAAGTACCTATGAAAACATAAAAATGGTACATGATTATTTAGTCGATAATATACAATATGATACCACAATTGCAAAAAGTAATATCTATAATATATACGGAGCACTAATCAATCATGAAGCAGTATGTGAGGGATATGCTAGAAGTTTTAAATATTTAATGGATGGTCTTGGAATACCATGTACCCTAGTAATAGGGAAGGGGACCAATTCAGAAGGTCAAACAGAAAATCATGCTTGGAACTATGTACAAATTGAAGATTATTGGTATGCTATTGATACTACCTGGGATGATCCAATATCAATGAATGGATGGGTAAGTGAGACTTCAAAATACCGTTATTTTCTAAAGGGTTCTAATAATATGGTTAAAGATCACATACCTAGTGGACAGTTTACAGAAGGTGGAAAAAATTTCAGTTATCCAGCATTAAGTACAAAAGATTACACAGTTTCTAGGTAAACAAACAACACTGTAAACCTAAGGTATCTTAGGTTTACAGCATTGAGTAAACAAAGGCAATGTTACAAAAGTTGAAATTAGAAGATATTTTGCAAATTAAAATCATATTTATCTTCAATATGTTCTAAAATAAAAACACTTTTATCTAGTTCACAAATGGATTCGTCATAATCTTTTGTTTCTAAAAAACTTTTAATAGAAACTAGTTGTGTTTCTACTTTTTCTAATTCATCATGTTCAATATAATAGGCTAATTTATCATGTTTTTCTTCCCAGATTTGGTAAATTGTTTCCATGTTATTTTTTACCATTTCATCATTGATAACATCTTGTGTAATATGATGTCTTAAATTTTTAAGCTCGCTATTTAATTTACTAACGGATTTTTGAGTATAATCTTGTGTTATAATATTTCCCAAAATGATAACAATAACAATTACAATACAAATACATGCTTCTTTAAACATAGCAAAAACTCCTATTTAATATCTTCTTTTTTTTGGCAAAAAAATTGACCTTTTCCATCTATTGTAACTACTAAAGCTTCCTCTGGTTTCATTTTAAATTTTTCTACTTGTTTTTTTAGCCAAAGGTAATTTCTCCCTAAAGCTTGTAAATTTTTTTCCATTATTTTGCCATCAACCACTAAATCATAGGGGATTCCTTCGTATTCTGGCTGAATTTGAAAATCTTCTGGTATAGTTGTTCTTTTTTCTGGTTTTTGAATGACAGTAACTTGTCCACTAGTTTCTAAGATAGCATATTCTACATCTCCAAGATTTACTACATTATTTCCTCTTAGTCTTTCTTCTAATTCGTTTATGGTGAATCTTTCTTTTTTTAAAGCTTTTTCATCAATTTTTCCTCTATATATTAGTATACTTGGTTTTCCACATATAATTTCTCTTGCTTTTAAACTTTTCATATTAATAATAGAAATAATTAAGTGCATAACTAGTAATCCTAAAATAGGAATAATTCCATTAGATATTGGTATTCCCGTTTCTGTCATTGGAATAGAGGCAAGATCTGCTATCATGATGGAGATTGCAAGCTCAAAAGGTTGTAATTGACCAATTTCTCTTTTTCCCATTAGTCGCATGACAATTAAAACGATAATATATAAAATAATAGAACGAAAAAATGTAATTAACAAAAAAACACCTCTTTTTTATTGGTACTAAAATACATTCCAAACAAAATTACTATACAATTTTGGCGGACGAACAAAGAAGGGGAGTGCAAATAATCTAAAAGGTCAAAATTTTGTTATGCCCCTTTTGTTGTTTATTTTTTACAAATTTTAACTTTTTTATACGCTTTTTTTTGAATAATTTTTTTTTTTTTGACAATAATAATTTTAGAACCTTTAAAAAAAGACACAATGAATTTTAATTCTAAGGAGGTTAAAGACTTATGTCAGAAGCACAAGGAAATCAAGTAAAATCAGGTGGCTCTACTGCATGGCAAATAGTTGGTAGATTAGTTGCATCAGCAGTAGTGTTAGCTATTACTGCATTTTTTACACCAGGATTTACGATTAATAATTTTTGGACGTTAGCAATTGCTGCTGTTGTGTTAACAGTTATGGATTATTTAATTATTAAATTTACAGGATTACATGCTAGTCCTTTTGGAAAAGGATTTGTAGGTTTTGCTTTAGCAGCTATTGTTTTATATGTAACTCAATTTTTTGTAGCAGGATATTCCATATCTTGGATGGCTGCCATTATTGGTGCTTTAATCTATGGTGTAGTTGATTACTTTATACCTGGAAATCAATCAATGTAGTAAATAAAAAACCAAACATGTACTAATTTTTAGTAAAGATGTTTGGTTTTTTTATTGTCAACTTAACTGCGAAAGCCTTATAAATTTTGATTTGTCGGAATGAATATATTAAATTTCAAGACTTTTGATTTG
>CASUIT010000112.1 GCA_949455995.1 uncultured Clostridia bacterium
TCCTAATCCGCTTCCCTCTGTATATCTTGACTTATCTCCCCTAACAAATCTTTGCATTAATTCATCACTGCTGATATTTAACTTATCTTTAGATATATTTTTAATACTAATTTCTAATTTGGTCCTTTCTTTTTTGATATCAATGTAAATTCTTGAATTTTCTAAAGCGTATTTGGCTATATTGCTAAATAAATTTTCAATAACACGATACATGTATCTATTGTCTGCTTTTATTTTTATTTCTTCTTTTGGCATATTCATTTCAATTTTTAATGCTTTTTCTTCAAATTTATCTTTAAACTCTCCTATACTTTGATTTATTAATTCTTTTACCTTAATTTCTTCTTTGTTTAATTTCACATTTCCAGAAGAAACCTTTGAGGCTTCTAGCAAATCTTCTGTTAACTTTTTTAATCTTTTTGATTTTCCATCTAAAATAGAAATATATTCCTTTATTTTTTCATCTTGAATATTTTCATTACTTAATAAATCTACATAATTGATAATAGAGGTTAATGGGGTTTTTATATCATGAGATACATTGGTAATTAGTTCTGTTTTTAATCTTTCTGATTTTAAACTTTGTTCAATGGCGTTAGAGAATCCTCCTGCTATATCATTTACGTAAATTGCCATTTCTTTTAAGATTCCCTCTAATTCTTTATCATCTAAATAAATATCTGTTTGTCCTTGATAAATTTGTTCTAATGCTATTTTTATTTCTTCTTGTTGCCTGCTATATTTTCTTATTCGATAATAAACCCACATCCAAAATATTAATAGAATAATAAGGACTACTCCTGTAAACATAAAACTTGCTAATATAAAACTTATTAAAATAAATCCCCAATAATACCAAAAAACTTTTTTACTAGAAGGCATTTTTCGATTTATCTCTTCTATAAATCTTTTTATCTTATGCCATAACCATCTTACTATTTTATAGATTAAAAAACTTTTCCAAAACGTCTTTGCTTTTATTCTTTTAATTGTTGTTACACCCCATATACAACATACAGCATAACTGATAAAATATAAAATACTATATATTATTATTAAAAGATAAGAGGTAAGATTATTTGCTATTATACTTAGTACTATTGTTAAGACACTAATACATAAAATACTAATGATTTCATATGGCATCGTGTCTATTGTATTTAAATAAATGCCTTGTGTTCCTTTTTTATATCCAATTGCCCAAAATAAATACATTGCTATTATTATTAATAAGATTAGGCTTAAAATCCCCCCATATATTGGTAATTGTTCATGCTGGAGCATAAAATCATACATTGTTTTATTTACCAAAAAATTATTTACTTGTTGTGTTTTTTCTTCATCATAAAAACTATATATATCATATTCTTGTTCATTTGTTTTATTATAAAAATAATGATAACTATAGTTGTATTGTATATTCTCTTGGTTGATATAGGTTAAATTTGTTTCTATTTTGCCATTTACTAAATTCCAATATATGTTTTGGTTTTTCATATGATCCATTACTTCTTGATAATCATTGCTTTTTATGTTGGTATACCTTTCTCCTGTTTTTTTATCAATAATAATATAATGAATATAATTGCCTATTGTATCAATCGTGATTATGTCTTGATTATCAAAATAGTAATAGTTATTTCCTTTTTCATCTAATATTTCTATTTCTTGATAGGTTTCTTTTTGATTTTGATACTCTGCTATTTCCCTTATAAAATAATACAAATAATTATTGGCAAAAGCTTCTGTTTGTATATATTGTTTTTCTTTTTTGTTATTTCCAAAGTCATTTAAAAACATAAGATGAAATATACTAAGCCCTAATATTGCTACTAATATTGGTATTAGGATATAACAAATAACTTTTAACAAACTGGATTTTCTTATTTCTTTCATTTTTATTACATTCCTTCTTTTTTACTTACTAATATCTTCTATTTTATACCCAATTCCCCATATTACTTTTAAATATTTGGGGTCTTTTGGATTTATTTCAATTTTTTCTCTGATATGCCTTATATGGACTGCAATAATGTTTTCTGCTCCAAATCCTTCCTCTTTCCACACGTTTTCATAAATTTCTGGAATTGCATATACTTTTCCTTTATTTTTTATTAAGAATTTTAGGATGTTAAATTCGGTTGCTGTTAATTTTACTTCTTTTCCATCTACTGTTACTTTTTTGGTTTCATCATTTATCATTAATTCTCCTGTTTGGTATATTTTATGATTCTCTTTATTTTCTAAGCTTCCAAAATTAACATATCTTCTTAAATTTGAGTTTACTCTTGCTATTAATTCTAATGGGTTAAATGGTTTTGTGATGTAATCATCCGCTCCAGCATTTAATCCTCCAATTTTATCATAGTCTTCTGATTTTGCAGATAATAAAATGACTGGAATTTTTTTATTGGCTCTGATTTCTTCTAATGTCTCTATTCCGTCTTTTTCTGGCATCATAATGTCTAGTACTATTAGATGGATTTCATTATTTTGTATGATTTTTAATGCTTGTTTTCCATTGTATGCTTTTAATATGTTGTAACCTTCTTTGTTTAAATATATTTCGATTGCTCCTACAATTTCTTTATCATCATCTACTACTAATATGTTATACATGTTTGTTTTCTTCCCTCCCAAAAAACTTCTATGTTATAATTTTGTTATTGTTTTTAGTATATCATATAATTTATGAATAAAAAATAGAAAAAAACTTAATTTTCTCTTAACTTGTTATATGAAGCCATCGAATCTTGGCAAAGTTATATTCTGAAATTGCTTTATTAAAACTATCTAGTGAATGTGAGGCAATTTTTATTCCTTCAAAAGTAAATTTATTCTCAATATTTACAATTACTACTGTATGGGCAAACTGTTTTCCATCAAAAGAAATTTGTGCAATATCTCCTATTTCCATTTTATCTTTCGTTGTTTGAATTGCTTTAGGTCCTTCTTTTTTATTACGAACTAGAAATTGATATAAGTATTCTACGCCACTCCAAGATGGCGATTTATGATTTCCATCCATATAATACCATCCTAAGTCTTTTTCGTAATTCATTTTTTGGTTACCTGCATAGATACACTGTGAGACAAAGCTAGTACAATCACCTCCTACTTCATCAAAATTATAATAATTTGGATTTCTTAAAAAAGCCCATTTTTTAGCATAGGCTACTACTGCTGTTCGATCATATGCCATTTTCATTTCCCCTTTCCTACTTTATCCTATTCCTAAAAATTATAAAGTGTAAAAAATAAGATAGGTGACCTTGCCAATATGCAAAATTTAATAACTTATCTTGACTGTTTTATCAAATGGCTTTTCTCATTTTTTCTTTACTTTAATTACTTATGGCATTCTTTGTGCCATTGTTGTATTAATATATTATAAAATTTATGATCATTGTAATAATTCTTTTGATAATAGCATATTAGCAGGTCACTAAAAAAGAAACAGTTTACGCTGTTTCTTTTTCATTTTCATTTTTAGGCATTTGCCTTTTCTTTTTCATCATTGGTTTGCGTGCCATTTTTTCTTTATTGATAAGTGTTTTAGGCTCTTTTCCTTCTAATACTGTATCTTTGGTTATGGTACATTTTTCAATATTAGGATTAGATGGTATTTCATACATAACATCTCTCATAATTTCTTCTATAATAGATCGAAGTCCTCTTGCTCCTGTTTTTCTTTCAATGGCTTTTCCAACAATTGCTTTTATTGCCTCTTGTTCAAAAATTAATTCTACTTCATCCATTTGAAATAGTTTTTGATATTGTTTTACTAAAGCATTTTTAGGTTCTATTAATATTTTTACCAAAGCTTCTTCATCTAGTTCTCTTAGTGTAGCTATAATTGGTAATCTTCCTATAAATTCTGGTATTAAACCAAATTTTAATAAATCTTGTGGTAATAGTTCTTGGAAAATTTCATATTGTTTTATTTCCTTTTTACTTTTTATTTGACTGCCAAATCCAATTGCTTTTTCTCCTGTTCTATCTTTTATAATGTCTTCTAATCCTTCAAATGCTCCTCCACATATAATTAATATATTTTCTGTATTAATTTGAATTAATTCTTGATTTGGGTGTTTTCTTCCTCCTTGTGGTGGAACAGATGCTACTGTCCCTTCAATAATTTTTAATAGGGCTTGTTGCACTCCTTCTCCGACTTACATCTCTAGTGATAGATGGATTTTCTGATTTTCTTGTTATTTTATCTATTTCATCAATATAAATAATTCCTTTTTCTGCTTTTTGTATGTCGCCATCTGCTGCTTGAATTAATTTTAATAAGATATTTTCTACATCTTCTCCTACATATCCTGCCTCTGTTAGTGTTGTTGCATCTGCTATTGCAAATGGTACATTTAAGATTTTGGCTAAGGTTCTTGCTAATAATGTTTTTCCACAACCAGTTGGACCTAGCAATAAAATATTGCTTTTTTGAATTTCTACTTCATCTTTGTTTGCATTTTCTTCATGTGCTACTCTTTTATAATGATTATATACTGCAACTGATAATGTTTTTTTTGCCTCTTCTTGCCCAACTACATAATCATCTAATATTTGTTTAATTTCTTTAGGGTTTGGAACATTTTTTAACTCATTTAAACTATATCCTGTTTTTTCATCTTCATATAATTCTGTTTCTATAATACTAGTGCAAAGTTCCACACATTCATCACAAATGTATACACCTGGACCTGCTACTATTTTTCTAACATTTTCTTGTGCTTTTCCACAAAAAGAGCATCTTACACTTTTTGGAA
>CASUIT010000113.1 GCA_949455995.1 uncultured Clostridia bacterium
AGAAATGAAAGAAATAGAAAAGTTATTAATTAATGTAGATATGGTAAATGGATTTGTAAAAAAAGGGGCAATGGCAGATTCTTATATTAAACACATTATTCCAGAACACCAAAAATTAATGAAACAAATCAAAAAAGAACAACAATCTATGATTGCTATTATTAAAGATAATCATCAAAAAAACTGTAGAGAATTTGCTCGTTATCCAACACATTGTGTAGAAGGTACACAAGAGGCACAATTAATAGAAGAACTAAAACCATTTGAAAAAATTTCATTAATTTATCAAAAAAATTCAACAAGTACAATATATGCTCCAAAATTTTTAGAAGACATAGAAAAAATGACTAGTTTAAAAGAAGTCATTATAATAGGTTGTTGTACCGATATATGTATTTTAAATTTAGCCATTCCTTTACAAAATTATTTTGACCAAAAAGATAGAGATGTCTTAATTACCATACCAAAAAATGCGGTAGAAACCTATCAAACAGCAGAACATAATCGAGAAAAATACAATGAAATGGCATTTATATTCATGAAACAAGCAGGAATTCATTTAGTAGAAAATATATAAAAACTCAAACCTTAAGAAAAAAAGTCATTAGGGAAAGATACTTACTACTCGACACTTTTTAAAAGCTAAACTTTCCAAAAAAATTAGAAGCTAAAAGAAAGAAGGTATAACAATGAAACCAGAAAAATTAGAACTAATAGCAGATTTTTATGAATTTACTATGTCAAATGGATATTTTGAAAAACACATGAATGAAATGGCATATTTTGACATATTTTTTAGAAAAGTACCTGACAATGGAGGGTATGCAATTATGGCAGGGTTAGAACAAGTAATAGATGCCATTTGCCATTTACAATTTAATCTAGAAGATATAGAGTATTTAAGAAAACAAGAAATATTTTCAGAAGAATATTTAACGTATCTTTCAAATTTTAAATTTACAGGAGATATATGGGCAATTCCAGAAGGAACTGTAATATTTCCTAATGAGCCATTAATTACCATAAAGGCACCATTAGTTGAAGCACAGCTATTAGAAACTCTTATTTTACTAATCATAAATCATCAAAGTTTAATTGCAACCAAAACCAGTCGAATGGTAAAAGCAGCACAAGGAAGACCTATCATGGAATTTGGTGCTAGAAGAGCACATGGAATATCAGCAGCTATATATGGAGCAAGAGCTGCCATCATAGGTGGAGCAGTTGGTACCTCTTGTACTTTAACAGCACAAAAGTTTAAAGTACCAGCAAGTGGAACAATGGCACATAGTTGGATACAAAGTTTTGATAGTGAATATGAAGCATTTAAAACTTATGCACAATTATATCCAAAAGGATGTACCTTTTTAATTGACACCTATCATACTTTAGAGAGTGGATTACCAAATGCCATAAAAGTATTTGATGAAATCTTAAAACCACAAGGAATAAGACCAGTTGCAGTGAGACTAGATAGTGGAGATTTAGCTTATTTGTCAAAACAAGTAAGAAAAAAGTTAGATAATGCGGGATATCAAGATTGTAAAATATGTGTTACTAACTCTTTAGATGAGCATTTAATTAGTTCTTTACTTGAACAAGAAGCAAAAGTAGATCTCTTTGGGGTAGGAGAGAATTTAATTACAGCCAAAAGCGATGCAGTATTTGGTGGTGTTTACAAAATGGTTGCAGTAGAAAAAGAAGGTAAAATACTCCCAAAAATAAAAATAAGTGAAAATGTAGAAAAAATCACGAATCCAAGTTTTAAAAAAGTATATCGTTTCTACGATAAAAAAACAAATTATGCCTTAGCAGACGTTATTATGCTAAAAGAAGAACAAGAACCAAAAGGAGAATATGAAATATTTGATCCAAACAATACATGGAAAAGAAAAAAATTAAGCAATTATAATGTAAAAGAATTACAAGAAAAGATATTTGAAAAAGGAGAATTAATTTATCAAACACCATCTTTAACAGAAATAGCCTCTTATGCTAAACAACAATTAAAAACTTTATGGGAAGAAATAAAAAGGCTAGAAAATCCACAAAAATACTATGTAGATTTATCACCCCAATTATTTGACTTAAAAAATCAAATGTTAAATGCACAAAAAAATAAAAAGAAATAGAAAGAGGGGATAAGATGAAAAAAATATATATTGTACTAACACATACAGGAACAACCCTATCAAAAATCATTAAAAATTACACAAAAGATGAATTTTCACATGTTTCTATTTCTTTAGATGAGCAATTAAAAGAAATGTACAGTTTTGGAAGACTTCATCCTTATAATCCTTTTTGGGCTGGGTTTGTACATGAATATATAGACCAAGGAACATTTAAAAGATTTTACAAAACAAAAGCAAAAATATATGCTTTAGAAATAACACAAGACCAATATGAAAAAGTAAAAAACAGCATCAAGCAAATTCAAATAGAAAATTATAAATTTAATATAGTAGGTCTATTTGCAGCAGGCTTTCATAAAAAAATAAAAAAAGACCATGCTTTTTACTGTGCAGAATTTGTAAAAGATGTCATGGAAAGTGCAAATATCAAAACAAACTTACCAGATGTTGTAAAACCAGAAGATTTTAAAAAAATAGATAACTTACAAGAAATATATAAAGGAACTTTAAGAAAATTTAGCATTTAAATAATAAACATAAGATAGGAGAGTGAAAAACATATGGAACAAGAAAAAACAGAAAAGTTATATGAATTAATCAATAACATACCTATAACAGAAGAAAATGTAGACATTATTAAAGAAATAAAAAATGATTTAGCCCAAAGAGACTATCAAGAAGCGTTAAATAAAATTGAATTATTAGGGAAAAAAAGAGAAAAACAGACCACACAACAAGAAATTCAACAAAAAAAACACGAAGAAAAAGAAGCAAAAACAGAAGAAAATGAAGAAAACATGACAGGAATGTTTCCAAAAGAATTGAGTAATAAAAAATTAGAAAAACAATATATAGGACTCTTATTAACCGATCCAAGATATATCATAAAATATTTTTATTTACATCAAGAATGTTATTTTGAAGATCCAGAAATGTTAAATATTTATAAAAGTGTATTATTTACAGAAGGAGGAGCTTATACATCCGAACTAGCCAAAAAAGATTTTAATTTTGCAAGAGATTCAGAAGCAGTATATATATTAAAAGGAAATCTAAAACAAGAAGTAAAAGACAAAAACTATGACATGGAAAAAATTTATATAACATTAAAAAAACTATTTGTCTTAAGAAAAAGTTATTTAGCCATTCCCATTAAAAGTATTCAAGAAAAAGTAATAGAAATAAAAGAATATCAATTATATGACAAAATGTCAGTAGAAGAAGTAGAAAGTGCAGTTATACAAGTAAATGACACAGAAAAATTTAAAAGAGCAGTATTAAATAAAAATTTAACAACTTTTTTACAATTAGCAGACAACAATTTAACTAATGGTTTACCATTACCATTTGAAATTTTAACCCAAGTATTTAAAGGAATTAGAAAAGGAGAAACCATGGCATTTGCTATGCCATCCAATGCTGGAAAAAGTAGATTTACAATGGATATTGCAACACACACAGCCTTAGTACATCATAAAAAAGTACTAATTATATCAAATGAAATGTCAGAAGATAAAATGAGATTGTGTCTTATTACTACTATTTTAAATAATAAGGCAATACAAAAATTACATGGCATAGAAATATCTAAAACAGAAGGAGAATTATTAGAATTTAAATTTAGACCAGATCCAGGAAAAAAAGTAGAAACAGATACACAAGGATTTGTTATCAAAAAAGAAAAAGAAACACAAAAAGAATTTGTAGAGCGATTGGTAGAAGTATCTAGCGAATTTAGGCAAGTTATTACCGTCACCAATTGGATGAATGAGCAAATTAATAATTGCATCTATTTTATTAATATTACCGATCATACCAATGATGAATTAAAAAAGGTAATTATCAACTACTACTACAAAGAAAAAATAGAATATGTCTTTTATGATACATTAAAAGCAGACACCGAAAATATTGGAAAAGGAGAAGAATTGAAAAAAACAGCAACCATACTATCTAATATTGCACAAAATTTTGGAATGTATATTTGTTCTACTATACAACTAACGGAAAGTAATACATTACCAGTCAACTTAACTATAAATGACTTAGCAGTTAGTAGAACTATAAAAGAGGTATTAGATACATTATGTTTGATTAAGCAAATTAATAGAGACACACTAGAAAACTATGAATATTCTTTAAAAGAAGTTGATACAAAATTTTATGATCTAAAGAAATTTAAAGATCCAGATGTTAGATATTACGCTTGTGTAGTAGATAAAAATAGAGCTGGTGCAAAACCTACTTTAGTTTTTCGATTAAATTTAGCCTATAACGTTTGGGAAGAACTTGGTTATGTACGATTGAAACAATAATCATAGATAAATTTTTACAGACGAATGAAGACAGGGCATGTAAGTTAGTCTAAAAGGACAAAATTTTAATCATGCTCTTTTGTTCTCGATTAATTTCAGACAACTGCGAATTGAATAAAAAAATAAAAAAAATAAAAAAAGTACTTGACAAGTATATAAAAAATTAGTATAATAAATTTCGTTGAAAGACGAAACGGTCGCTTAGCTCAGCTGGGAGAGCATCTGCCTTACAAGCAGGGGGTCATAGGTT
>CASUIT010000114.1 GCA_949455995.1 uncultured Clostridia bacterium
GGCGCATTTTAGAGGGTTAGAAT
The DNA here is from genome assembly GCA_949455995.1 of uncultured Clostridia bacterium. Classification (GTDB taxonomy): domain Bacteria; phylum Bacillota; class Clostridia; order TANB77; family CAG-508; genus CAG-269. The sequence continues at coordinate 24 of CASUIT010000114.1, forward strand.
TTTTTTATGTTTGTAAGGTATCCGAGAATTTTAAGAAATATTTTAGAAACTCTACCTCCCTTTACTAAATTTATACTTACAAATTCAACTCTACAAATCAAGATTTATAAGACTTGTGCAGTTAGATTGTCAAAATTGTTGATATTTAAATATTATATAATACTTTTTGTAATTTTCTGTTGCATTTACAACATTTTTTTAGTATGATAAACTAGATAGGAGAAAATAAACATGAACATATCTTTCAATATTCAAAATTTCATACACGAGTTTGCAAATAACTGTCACCGAGCACAGAAAAAAACTTTTTTTAAAAATGAAATTATTAGCAGTTATATAAAAAATAGAAACCAACTATGTATATTAATAGATGGAGAGGCTAATTTAGTTCGTTATGATTTTAATGGTAATAGAACAATTGTTGAACATTTTTCTAACAATGCAATTTTTGGTGAAGTATTCTATACCATTACTACCAACAATGAACTACTTGTAGAGGCTCGAAAAAAATGCGAAGTGCTTTTTTTTAGCTATCAAAACCTCCATAATAAATGTAGAAATAATTGTAAATTTCATCAAATATTATCGGAAAATTTGCCTGAATTGATATTAAATAAAGTTACTGATTTAAATATGCGAATAGAATTACTTACCAAAAGATCGATTCGTGATAAATTAATTGGTTATTTTTCTATGTTATCTACTAGAAATTTAAATAAAAGTTTTTCTCTTCCCTTTTCTTTAACAGACTTAGCAGATTATTTAAGCATTGATAGAAGTGCCATGATGAGAGAATTAAAACTTTTAAGAGAAGAAGGTTTTATTGAAAAAAACAAAAATAAAATAACTTTGCTTTATAAATAACCAATTTTTGTGTGATAGGGGCTTGATTATATCTTTCAATCCCCATTTAATTATTACTTTACAAAAATGGTGTGGTATTTTCTAAGTGCTTTATTTTATAATCCACTTTTTATTTCTTCTAGTTCTTCTTTTTTTATTTCTGTTATTTCTAATATCATTTTGTCCTCTATTTTTTTATTTAACATATTTTTAACAATTCTTTTTTGTTTTATTTGTTTTCCTAATTGAATATATTTTTGATCTTCTATGGCTAATCTATCTAACAAAGTATTTATTTTACTCATATTTTTTCCACCTCCTCCTTTTTTAGCTAATTCTTGTAGTGTTTTCTCCTCTAGGATATTATCTAATATTCTATTTATTGTTTCTGCTAAATCGTCTAGTTTTTCTTTGTTTCTAATGGTCTTCCTAATCATCTCTATACTTTCTATTAACCCTTTTGTATTTTCTGACTTTTCAAGAAGCATCATTAGCGCAAACTTGCTTTTTTGTTTTAGTAACATTTGTTTTGATAATTTGTTAATGTCAATTAGATTGTAATCTAATTCCATTTGGCATTTTTCATATAAGTAATTTGTTTGCACTTCTTTGTTTTTTCTTGGGGCTCTCCATGTTTGTTTTCCTGTATAAATAATAATTGGAACTACAATTGGACATCCTTTTACTTTATTTCTTTTTTTATTTCTAGTCCATTCTTGGATAATATCGATACAATAATTTAATATTCGATAAGAAACACTCTCATCAATGCTTGACTGATGTTCTATTAAAAAAAATATTTCTTGATTTTTTAACTTGTAAATTAATTCTATCTCTCTTTTTTGGTACTTTTTTGCTATATAATTGTTGGTATATTCAACTAATTCATCTTCTTTTACTTCTTGTCTTGGTGCTATAAATTGATTAATAAATTTGGTTAGTTCTTTTTTGTCTTTTAATATATTTTTTACTAATTTATCATAAAAATATCTTTTTTTGGTGTCTTCTAATGTATATTCTTCTCTTCCTTCTGCTAACTGAAGTACAGCACTTAACCTTAATGTATGAATACATTTTATGTATTGTTTATAAGTGAAACTTTTCACACTCTTCCTCCTATATTCTTGTCTTAATTTTTTTCATATGTACTTATCATTTTTTACACTATTTCATTTATTCTTGTTTTTTTATGGATATATTTCGACTTAATCTTTGATAAAATTTTAATTTGATATGAAACTATTTATATTAAAACATAAAATGGGAATTTTTGCAAGTATTTTTACAAAATTTCCCATTTTTTATTATGATTTTGTTATTAGTAAGAAAAAAACATAAACTTTTTACTTTTAATTAAAATAATTGCTAACTTCCTCTAATCCTTCAAATTCTTTTTGCCTAAGTACTTCATACAAGACAATATTAACTGCATTTGCAAGATTTAAAGATCTTAATTTTGGTCTCATTGGAATTCGAATCGTTTTATTCAAATATTTTTGCAACATATTTTCTGGCAATCCTTTTGTTTCTCTTCCAAACAACAAAAAAATCTCTTCCATCTGTTCATACTTTGGCTCTGAATAAACTTGTTTCCCTTTTGTTGTGACAAAAAACATGTTCTTTTCTTCTGGTTTATATTTTTGCAAAAACTTTTCAAACGAATCATGCTCTTCGATTTCTACTTTATTCCAGTAATCTAGACCTGCTCTTTTTACAGCTTTTTCAGAAATATCAAATCCCAAAGGATGTATCAAATGTAACTTACTTCCTGTTGCTGCACAAGTTCTTGCAATATTTCCTGTATTTTGTGGTATTTCTGGCATTACCATTACTACATTCATCTTCATTTATGATTCCCTCTTTCTCAACAACTACTACTATTTTATTTCTACTTTTTTACTTATCTCTTAAGATGTCCTAAATTCCTTCTTACATATTCATATAAGATAATTCCTGTTGCAACTGAAGCATTTAAGCTTTCGGCTTTTCCTAACATGGGGATTTTTACTTTTTCATCTGCTAATTCTTGTATTTGTTTTTCTACACCATTTGCTTCATTTCCGATGATGATTACTTTTTTATGATAGTCTATATCATAAATTGTCTTTTTCGTTTGTAGAGAAGATGCTACCATTTTAAATTTATGTTTTTTTATTTCTTTTAGGGTTTGTTTGAAGTCTTCACATTCTATTATTTTTACTCTAAAAATAGCTCCCATCGTAGAACGTACTACTTTTGAATTATACACATCTGCTGTATCTTTTGATACTAATATTTGCGTAAGACCTACACTATCAACTGTTCTTAATATGCTACCTAGATTTCCTGGATCTTGTATACTATCTAATGCTACAATAATATCTTGGGTATAATCAATTTGTATTTCTTCACTTTTCTTTTGTATAATAGCTAAAATTCCTTGTGGCGTTTGTAATTCTGACACATATTTAAAAAGTGGTTCTGTTATATAAATACATTCATATTTAGCAATTTCATACATTAGATCTTTTGGAAGCATTGCATTTTTTTCACAATCATCACACAAAACAATTTGCTTGATTTGTGCTTTTTCTTGTATGGCTTCTGCAACTAATTTAATGCCTTCTATTACAAATTCATTTTGTGTATCTCTATATTTTTTATCTCTTAATTTCTTTATATGTTTTATAAATACATTATCCTTGCTTGTTATTTTTTGCATACTAATCTCCTCTATTTTTTATTTCATGGTCAGCTTGTGCTTGTCCCAAAATGACCATTTGTTTTAAAAAGTGGGTTATGTCATTTAATATTTGCCTTTCATTTTTACTTCCTATTTCTAATGTTATGATTGGTTTTATGCCTGCTGAAAATTTTATTTTATTGCCGAATTTTTTTACTAATTCCGCTATTTCTATTTCTATTTTATTAGTTTCAAAGGTAAATACGATGGCTGTTTTTTTGCTTGCTATTTTACTGATTTTTAATGGTTTTGCTAAGTATTTTATTCTACTGATTTCTATTAGGTTTTCTAGTTCTGGTGGCATGTTTCCAAATCGGTCTATGATTTCGTCTATGATGTTTCTTATGTCTTGTTCATTTTTACATAGTGCTATGTTTTGGTATATTTCTATTTTTTGGTTGGAATCTTGTATATATTCATCTGGTATGTAACTAGTTACATTTATGTCAATTTGTATCTCTGTTTCTTGCTCTATTTCAATTCCTTGCATTTCTTTTACTACTTCGTCTAATAGATGGCAATATGTATCATATCCTACTTGTTCTAAATGTCCTGATTGGATTTCTCCTAGTAAACTTCCTGCTCCTCTAATTTCTAAATCTCTCATCGCTATTTTAAATCCTGACCCAAATTCTGTGAATTCTTTGATGGCTTTTAATCTTTTGTCTGCTACTTCTGTTAATAATTTGTCTCTTTTATAGGTAATGTAAGCATAACTTTGTCTTTGTGCTCTTCCTACTCTCCCTCTAATTTGATATAATTGTGCTAGTCCCATTTTGTCTGCATTTTCTACTATAATAGTATTGGCATTTGGTATGTCTATTCCAGATTCTAAAATAGTAGTGCAAACTAATACATTGGTCTTGCCTTCGATAAATTCTTGCATAATTTCTTCTATTTTATTTCCTGTCATTTGTCCATGTGCATAAACTACGTTTGCTTCTGGTACTAATTTTGCTATGTCATCTGCTTTTTTTTGAATTCCTTCTACATGATTAAATAAATAAAATACCTGCCCTTTTCTTTCTAATTCTTTTGTTATTGCTTCTTTGATTACTTCTGTGTCA
>CASUIT010000115.1 GCA_949455995.1 uncultured Clostridia bacterium
CCCTTCATTGGTTACTACTATTTTGTATTCTATTACAACCGTTGCTCCTTCTATTTCTTTTGCTTTTACTTCTATTTTAGCTAATTTTTGATCTTGATAGTCATATTGTTTGGTTCCCTTTTTCGTACTTACGGTTATTTTTTGAATGGATTTGTCTAATTTGAAATCACAAACTTTATTTTGTACTAAACCGATATTTTTATTAGTTACTGATTGATTTAAGTTTGTAACATCAATCACACCTACTTTCATAGTTTCTCCATTTAGTGTGATTTCTTTTGTTGTGGCACTCGCATTTGAATTACCATTTGTAATGCGATATTGATTGGTGTCATATCGAAATGCTACAACATAATCTCCTTTTTCAATATCTGAAAAACGATATGTTCCATCGGTTCCTGTTTGTACATTCTCTTTTACAGTAGTTGCACTTTTAGTATCTACTAACATAACTGTTATTCCATTTAGTGCTTTTTCTCCTGCTTGCATGATTCCATCTTCGTTTTCATCTAACCAAGCTTTTCCTTCTATTTTATATTTTTGTTCTGGTGCTTCTGGATTTTCTATATTTCCTGGATTGTTTGGATTACTTGGTTGATTTGGATCTTCTGGTTCTTCTGGTTCTTCTGGATTTTCTGGTTCTTCTGGTGTTTCTTGCTCTTCCTCTGGAAGAATGGTATGTGAAATAATATTAGAAGTTTTGGCTGTTACAATATCATGTTTAGTGGATGTACTGTCTGGAGTTACTGTTTCATATACATATCCTGTTACAGTTGCACTGTTCTCTATTTTGGTTTTTTCATAAACTTCGTCAGCAGTTGCTTTTACTCTTATGGTTACACTTTCTCCAAATGGTATTCTAACATCTACATTTACATCTGCTAATCTTTCTCCTTGATTACCTATTGTTGTATATATATCTTTTGTAATTGGTTCTGCTTTATGGTATTCTCCGTTTACTTTTTGTGTTCCATCTTCTAGTGTTTCTATTTCTTCTAACCAGTTATCATAAGTAACACTTACTGGTTCTATTCCTTCTGGTAAAAAGTCCTTTATATTGGCATTAATACAAGAATATTCTGGATTTAAAGAATTGGTTCTTCCTTTTGCACTAACTTTTATTTCATAGTTTATTTCGTCTTTGTATTTTATTTCTTCTCCTTCATTTTCTGAAGTCATAGAAATACTTACACTTTCATATACAAATGGAATTCTGTTTTCATTGGATTGATAAGTTTGATTGTTCATTTCTATACTTGCTACTGCTGTTAACTCAACTTCAGAACTTTCTGTTTCTTGAGTAGTCTGTGTACGTAATATGTCTCCTACAAAAGAATATTGTTCATTGGTTTGTATTTTTAAACGAATTTCATCTTCTGTTATTTGTGCTTCTTTTTCTAATCCTGATTTATTTTCATCACGATTTTCATGAATTTGTACAATATAATCTAATGTAAACTCTTTTGGTTTTTTTAATACTACAGTCACTTCTTTGTTTTCTGCACTTGTTGTTGATAGTCTATATATCCATTGGTCTTTTGCATTACCTGCTGCAGTTGCTAAGAAAATTTTTACTTCTGCTGGTTTTATGCTATTTTTCATTTCATAAGTAGCAACTTGTGTTTTTCCAATATAAGCTTTTATATTAGATATTATTTCTTGTTCTATTTTTCCTTCTTCTAAATCATTTGCTTGTACTTCATAGAATTTTTCAACACTTTCTCCTGCTTTTAATGTTCCTATTTCAATTTCTTTTTCAGTAAGTGTATTGTTAAATTCATAGTTATATTCTCGTGAACTTGATGTTACATAGTCTGCTTTTAGTTCTCCATATGTAGTTCCTTGTGGTATACTTCCTACTACTTTTACATTTTGAATGTCTTTTTCTGAGGTATTGGTTAGTTTGATACCATATTTGATATATTCTCCTTCATAAATAGTATTTCCCTCTTCAAGTCTTGTTTCTCCTTTTATTGGTGCTACTTCTAATTTGATATCATCTATGTTAATATCTTCTGGTATGGTTTCTTCTACATTATCGATTGCTTTTGCTTGGTAAAAAGTTTGTGCTTGTTCTTCTTTTATGATTGGTTTTATTTCTTCTTCTTGATAGTTTTCTATTTTTATTGGTACTTCTAAGTTACCATTTTGTGTATTCCCATCTATGGTGTATTGGTTTTCATATGCTACATTTGCTGTTGCTTGTGTACTTTCTATGTCTTTTTTTAGAATAATGGTTGCTACTATTTTTATGTCAGTGGATAGTTCTAAGGCATTTTCACTGTAAGCGGTTTGAGCTCCTGTTAAATTTGCTACGATTACGGTATTTCCATTACTATTGGTTTCTATATATGGTTCTTGTAATTCTAATCCATTTGGATAGAATAGGTTACTATTTTGTAAAATTACTTTTTCTACTTGATTTGGTAATTCTATTTGAATTTTTGGATTTTTGAACATGTTGTCATCTTTGCTATTTGCGTTTAATTGAATGTCAAATGTTATTTCGTTTTGTTGTTTGTTGGTCCATTCTGCATTGTTTAGTGTCATGTTAATATTTGTTTTGGCATCTTTGATGTCTATTATTTTTTCACAAGCAGTGGTGTTTATGGTTTCTTCTTTTTTTATTGCTGTTATTTGTGCTTTTGTTTTTATTTTGGTGTTTTCTATGTCTGTCATGGTGCTTTTTATTTCTTTTTGATGTTCTAATTTTAAAATTCCTTCTTTTTGAATGTTGCTGGTTTTTATGATAATTTCTTGTGGTTGGCTTTCATAGTTTACTTCGGCTGTGTCTTTATCTAAAATTGCTATTTGATTTTTGTTTTCGTCTAAGATTTCTATACTACCTTCTTCTCCTAATACATTTTTTAAGTCTTCTTGGTTTATTTTTGTGCTTTTATATACTAGGTTCCCTCCATTGTTTAAGTCTTTTATTTCTTCTTGATTTGAATTAACTTTAATAAAGGTATCATTTTGCGTCACTTCTAATTTTTCTTGTGCTTCTTTTTTGCTGATGATTATTTTTTGTGTTTCTTTGTATGGCGTTTGATACTGTGTTCCATTTATTCTATTTGATTTCATGTATCCATTTACAATTTCTTGTGTTTCATAGTCGATGGATGTTAGTGTTCCTATGTCTTGTGCTACTTCTATTTCAAAGTTTTTACTTGCTTCTTTTGTTATGTTTTCTTCAGAGTCTAATGTTGCTTTGGCAGCTATTTCTAAATTAATATTTCTTTGTGGTGCTTCTTGTGTATAGGTGTCATAATAACATAGGAGGATTGTTTCTATTTGTCCTTGTGTTTTTATGGTTACTTTTCCACTGTTGGAATCGTATTCACATAGTTCTTCTATTCCATCTGCTTTGGTTATGGCTTTTACTTGATTTGGATATTTTCCATCTATTTGTTTTAAATTAACTACTACCTCACTATTTTTGATGGGAACGTTGTTGCTTTCTTTTTCTACTTTTCCTGTTATGTTGTATTGTACTAATGTTCCTTGATCTTTTTCGTCTACTTTGTAGTTGATGTATTTTTCAAGTTGTGCTTCTAAATGTAATTCTCCTTCTTCAAGTCCCAAACTAATAGATGGTAGCAATTTGGTTCCTAATATTAGACTAGACAATATTACTAGTACTAATAGAACATATGCTATCATTTTTGTTTTGTTTTTTACTTGGATTTTTTGTTCTTTCATATTAAACCTCCTAAATATTAGGTGATTTGCACCTAATTTTATATTTTATTTTTTACATTTTGATACATAGTCACTTATTATTATACACTTTTTTTGTTAATTTTTCAATGGTTTTATTAAATTTTTTAACTTTTTATGTAACTATTTGTTGCTAGTCAAACTTTCTTGTATTTTTTAGTTTAAAAAACTTAGTATCTTATCTTTTAACTATTATATAAGCGACTAAAATAGGCTTTTGTTTATGTTATGCAAGGTTACTATTTTTATCTTACTATTTTCTTTTTTATTTTTCAATAGCTTATTTTTTTTGCTTATGAAACTTAATCTAAAGTTGCTTGCGGAAAGACGATTTTTTCATTTTTTAGCTTTTTTATGACATTTTGTTTACAATTTCTTTATTTTTTTGTAATACTTGCCAAAAAATGCGAAATCCTTTATTTGCGTAATAGTAACTCTTTTTTCTAAAATACATATAATGGATAAGAAGTTTGAATATGTTTATAAGAGGTGATTATTTTGAATAATATGAATTTTAATGAAGATACCATTCATAAATTAAAAGATATGATGAATAAGGGAGAGTTAAATGATGTGTTATCACAAATTCCTCCTGAGATGATACAAAACTTTTCTTCTATGATGTCACAAAATAAGTCCAACGGCTCTAGTTCTAATCATAATGAAAATTCTAATAATGGTAATTTTGATTTTAGTCAAATTGATATGAATACCATTTTAAAAATGAAATCTGTTATGGAAAAATTAAATACTTCTAATGATCCTAGATCTAATTTGTTATATTCTTTAAAACCTTATCTAAGAGAAGAGCGTAAAGGGAAAATTGATCAATATGCTAATTTATTAAATGTTGCTAAAATTGCTGATCTTTTTAAAGATTCTAATAAGGAGAATCCTCACAATGGCTAGTTTTTACCCTAATTATTACA
>CASUIT010000116.1 GCA_949455995.1 uncultured Clostridia bacterium
TTGATATTGTTTTTCTGGATCGGTAATTGGAAGTAATGCTTTACAATATCCTTCTGTAATTTTTCCTTCTTTTGCCATTTCTAATACTCGTGGCTCTAAGTTTAATACTCTTACCCAATTAGCGATGGTACTTCTCCCTTTTCCTAATTTTTTTGCAATTTCTTCTTGTGACATTCCATAATTATCAATCAAGGTTTTGATTCCTGCTGCTTTTTCTACTGGGTTTAAGTCTTCTCTTTGCATGTTTTCAATTAAAGAAATTTCTGAGTTTATTTTTTCATCATCTTCTCTTATGATGGCTGGAATTTCTTGTAATCCAGCTATTTTAGAAGATCTCCATCTCCTTTCTCCTGCAACAATACTATAATAATTTTCTTTTTTGGTTACTACAATTGGTTGTATTAATCCATATTCTTTGATGGATTGTGCTAATTCTTCTAATGTTTCTTGGTCAAATCGTTTTCTTGGTTGATCTCTATTGGGCTCTACTTCTGTTATTTTTAAGGTTTTTAATGTGTCATTTTCTTGCATTTGCTCTTCTTGTGGAGCAGGTCCAAATAAAGCATCTAAACCTTTTCCTAGTCCTGTCATTTTTGGCATGTAGTATTCCTCCTTTTTAATTTACATCATGTGTTTTGCTTTTTTTTCTTCTTCATTCATTTTTAAAAATTCTTTAGCAAATTTTAAATAACTTTTGGCACCTTTTGATCTTGCATCATATTCTGTAATTGGCATACCATAACTTGGTGCTTCACTTAATCTTACATTTCTTGGTATGACAGTTTTATAAACTCGGTTGTCAAAATATTTTTTTACTTCTTTTACAACTTGGTTGGAAAGGTTTGTCCTCATGTCATACATTGTAAGTAGCGCTCCTTCAATTTGAATGTTTTTGTTTAAGTGTTTTTTTACTAAATTGATGGTATTTAATAACTGCCCTAGCCCTTCTAAAGCATAATATTCACATTGTACAGGAATTAAGACACTATTGGATGCTGTAAAAGAATTTAATGTTACTAGCCCTAAAGATGGTGGACAGTCTATTAGTATATAGTCAAATTTACTTTTTATAACATCTAGTTTTTCTTTTAATCTTTGTTCTCTTGACATCATGGATACTAATTCCACTTCTGCTCCTGCTAAATTGATGTTTGATGGGCATATTTTTAAATTTTTTATCATGGTTTTTTGTATGGTGTCTCTAACTTCTGTTTCATTTACTAAGATATCATAGGTTGAAAATTCTACTTCTTTTTCTACACCAAGTCCACTTGTTGCGTTTCCTTGAGGATCTGCATCAATTAATAGTACTTTTTTCCCTTTTTTTGCCAAAATTGTACTTAAATTTATAGTGGTTGTAGTTTTTCCAACGCCTCCTTTTTGATTTGCTACTGATATTATTTTTCCCAATTTCATTGCCTCCATTGTTTAGTTAATATTTATTTATATGTCCTTATTCTTTTATACTATAATCATATATAAATATAAGAAAAAAGTCAAGAATTTTTCTTAAATTTTATTGTTTTGTTGTTACAGTTCACTAAGGTAGATAATTAATCGAAACGATGAAGTTATCCATATGGATGAAAATTCGAATGTAACTGAAAAATATTTAAAAATTCTTATCCAATCCAATGAGGGATGTTCAAGGCAAAACCAGAAGGGTATCCATTTGGCATCCATGGACTCGGCTACCCTCCATAACGCCTAACAATTTCTTGAACAAAAGTCACAACAACCCCCGAAAACAAGACCCTTTATGACTTTTGTTTTAGAATTTGTAAGACTATTTTGGTCGCATTCGTCATGGATGCCAAATGGTACCCTTCTGATTTTGAACATGAAAGAGGCGCATTGGATTGGATTAGAATTTTTTAATGTTTGAAAGGCAACCGAGAATTTGAATAAATATTGATAACTCCATCGTTTTAGTAGTTTTTTGTTTTTAGTAAACGGTAAAGACAAAACGTTACAGTTCACTAAGAACAAAAAACTACTTTAACTTACTTACATTAAAATAAAAAAATAAATCGTAATCTTAATTAATAGGTTCTTTTGCGGGTGTTCCTGGTTTTCTTGGAAATCTATTTGGCGTATTTTTTATCTTTTTTAAGATAATGATGTTTCTATCTATATCACTTTTTGGCAACAAAAAATGGTCTATTTTTTCTACTTTTCCTCCTAGAACTGAAACTGCATTTTTACTCTTTTGTATCTCCTCTTCTACATGACTGCCTTTCATAGCTATCACATATCCATTTAAACTTACTAATGGCATTAGATATTCTATTAAAGTAGATAAATTAGCAACTGCTCTTGAAGTAGCATAATTAAATGTTTCTCTATATTTTTTGTTTTTCCCAAATTCTTCTACACGCATATGAATAGCTTTTATTTTTGTAAGCTGTAATTCTATTATTGCTTCATTTAAAAATGTAACTCTTTTATTTAGTGAATCTAATAAAGTAACTTCTAAGTCTTTTCGAATAATCTTTAACGGAATTCCTGGAAATCCTGCACCAGTACCTACATCAATTATTTTAGCGTTTGGTTTTATATATTTTGCAATTGTCATGGAATCTATAAAATGTTTTACTATTATTTCTTCTGGTTTTGTAATAGCTGTTAAATTTATTTTTTCATTCCATTTTAGTAATATTTGCATATAATAATAGAATTGTTCTATTTGTTCTTCTTCCAATAAAATTTCAATTTCTTTTGCATACTCTTGTATTTTTGTATAAAATTCTTCTTTTAACATATTTTCCCCTCTTATTTTTTTAATTGTTGTAAATATACCAATAATACGGATATATCTGAAGGTGAAACTCCTGATATTCTAGAGGCTTGTCCTATTGATTGTGGTTTAAATTTATTTAGTTTTTGCCTTCCTTCCAAACTAATTCCACTAATTTTTTCATAATTTAAGTCTTTTGGTAATTTTTTTTCTTCTAATTTTTTGAACTTTTCTACTTGAGCTTCTTGCATTTTAATATATCCCTCATATTTAATCTGAATATCTACTTCTTGCTTTTCTTGGTTAGTTAGTGGTTTCCTATCTAAATCAATATTTTCCAATTTTTCGTAGTTTAATTCTGTTCTCTTTATTAATTCTGACATTTTAGTTCCTGTTGATAATTTCGATGTACCATAAATCTCTAATAATTGATTAACCTCTTCATTTGGTTTTACAATAGTTTCTTTTAATCTTTTTATTTCTTTTTCAATATTTTCTTTCTTTTTTATAAATTTTTGGTACCTTTCTTCTGAAATTAGACCAATTTTATATCCTATGTCTGTTAATCTTAAATCTGCATTATCTTGCCTTAAAAGTAACCTGTACTCTGCTCTAGATGTCATCATACGGTAAGGCTCATTTGTTCCCTTTGTAACAATGTCATCAATTAAAACACCAATATAACCTTGTGTTCTATCTAAAATTAAAGGTTCTTTTTTCTTTATTTTTTGTACTGCATTAATTCCTGCTATTAAACCTTGACATGCTGCTTCTTCATAACCAGATGTTCCATTTATTTGCCCAGCCATAAACAGTCCTTCTATTCCCTTGTATTCTAAAGAAAGTTCTAAATTAGAAGGATCAATACAATCATATTCAATTGCATAAGCAGGCCTTGTAAATTGTGCCTTTTCTAATCCAGGAATTGTGTGATATAATGCAATTTGTACATCTTCTGGTAAAGAAGAACTCATCCCTTGAATATACATTTCTTCTGTATCTATTCCTACTGGCTCTACAAATGCTTGATGACGTGGTTTTTCGCTAAATCTAACTACTTTATCTTCTATAGATGGACAATATCTAGGACCTGTTCCTTCTATCATTCCAGCATACAAAGGAGAACGATGTAAGTTTTTTCGAATAATTTCATGTGTCTTTTCATTTGTATATGTTAAATAGCAATCTACTTGTTCAAAATCTTCTGGTTCGTTTTCAAAAGAAAAGGATTCTATTCCCTCATCTCCTTTTTGTACCTCCATTTTACTAAAATCAATACTTCTTTTATTAATTCTAGCAGGAGTTCCTGTTTTAAAACGAACTAATGGAATTCCTAACTTCTCTAAACAGTTTGATAATTGATTACTAGCAGCTACCCCATCTGGTCCACTTTCCTTGGAAAACTCCCCTATAAAAATTTTGCCTTTTAGATAAGTACCTGTTGCTAAAATAACAGTCTTTACTCGATAAATAGCTCCTAATTCTGTTTCAACTGCTGTTATTTTCCCATCTTTTACTTGAATATCTATAATTTCTCCCTGTTTTACTTCTAAATTCTGTTGTTTTTCTAACGTATGTTTCATTTGTGCTTGATATTTTTTTCTATCTGCTTGTGCTCTAAGTGAATGAACAGCGGGACCTTTTGAGGTATTTAACATCTTAATTTGAATCATACTTTTATCAATGTTTTTTCCCATTTCTCCACCAAGAGCATCTATTTCTCTTACTAAATGCCCT
>CASUIT010000117.1 GCA_949455995.1 uncultured Clostridia bacterium
ACTGTCTTTGGCTCCTATTTTTGATTAATGAAAATTCCTGGTCCCATTGTGGTTGTAACTGCTACACTTTTTATGTATTGCCCTTTAGCTGCTACTGGTTTTGCTTTTATGATAGCATTTATAATAGTTTCATAATTTTCTAGTAATTTATCACTTCCAAATGAAACTTTTCCAAATCCTAGATGAATGATATTGGTTTTGTCTAAACGGTATTCTACTTTACCAGATTTAATTTCATTAATTGCTTTTTCTACTTCCATAGTAACGGTTCCTGATTTTGGATTTGGCATTAATCCTTTTGGTCCTAAAACTTTTCCTAGTCTTCCTACTACTCCCATCATATCTGGAGTGGCAACTACTACATCATAGTCAAACCAATTGTCATTTTGAATTTTTGGTATTAGTTCTTCTGCTCCTACAAAGTCTGCTCCCGCTTTTTGGGCTTCTTCTGCTTTTGGTCCTTTTGCAAATACTAATACTTTTTGTGTTTTTCCTGTACCGTTTGGAAGTACTACTGTACCTCTAACTTGTTGATCGGCATGTTTAGAATCTACTCCTAATTTTACATGTAGTTCTACTGTTTCGTCAAATTTTGGTTTTGGCATTTTTTCAATAATATCTAATGCCTCTTTTATCTCATATTCTTTTGTTTTGTCTATTAATTTTATACTTTGTGCATATCTTTTTGATACTTTCATTTTTTACCTCCTTTGGTTCTAGCGAGCTTTTCTATTTTACTCTCCCAATAAAATTTATTTTTATTCAGTAACGACTACTCCCATAGATCTAGCAGTTCCTTCTACCATACTCATTGCTGTTTCTATGTTGGCAGCATTTAAGTCTGGCATTTTTTGCTCTGCTATTTCCTTTACTTGTGCCTTTGTTATTTTAGCAACTTTTTCCATATTTGGTTTTCCTGAACCTTTTTGTATTTTTATGGCTTTTTTGATAAGTACTGCTACTGGTGGCACTTTTGTGATGAAACTAAATGTTTTATCTTTATATACTGTAATGACTACTGGTATGGTCATTCCTGGTTGATTGGCTGTTCTATCATTAAATTCTTTTACAAATTGCATGATGTTAACACCACTGGATCCTAATGCTGGTCCTACTGGTGGAGCTGGTGATGCTTTTCCTGCTTCAATTTGTAATTTAATAATATTTGATATTTCTTTTTCTGCCATTTTCATGGCACCTCCCTTTTTTATTTTATTTTTTTGACTTGTGAAAATTCTAATTCTACTGGCGTTTCTCTTCCAAACATAGATACTAAAACTTTTACTTTTTGTTTTTCTGTGTTTATTTCTTGAACGGTTCCAACAAATCCTTCGAATGGTCCATTCATAACTTGTACTTGTTCATTTTCTTCATAGTCCACATTAACAGGGACGTCTTCAAATCCCATGTTTCTAATTTCATCTTCTGTTAATGGTATAGGATCGGTTCCAGATCCTACAAATCCTGTAACACCTCTTGTATTTCTTACAATATACCAAGATTCTTCTGTTACAATCATTTTTATTAATACATAGCCTGGAAATACTTTTCTTAAATTTGTTTTTCTTTTTCCATCTTTGATTTCAATTTGTTCTTCCATGGGAACAATGATTTCAAAGAAGAATTCTTCTAATTCTCTATTTTTTATTGTTTTTTCTAAGTCTGCTTTTACTTTATTTTCATAACCAGAATAAGTATGTACAACATACCATCTTGCTACATTATCATAATCTTTTTGAGACATTGTAGAGCCTCCTTCTATTTTTCAATTATTCTGCATTGTTTTGTGTATTATTTTCTGGTGTTGTATTTTGTGTTTCTACATTTTCTTGTATCGTTGTGTTTTCATTTTCTGTTTGTTCTTGTGTTGTTGTATTTTCCTCTTCTTCTTGTGTTATTACTTGTTTTATTTTGTCAACACCATGTTTATTTAATGTTTCAAATGCTAAGTCTAATACAAAAACAATGGCTGCTGTGATGATTACAATTGTTATAACTGCTATTGTATTGTTTATTAATTGTTTTGGCGTTAACCAACTTACCTTTTTTAATTCTGCTTTAAAGTCTTTGAAAAAGCTTTTTTTGTTTTTATTGTTCTCTTTTTTTGCTTCTTTCTTAGCCATTTTATATCCTCCTTAAAATAGCTTTCTTACTATTTGGTTTCTTTATGTGTTGTACGTTTTTTGCAAAATTTACAATATTTAACGATTTCTAATCGATCTGTATTATTTCTTTTATTTTTTGATGTCATGTAATTTCTTCTTTTACATTCTGTACATTCTAATGTTATATTTTCTCTTGGTCCTTTTGCTGCCATATAATAACACCTCCGTATTTTTAACATTACTTTTTTTAAACGATGTGAGCGTATATTCGTAATAATAATACGCTTGCTTATTTTACCACTTTTTGGCTTGCCTGTCAATGTTTTTTTCTTTTTTTGTTCTTTTTTTGAACGGAAAATCCAAACTTTCCAATTTTTTTGCCTAATGTGTAGTAATAACCATTGGCATAGGCTATTAAATCACATTTTGAAATATCAAAGGCTCCTTTTTCATTGATGTATTTTTCATCACTGTTGATTGCTAATACTTCTGCTATAAACATATGGTGTGATCCTAATGGTTTTATTCGTTTTACTTTGCATTCTACTGATACAGGACTTTCTTTTATCATAGGACATTTTACAAAGTTTGCTTTTTCTTTGTGTAAGTTCATTTCTTTGAATTTATCTACTTTTGCTCCTGTTTTCACACCACACCAGTCTGTTGCTTTTGCTAGTTGCTTTGTGGTTAAATTGATTACAAATTCTCCTTCTTCTTTTATTAATTGATAAGAATATCTACTTGGGCGAACCGAAATATAAACAGTTGCTGGGTTGGTATTTATAATACCTGTCCATGCAACTGTTATTATATTTGATTTTTCCATTGTTCCACAACTTACCATGACAGCTGGTAATGGGTATATAAATGTTCCTGGTTTCCATGTTACTTTTGCCATTATCTTCCCTCTCTTCTAGTACTTTTTATTTCTTTTTGTTTTGCTATTTCTATACACTTTTGCTCTGTTGTTTCTATTTTTTGAATCGCTTCTATGTCTGTTTGTTTTATTGCCTGTTGCCATATTTGTCTCCCATCCTTTACGCAACTATGTAACATTCCTATGTAGTTATTATTGGTTTGACTCCAATAATTTCCTATCTCTAAATCTTCTATCGTCTCCAAGACTACTCTTTTGTAAGCATTATCTTGATAAAATCTATCTAAATCTATTGTTCCATATATTTGTTTTATATGTTCTACTCCTTCTTGTTCAAATACTACTTTGTATTTTTTTATTACACAATTTTTTACTAGTGTAGAATCATAAGTATATTGTTCTATTTCATCTATTGGTCTTTTATCTCCAACTTCTACTTCTACTTTTATTTCTTCTTTTTCTTGCTTTTTTAATAGTTCCTTTATTATATCGCTCAATCCTTTTTCATAATTATTTGAATCTACATTATATGTTGTAATTTCAGCTTTAGGAATATATCTACTTTCTATTTCGTTTATTGTCTCTTTTGTTAGCAAAACCTTTTCTCCTTGTCCTAATATACTTTGCTCTACTTTTTGTTTTGGTATTCCTGTTTTTCCAATTTCATTTCGAGTTGCTATATGAAATGGATTCGTCCAAAATTTAAACATTTTATTAAATCGTTTTATTTGCTCTTTTGATTTTTCTATTTGCTCTTTTAATTGTTTTATTCGTTCTCTTGATTTTCCTACTTGCTTTTTGGAAATTTCTAGTTGTTCTTTAGTTTTTTCTTTTTCTAGAACCTCTCTTTGTTTTCCTAAAAAATTATATATTTTCAAAATAAACTTTTCATACTGTCTCATTAAATCGTCTAAGCTAAAATTATTAATATCAATTTCATTATCCCTATCTACACTATTTAAGATATTAAAAAATACTCGATTCCTTTTATCCATACACGCCCCTCACTTTCTTATTTTTCACTATCACTTATATTTTAACATAAAATCACAAAAAATGCAAAAATTGATAGATAAATGTTCTTTTTTAAACACTTATCTATCAATTTCAATAAAAAAAATCTGGCAACAACCTATCTTCCCAGCAGGGTAACCCACAAGTATTTTCGGCACATTTAGGCTTGACTTCTGTGTTCGGGATGGGAACAGGTATTACCCTAAATGTCATCGTCACTAGAAAATTATGGTGCTAAAGCACACTCAAAAATACATAGATGAATTTCGGTTTCGTTTTAGTCCTCTTTGATTAACTTCCTTCTTTTACTGTGGTTAAGCCCTCGATTTATTAGT
>CASUIT010000118.1 GCA_949455995.1 uncultured Clostridia bacterium
CAGTCTTTAATTATTCCTTTAATAATTTTAGCTACACCTTTTATTGATGTTTTATTTTCTATTGTTCGAAGGGGCTTGCAAAAGAAGAATCCTTTTACTGATAATAAAATAGAAAAAGAAAAATTAAATAAAATAATGCATTTAGAAAATATCAATTTAAGAATACAAAATTTAGAAAATGAAATAAGTGATAAAAAAATTGAATTACATAAAATAGAATTAGACGATCAAAATATAGAATCGCAACTAGAAAATATATCAAATATCGAAGAAAAAATAGTTAACCATAAAGAAAAAATCGTAAACCTAAAAAAACTAGAAAAAAGTATGAACTTAGCAAAAGAAGTTTTAACCATTTCTTATGAGAAAATGAGAAATACAGTTACCCCTAAGTTTACCAAAGAATTATCCAAAACGATAGAACAAATTACAAATGGAAAATATAAAAATGTTACATTCCATAATGATGATAACGGACTAATAGTAGAAATAGAAAATGGAAATTATATTCCAGCATCTAGACTAAGTATAGGAACCATAGAACAATTATATCTTTCATTAAGACTTGCAATGATAGAAGAGTTAACAAAAGAAAAAATGCCATTAATATTAGACGAAGCATTTGCATATTATGACACAGAAAGACTAAAAAACACCTTAAACAATATAACCAAAAGATTTAGCAATCATCAAATTATACTATTTACCTGTACACATAGAGAAAAAGAAATATTAGAGCAATCCAATATCCCATTTGAATGGAAAGAGATATAAATTTTTCAGATTGCACCCAGCGCAATGTCATCAACCCTAATCCAAAATCCGAAAAGCCTTAAATTTAATGATAATTTTGCATATTTAACTTACTTACATTAAAGTTTATATATTTTTTAATCAGAAACATACTAGGGATGAGTAGTAATTAAGCATTAAATAGCAACTAAAAAAACGAAAGATTTTGCTTGAAATACCTTTTAAAATGTAGTATAATACAAAAAGCAAAAAAAGAAGGAGAGTTATTATGTTTGAAAAATTGGAAGCAGTAGAAAAAAGGTATGAAGAATTAACAAAATTAATTGCAGATCCAGAAATGATAGCAAACCAATCCAAATGGCAAAAATTAGTAAAAGAACATGCAAGCATAGAAGAAATCGTATTAAAATTTAGAAAATACAAAAAAGTGAAAAAAGAAATGAAAGAAGCAGAAGAATTAATGCAAGACCCAGAAATGAAAGAACTAGCAGAAGTAGAATATTATGAAGCAAAAGAAAACATACCAAAAATAGAAGAAGAACTAAAAATTTTGTTAATACCAAAAGACCCAGACGATGACAAAAACATCATGTGTGAAATAAGAGCAGGAGCAGGAGGAGAAGAAGCAGCCTTATTTGCAGGAACACTATTTAGAATGTACACCATGTATGCAGAAAAAAAATATTGGAAATTAGAAGTATTAAATGAAAATGAAACAGAATTAGGAGGATACAAAGAAATATCATTCATGATTACTGGGAAAGGGGTATATAGCAGATTAAAATTTGAAAGTGGAGTCCATAGAGTACAAAGAGTACCAGACACAGAAAGTAGTGGAAGAATACACACATCAACAGCTACGGTTGCAGTACTTCCAGTAGTAGAAGACGTAGAAATAGAAATCAATCCAGCAGACATTAAAATGGAAGTATTTAGGGCTTCACGGAGCAGGAGGGCAACACATCAATAAAACCTCATCTGCCGTAAGACTAATCCATGAACCAACAGGAATTATAGTAGAATGTCAAACAGAAAGATCCCAATTTCAAAACAAAGACAATGCAATGAAAATGCTTAGAACTAAGCTATATGAAATAGAAAAAGAAAAACAAGATAGTCAAATCACCAATGAAAGAAGAATACAAGTAGGTTCAGGAGACAGAAGTGAAAAAATAAGAACCTATAACTATCCACAAGGAAGAATTACCGATCATAGAATAGGAATGAGCCTATACCAGATGGAAAATTTTTTAAATGGAGACATTGATGAAATGATTGATAACTTAATTGCAGCTGATAGAGCAGAAAGATTAAAAGGAGAACAATAATAAAAGGCACACTTCAAAAAATTAATTTGAAGTGTGTTTTTTTTAGAATAAAACAAATGAAACTCCAATAAACTAAAATAAAACAAACTAAAGGAGGAATTGATGGAAGAAATATTAAAAACAACTATGTTAGGGTTATTTTTTGGCACATTTGGTACAACATTAGGAGGGATAATAGGAGTTTTTATAAAAAAACACTCCAATAAATTTTTAAGTTTTATACTTGCATTTGCTTCTGGATTAATGATGGCTGTCATCTGTTTTGATTTGATACCAGAAGCACTAGAAATAAGTATAATAGCAAAAGTAGTATTAGGAATTATAGTAGGAATTGTAATAATGATATTTTGTGATATATTAGTAGAAAAAAACTTTAACCAAAAAGTAGAACAAAAAAAAGAAAATAATGCGTTACTCAAAACAGGAATTATTGTATCCATAGGATTAGCCATTCATAATTTTCCAGAAGGGCTTGCCATAGGTTCAGGTTTTGAAGCTTCTATGAAATTAGGATTAAGTTTAGCTTTAGCCATTTGCTTACATGATATACCAGAAGGAAGATTCCAAAGTAGACACCAAGTGAAATATGATTGATAAAGTGATTTGAATTCAAGTTAAATAAAAAAGAAATCACATACTTTATTAATAAAAAATTAGTGAAGTATTTATTTTTTTGTTTAAAATAATTACTCAAATGAAGAATTTTTTTGTTAAATAGTATCAAATTTTTGATAATTTGTAAAGTAACAAAATTTGATAGGTATCAAAATGAGCAAATCATTGAAAACAAAAGAGTTTAGGATATTGATTTGATAGTTTTGTGAGTGGAGGTAAGTAGGCGATAGCGTATGCTATCGAATATCTTACCAAAAGGGACAATTTAGTGATAAACTTATTAATTTTTTTATGATGATAAGGTAGATAAAATTTTGGTATGTCTCTTTATTTTTTTATTTAATTTATGCTATAATCATATTGACTAATAGTAATTTGTAGGGGAGAATGTTATGAAAAAGAAAGTGTCAATAACAATTATAGTGATTTTTATTATAATAATATCTATAATTTTTTATAGTTTCATTGAAAGCAATGATGATTTTGCACCATATATTAGTAAGGAGTATGATAAAGTTTATGATATACATTCTGACATATATGATTTAGTAGAAATAAAAAGTGAACTAACAGAAATAGCACAAGAATATGAAGAAGGATTAAAACTAACCTTTGTTCAATATGATATAGAAGATAGAAATAAAAAAGCTGAATTTCAGTTTTATAAAGATGATTATAATGGGAAAAATAAAGCTTGTTTGCTTACCATAAATATTGATATTGATGCAAAGAAAACAACTAAAATAAAATATGAAAAAGGACATGGGAAAAGAGTAAGTGGACATTCTAATGAAATTAGCACATTGGAAAAAATATCAGATTATATAAATCAAAATGAAAATATTAAGATTATTGTAACTAGCGAAGATATAATATTATATAAAGATGGAGAAAAAAAAGAAAAGAAAGATTTTATCAAAAATATTACTAATAATATAGAAGAAAATTCTTATATCTATCATGGAATAATAACAGAGATAAGTTCTAATAATATAGTTTTTGAAGAGCCATCAAATAATAAAAAGTATTCAATAGATACAAATAGTGATTTTAAGTTTATAAATGCACGAACAAATGAAGAAATAAATATTGAGGATATAAAAGTTGACTATTACATAGACACATATACTTATGAAGAATCAAAAGTAATTAGTATATTAAGCAATATACAAGGAGAAGAATTAAGAAAAGAGTTAATGAAAAATTTTGTATTAGAAGATCCTCTTTATTTGACAATTTCTCCAATAGGTACAAATATAGAGATAATAAATAATGATAAAGCAATATTGACTATAACTTTTGATGACTTATTACCTAATTATAATACTGATGGTGGAAAGTTTGAAATGAAAGTGGAGATTAATTCAAATACAGTAATAGAATGTAAAGGTGGAATTAATAAAATAGCAGAACTAGAAAATGTAGCATTAGATATTATAAAAATAAAATTAGATAAAAATACTATTGATAATGAAATACCTATAGCTACATATTTTATGTCTAGCAATGGTAATTAAAAAGAACAATTATATAAAATGATAGTGAAAAATTACAGGTATACTGTTAGATGTAAATAAATGAGTTTACATCTAATTTTTTTGGTTGTAAAA
>CASUIT010000119.1 GCA_949455995.1 uncultured Clostridia bacterium
TCTTGACTTAGATAGTGCCAGACGTGTTAGTGGAAATGGTTTTTATTATTTATTAGGTAATGTAGCAAGACTTCATTCTGCTATTTTAACATATGCTAGAGATTTTATGATCCAAAAAGGATTTACTTACTGTATTCCACCATTTATGATACGTTCTGACGTAGTAACTGGTGTTATGAGTTTTGAAGAAATGGATGCCATGATGTATAAAATAGAAGGAGAAGACTTATATTTAATTGGTACTAGTGAACATTCTATGATTGGTAAATTTAAAGATCAAATTCTAAAAAAAGAAGAATTACCTTATACAATGACTTCCTATTCCCCTTGTTTTAGGAAAGAAAAAGGAGCACATGGAATAGAAGAACGTGGTGTTTATCGAATTCACCAATTTGAAAAGCAAGAAATGATTGTAGTTTGTGAACCAGAACAATCATGGCAATGGTATGATAAAATGTGGTCTTACACAGTAGAATTTTTTAGAAGTATGAATATACCTGTTCGAACCTTAGAATGTTGTAGTGGAGACCTTGCCGACTTAAAAGCAAAATCTTGTGACATAGAAGCATTTAGTCCTAGACAACAAAAATATTTTGAAGTAGGAAGTTGTTCTAATCTAACCGATGCACAAGCTCGCAGATTAGGAATTCGAGTTAAAAGCGAAAACGGAAATTATTTTGCTCATACTTTAAATAATACGGTAGTTGCTCCCCCTCGTATGTTAATTTCTATCATAGAAAACAATTATCAACCAGACGGAAGTGTTACCATACCAGAAGTATTACGACCATATATGGGTGGACTAGAAAAAATAGAAAAATGAGACAAGAGGGACAGGTCTTTTTTGTCTCATTTTTCAAACCAACCTATACTTACCTAAAAATTTGTTTATGAAAGGAAAATTTATGATGTTTATTAAAAATCCAAAATTTGAGATTTCTGCTGTTGGACCAAATCAATATCCTACTTTAGGAATTCCTGAAATTGTTTTAGTAGGAAAATCGAATGTTGGAAAATCAAGCTTTATTAATACTATGATTCATCGAAAAAAATTAGCTCGTACTAGTAGCGAACCTGGTAAAACTAGACAAATTAACTTTTACAATATGGATAACCTTTTTTATTTTGTAGATTTACCTGGTTATGGCTATAGTAAAATGTCGAAAAAAGAGCAAGAACAAGTCGGAAAATTTATTGAACAATATCTTTTTTCTCGAAAAGAGATTTCTTTGATTGTTTTTTTAATAGATATTAGACATGAGCCTACTCAAAATGATAAATTAATGTATCATTATATCATTTCTTCTGGATTGCCTTGTTTGATTTTAGCTAACAAAGCAGATAAAATTGCTAAAACGAAAGTTTTGGATACTGTTAAAACTTTACAAAAACAATTAAATCCTCTTGGTGATTTAACAACGCTTCCCTTTTCTTCTGAAAGAAAAATTTATGAAGATGACGTTTGGAAATTTATAGAACATTATATCTAACCAAAAGAAGATGTAACATATAAAAAAATAAATTCATTTATCAGAAAAAAACAGAAATTTACTTTCTGCTTTTTTCTTTTTTAACAACAACATTTACATTTTTTTTCTTTTTTTCTATGACATAACATTAGAATAATTGTTAAAATTAATAATAGTCCTAATACTACAGCTAATACAATCACTGCTGGTAATGCTACAAGTATCGCAGCAGCCACTGCGGCTCCTATAATTAATCCAATTACCAAAGCAAATGCTGTCAATAGTATAATTGCTACAATTCCTAGGCAATTTCTTCTTTTTTCGCATTTTTCTCCTCTATTGTCATAGCAATATATCGTTTCTTGTGGCTCCATAAAAAGTCACCTCCAATATAGTACCTTGTTTGATACTATATTGTATTATATGTCATTTTTTGTCGTTTGGTTCTTCCTTTTTTTCTGCTTCTTTTTCTATTTTAGTAATTACCTTTAAGGCCTTTTGTCTTGGTAACATTATTACATGTCCACACCTTTGACATTTTAATTTAAAATCAACTCCTAATCTTGTTATTTCCCATGTCTTACTGCCACAAGGATGTTGCTTTTTTGTTCTTACTATATCTCCTAAATGATACTTCATAAAATTTCTCCTTATTCATTTGTTATTATTTAGCTTATGCTGTTAGCTTAACTCCAAAATTAGATAAGTTTTGAGTTTAAAGGAATAAATAGGATACTCTAAATATTTATGAATATTCAAATGCAATTGAAAAATAGTTAGAAATTTATAGATTTAGCATGCTCTAAAATGAAATTGCTTTTTCAAATCTTTTAGCAATTCTTTCTTTTCCTAAAATTTGCATTATTTCATACATATCTGGCGTATTGGTTCTACCTGTTAGTGCTACTCTTAAAACAGTGCTTACATCTCCTACATGAGCTTTATATTTTTCTGGGTTTGCTTTAAATTCTTTTACTTCTTTGGCATATCCCATTTCTTCTGCTAATTCTTTTATTTTATCAAACCATGTTTGTTTGTCATCTGTAGTTTCATAATATTTCTCAAGGTATTTCGTTAGTATTTCTTTTATCTCTTCTTTATTGTTTATTACTTGATAGGGATATTCCATTTTCTTTTCGTTGAAATTTTTATCATACATATATTCTATATTTTCTTTCACTTCTGACCATTTTGAAATGTCTTTTCTTGGTTTTTTGTTTCCTCTTTCGATATTAAATATTTTTAAAGCGTATTCTTTATCTTCTAACATTTTTTCTAACTCTTTATCATGATTTCTTGCCCATTTTATTGCTTCTTCATATACTTTTTGTGCTGACATTCTTGATATTACAGTTTTTCCTACATCTAACAATTTTACCATGTCAAATAAAGCTCCACTGACACTCATTTTGTTTATTTGAAGTTCAAACTCTTCTATTGTTTTATCTGGATTGGCTCTTTTCCAATTCTCAAAAGCTGAATTGGCAATGTTTAGTAAATATTCTTTGACTGCTTCTTCTGGTATTCCTTCTTCTTCATAATAACTAACTGCTGCTTCTGCATCTTTTCTCTTACTTAATTTTCTTTTATTTCCATTATCATTTTTCATAATTGGTGCAATATGTGCATATTTTGGTGCTTTCCAACCTAATTCATGAAATAATTGTAGGTGCAATGCAACAGAAGATAACCATTCGTCCCCACGTATTACATGAGTGGTTCCCATTAAGTGATCATCTACAGCATGTGCAAAATGATAGGTTGGTAATCCATCTGCTTTGATAATTACAATGTCTTGATCATTTTCTGGAAAATCTACATTTCCTTTTATTACATCATGATGTTTGATTTTTTTATCTTCTCTTCCCAGCGATTTAAAACGTATGATATAACTTTCTCCATTTTTTATTTTTTGTGCCATTTCCTCTACCGTATGATTTCTACATTTAGCCCATACTCCATAATAACCTGGTCTTATTTTTGCAGTTTCTTGCTTTTTTCTTATTTCCTCTATTTCTTCTGGTGCACAAAAACATGGATAGGCTTTTCCTTGTTCTATTAGATATTTTGCATAAGATTGATAGATTTCTTTTCTTAATGATTGTTGATAAGGTCCATAGTTTCCTTTTTCTTCTTTTTCAGAGATCATGCCTTCGTCTGGTATAATATTAAAATCTTTCAACGCCTTTACAATTCCTGTAATTCCATTTTCCACTTCTCTTTTTTGATCGGTATCTTCTATTCTTAGAAAAAATACTCCTTGCGTTTGTTTTGTTATTTTTCTTGCAATTAACGATTGATATAATCCTCCAATATGTACAAATCCTGTTGGACTAGGTGCGAATCTTGTTACAATTGCTCCTTCTTTTAGATTTCTAGTTGGATATTTTTCTTCATAGTAAGTAATTTCTTTTGCTTCTGGATATATTAAATTTGCTAATTCTTTATAGTTCATGTTTTTTTCCTTTCTCTTTGTTTTTTTTAATTTTAACACATTTTTTTAGGTTATTCAATTCTTTTTACTAATTTACTTTTAAGGTTACTATTTACTTGACATCACTAAATATATGTTATACTATTAATAGTAAATTTACTAGGATAAAAAATCTTTAAGAGACAAGGAGAGATTGTAAAGTGCTTTTAGAATTAAAAAACATATGTTTCGAAAGAGAAAATAAAAAAATATTAGACACTATTAATTTAAATATAGATATTGGAAAATTTATAGCTATTACAGGACCAAATGGCTCTGGTAAATCTACCTTGGTAAAAATTATTATGGGAATTGAAAAACCAGATACTGGAAATATTATTTTTGATGGTA
>CASUIT010000120.1 GCA_949455995.1 uncultured Clostridia bacterium
TGAAAGAGACTAATGTTATAGTTGTTAAGAGGTATCCCTTTTAACAACTTTGTTTTTGCTGTTTGCAAAGCTTAGCTTATTTTATTCTTAACAAAAACGAAAATATATGCTATAATAAAAAAAAATTTAAAGAGGTGTTCATGATGAATATAAAATTAATTGCAAAAAATCCAACTGCCTACCATAATTATCAAATAGAACAAAAAATAGAAACTGGTATTATTTTAGCTGGAACAGAGATTAAATCTATCCGAAATGGAAAAGTAAACCTAAAAGACTCTTATGCCTATATAAAAAATGGTGAAGCATTTATCTGTGGCATGCACATTAGTCCTTATGAACATGGCAATATCTTTAATAAAGATCCCTTACGTGATCGAAAATTGTTATTACATAAAAAGGAGATTGCCAAATTAATTGGATTGACAAAACAAAAAGGATTTAGTCTTGTACCAATTAGCCTTTATTTTAAAGGAAGTTTTGTAAAAGTGGATTTAGGAATCGGTAAAGGAAAAAAACTTTATGACAAACGACAAGATTTAGCAAAAAAAGATGCTCAAAGACAAATTGCTATTAATTTAAAAAATAGCCTAAAATGATAGTATCCTTACTAGTTCTAAATTCTTCTATTTTCATTAAAACTAGTAGGGATACTATTTTTTACTCATTTATTTTATCGCTAGAACCAAATACTTCTATCATTTTGTGTTTTACGGTTTCTTTGATTAATTCTCTTGCTGGTGTTAAATATTTTCTTGGATCAAAAGCATTTGGCTCTTCTGCAAATACTTTTCTAATTCCTGCTGTCATGGCTAATCTTAGGTCAGTGTCTACATTAATTTTGGACACCCCACTTTTACTTGCTTTTTGTAATATTTCATCTGGCACTCCTTTTGCTCCTGGTATGTCTGCTCCATATTGATTGCACATTTCTACTAATTTTGGAATAACAGTAGATGCTCCATGTAACACAATTGGTGTATTTGGTATTCTTTCTTTGATTTCTTTTAATATATCAAATCTTAGTTTTGCTTCTCCTTTGAATTTGTAAGCACCATGGCTAGTTCCTATGGCAATAGCTAGTGAATCACATCCTGTTCTTTCTACAAATTCTTGTGCTTGTGCTGGATCAGTATACATAGCATCTGATGCTGATACATTAACTTCGTCTTCTATTCCAGCTAATTTTCCTAATTCAGCTTCTACTACTACGCCTTTGCTATGTGCATAATCTACTACTTTTTTTGTTAATGCTACATTTTGCTCAAAGTCATATTTGGATCCATCAATCATAACAGATGTAAAACCACTGTCTATACACATTTTGGCTGTTTCAAAGTCTGGTCCATGATCTAAATGAATAGCAATAGGAACTTCTGGATGTTCTTCTACTGCCGCTTCTACCATTTTCATTAAATAATTTATTTTTGCATATTTTATGGCACTAGATGATGCTTGTAAAATAACAGGAGATTTGCTCTCATGTGCTGCTTCGATAATGGCTTGTATGATTTCCATGTTATTGACATTAAATGCTCCTATGGCAAATCCTTCTTTCATTGATTTTTCAAACATTTGCTTGGTTGTAACTAACATATTTATTCCTCCTTTTTTCTTATTGTATTTCTATTTTTAGGATATGTCAAGTGTGATTAATATTTAAGTAAGGTATCTATATGATTTTGAAATACCTAATAAGCAAACAAACAAGCTTGGCGAGTACAATTATACAATAGGATGCCCTTAAAATTTTTAATTTTCATTAAATTGGTAACTTGCACACATTGATTCATCAGCTTCTTGTGTATTTATATTATCAATTGGTGACACATGAATGGTTTCTAAAGTACATTTTTCTTTATCTTGATTATTATATTTACAACTTGAAACTGTACAATTAATTTTTTGATTTGCTTCCATTATTAATACCTCCCAAATCTTTTATAGATTTAGTATATACCATTTTTTAAAAAATTATTTTTCTTTTTTTGTTTCTTTTATACATTTTGGTGACGGATTTTGAAAACTTAAATACCAACTAATTCCATTTTCATTTTTTTCAATTTCTTTGTTTCTTTCTTGTAATGTTGCAAAAGTTTTTGGTGGCGAAATTATGATTGGCTGGTTGGGCATCCAATTTGCTGCAGTGGATCCGTTACTACAATCTGCCATTTGTAATGCTTGCACTATTCTTATGATTTCTGGAATAAATCTTCCTATGTTCATTGGGTATATTAATATGGTTCTTACTACTCCTTTGTCATCTATGATAAAAACATTTCTTACGGTTTCTGTGCTACTTATGTCATTGGCTATCATTCCATATTTTCTAGCAATTTGACCGTTTCTATCAGCTATTATGGGAAAAGATATTTTTATTCCTGTTTTACAATAAATATCATACATCCAAGCTAAATGTGAACTATTACTATCAATACTTAATCCTAATAATTGTGTATTTAGTTCTTTAAAATAAGTATGTGCTCTTGTAAAGGCTATCATTTCTGTTGTACACACAGGGGTAAAATACACATCTTTGGGCGTGTTTTTATTATTTTAATCTGTAAAGTTATTTTGATACACTGAAATAACTTTTTAGATTTTATATAATTTTTCAATATCAGTTTTTAAGTTAAATCGAATGATTTTAGCCCTATCTATATATATTTTATCTATTAGCATTTGCAAGATCATCCTATTAGGCACTTTTGCATTTATAATTTCATCAAAATAATCTATTGCATTTTTTAATTTCTGAACTTTATCTTCAGCATTTTTCTTTTCATCATTTTCAATTAATGATTTTAAATAGAATATGTTATTCATTTTCTCTTCTTCCAGTTCTTTATATGTATTTCCTATAATTTCTTTTTGTAATTCATTGTTTGCAGATGATAGTTCTTTTATTTTTTGACTAACTAACATTTTATATTCTTCGTTTACAATATTTAATTTGTTTTGTAGCTTACATTTATTATCTCCTTTTTTATCTTGTTTTATTTCAATTTTAATATTTTGTATCTCTTTTAGATATTGTTTTTTGGTAAATTTCAAAAATTCTTTTAAATGAATTAAAATGTCTTTTTCTTTTACCTCATGGCAATGACAAGCCTTTGTACTAAATTGTCTATATTTTGAACAATCATATCCTTTTTCTTTTACCTTTCTTTTAATTACTATACCAGACATTCCCGAACCACAATCTGCACACTGACACATTCCTGAAAAATAATAATCTCTTTTTGCGTTTGTTCCTGAAGTATTTTGTTCTTTC
Source organism: uncultured Clostridia bacterium (assembly GCA_949455995.1). Lineage (GTDB taxonomy): Bacteria > Bacillota > Clostridia > TANB77 > CAG-508 > CAG-269. The sequence continues at coordinate 3,275 of CASUIT010000120.1, forward strand.
TTTTTCTTTCTTATTTCTTGTGCTAAATTGAATATTTCTTTTGAAATAATTGGCTCATGATGATTTTCAAATACAAAATGTTCTTCTTTAGGCAATTTTACAGCTTTTCCTCTAATATTTACCGTTCGCTTTTTATGAGTAATTAAGGTACCTGTATAAATCTCGTTTTTTAAGATATTACTTACCATATCTTTTGTCCAAGATTCTTGTACTTTATGCTTATACACTCGTCCTCGTTCTAAATGCTTCGTTTTGTAATACTTAGATGGTGTTGGATAATTATATTTTTCATTTAATATTTCACTAATTTTTTGAAATCCATATCCCTTTTCAACATATAAATTAAATATCGTTTCAATAACTGGTTTTAGTTCTTCTATGATATAAAGCATAGGTATATCATCTTTAAAAACTTTTTCATAGCCATAGTAATTGCCCATAATTAGTCTTGCTGTTTTTTGTTTTGAATACATATGGTCTCTTGTTTTTCTAGAACAATCTTTTACATATCTTTCATTAAACCAAGTAGTGATTCCAATGGTATCATCTCTATCATTTAGCACATCATACGTTCCTCCTATTTCTGAAACGAGAATTAAATTTTTTTGCATATTTTTAAATTCATCTATAAGCACCAGAACTTTTCCATTATTTCTTCCAATTCTTGATAAATCTTTTGCTATAACTACATCAATATTTCCTTCTTGTACTTTATTCATCATTTTTGAAAACTCAGGTCTACTAAAGGTATATCCCGAAACATTGTCATCTATGTAGAAGTCTTTGTCTTCGATCATCCAATTACGAGAAAATGCATAATCTTTAATAATTCTTTTTTGCTCTTCAATACTTGCATAATTTTCTTTAT
>CASUIT010000121.1 GCA_949455995.1 uncultured Clostridia bacterium
TTTATCCTTTTTTTAGACAATAAAAAAGAGCATATTTGCTCTTCACTTTTTTACATAATTCTCTCCCAACAATTCTAAAAAATAGTGCAACAAAATAAAAACATTAAAAAATAAGCCAATGGAAACTAATTCTAGCTAAAACTTTTTAATTTATTTTACACATTTTTCGTATAGTTGTTTTATATTCTTTTTCGTTAATGTTTTATCTATTCCTTGTTTGGAAACCTCTGTCATAACAGCAGTAATAAAATCACTAATCTTTGGATTTACTTCCACACGTTCTTTTTCTTTTTGCCAATAGATCAGCTCATATTCTTTGGTCCATTTTTTCCCTTGATAAATCATACCTGCTGCTAATTTGTCGCAAATCATTTCTGCTGCATATGGATATGGCATAATAGGTGTAATTTCTGGGGCATGATAATCTACCCAATATTCTGTATGATGTCTATTTCTACCTTTATGATGTAACCACGCTTTTGAGTATCCTTGAGCTTTTTTGGCTTCTGTAATTGGTGAATGGTCTCCTACATAATATGTTACACTTTCAAAAAATTCAGTTGGAGAATATTTGGATAAATCATGTACCAATCCTCTCCATGGCTCTCCAATTTTACAACAAAGTTTAAATACCACCCATTTGTGATGGGTTATTAATAAAAAGTGCTTTATTACTTTTTTTAATTTCATTTCTCTTTCCTCCACTTTTTTCTAGTTTACTATAATTTTTTTAGAAAATCAATAATTTTATTCGTTGGTTTTTCATACAATATAAAAGTTACTAATCAACTAATTGCTTTGAACCTAAAATTGAAAATAGTAATATATCATAAAAAATGGAGGTATATGAATTATATGTGTGGTTTTGTAGGATTTTCCAATATAAAAGAACATATTACATCAGATAGAAGTATTTTAGAAAAAATGAACCAGACTTTAAAAAAAAGAGGACCTGATGAAAATGGTTATTATTTAAACGAGTTTATTGGCATGGGACATAAACGATTAATTGTAATAGATCCCAATGGTCGGAAAACAACCAATGGTAGAAAATAATACTTATGGCGATTTTATTATTTGCTATAATGGTCAAATTTACAATACAAAAGAACTTCGAGAAACTTTAGAAAAAAATGGTTTTTCTTTAAATAGTCATAGTGATACAGAAATTTTATTAAAAAGTTATATTTTTTATGGAAAAGATGTTGTTCATCATTTAAATGGTATTTTTGCATTTGCTATTTGGGATAATAAAAAACAAGAATTATTTTTAGCACGTGATCATTTTGGAGTAAAACCTTTATTTTATACCCAGAAGAATAATACTTTTATTTTTGCTTCTGAAATAAAGGCAATTTTTGAATATCCTAATATTTCTAAAGAAATGGATGCACAAGGAATTTGTGAAATGTTTGGCATTGGTCCTGCACACACACCTGGAACAACTATATTTAAAAATATTTTTGAACTAAAACCTGCACATTTTGCAATTTTTAATTCATCTGGCTTACATTTACAAAGATACTGGAAATTAACTTCAAAAGAACATACCGAAAACTTTGAGCAAACCTGTGAAAAATTAAAATTTTTATTAAACGATTCCATTACCAAACAACTTGTTTCGGATGTTCCTTTATGTACTTTTTTATCTGGTGGATTAGATTCGAGTATTATTACAAAATTTGCTTCTGACCATTTAGAAAAACAAGGCTTAGCACCTTTAGACACCTATTCTATCGATTATGTTGATAATGACAAAAATTTTGTAAAAAGTGATTTTCAACCAAATTCTGATAATTACTACATCGATTTAATGAAGAAAACTCTACATACCAATCATCATAAAATTGTAATCGATACTCCTGAACTTGCATCCTTTTTAGAAGATGCTATGATTGCTAGAGATATGCCTGGTATGGCAGATATTGATTCTTCTTTATTATTATTTTGTAAACATGTAAAAAGAGAAATGACAGTTGCTTTAACGGGAGAATGTGCTGACGAAATCTTTGGAGGATATCCTTGGTTCTTTCGAAAAGACGCTTTAACAAGTAATACTTTTCCATGGTCTATTGCTCTTTTAGAAAGACAAGAATTATTACATCCTACTATTAGTCAAAAAATTAATTTAAAAGAATATGTAGATTTTCGCTATCACGAAAGTTTAGCAGAAGTAGAAATTTTAGATTGTGATACTCCTGAAACTGCTGAAAAAAGAAAAATTTCTCATTTAACACTTAATTGGTTCATGCAAACTTTGTTAGATCGTTCCGATCGAATGGCTATGTATAATGGTTTTGAACTTCGTGTTCCTTTTTGTGATTATCGATTAGCACAATATGTTTGGAATATTCCTTGGGAATGGAAAGCTCTAAATGGTAGAGAAAAGGGGTTACTTCGCTATGTAGCAAGAGATTTTCTACCTAGCAAAATAATTGATAGGAAAAAATCTCCTTATCCAAAAACTCACAATCCTACTTATTTATCAAAGGTTAAGTCTATGTTAACACATATTATGCAAGATGAACATGCTCCGATTAATAATCTGTTAAATCGCAAATTTATCTTAGATATTTTAGAAACAAATGGGAATGCTTTTACAAGACCTTGGTTTGGTCAACTAATGACTGGTCCTCAACTTATGGCTTATCTTTGCCAAGTTAATATGTGGCTTGAGAAGTATCAGCCTAAGATTGAATTGTAAATAGACTAAAGGTCGCAATTGCGACCTTTATAAAATTATACACTTAATATCTTAATCCAGAAACTTCTTTCGAAATTCCTCTTTGGTGTACAATGTTCCCTTTCCCTTTACTGTACATAATAAAAATCCATATATCCGTTCTCCCGTCCAATAATCCTCATAATATTCACCGTTAATAAAATCGTGACATCTTATCATGTTCTTTCTCCTCCTATATTATGCTAATAGTTAATAAGTTATTTTATATGTAGAAAACTGCAAAAAATTATATAATTATATTAATATAAACATTTTTGATTTTCAACTAAATTTGCTTATTTTTTCTACATATTCCCTATCTTCTATTTTAGAAATGGCGAAACATTTCTTTTTCTACATCTTTATTTTTCTTTGATAGCATTTTTAGTATACTATCATCTATATAGTTATCTATCATTAAAATTTTATTTTTAGCAATTTTAATTATATCAACTATTAAGCTATAACTATCATAAATTTGTCCATTAAAAAATATTTTTTGATTAAATTCATTTTGCTTTTTGTTTTGCAACTCATCAAATACTATCTCAAATTTTTCATCGTGTTCTAATAATTTACTTTTCATAGTATTTATTTCTTGAAATACTTGTCTATTGTAAAATAGAAAATTTCTCATTTCAATAAATGCTTTCATAATTTGAATACTAACATTAACTGCAATATCACTTTTTAATAATGCTGAAAGCATTGCTATTCCTTGTTCTGTAAATACATATAGCATATATCGTCTACCACCATGGTTTTGAAATTCCTTTTGTTCTAATTGAAAACAAAATTCTTCTGGAAATCTTTCAATCTTTCTTTTTACTACACGATTTACATACTTTGTTTCACAATTATATAACTTTGCAACATCACTATCTAAGATTACTTGCTTTCCTCTTATTGTATAAATCAAGTTTTTAATATTTTCTATTTCATATTTTACTACATTTAATTCTTCATTTTTTGGTACGATATTATTATTATTTTCCATTAATATCACATCCTAATTTAGATTTGATATTATCTTAAAACATTTGTTCTTTAAAGTCAATACATTTTAATAAAAATTCGCCATATATTTTATTACTTTTTTAAAAATAGGTAATTACACTTTGTTTAAGTAACTTTATATTTCCTTCATATGCTTTGCAAGTAAGAAAATAATCTATGCTTTCTCTGTCAAGTGTTTTTCGATGCATAACATGAACTATTTCTAAATCTAAATGAATTTATAAAATAGGATGTCCTAAATAAAAAAATTAATGAGTAAATCTGTAAGCCGGGTTCTGTCTTTAAAAATAGTCATTTATCTAGGGTATATATTGCTA
>CASUIT010000122.1 GCA_949455995.1 uncultured Clostridia bacterium
TAATATAATAAATTTATAAAAAAAGACTTGACAAAGATTAGATAGTCAATTTAGAAATTAGAAAGATGAGGTAAAATTATGGTACATTTAGTATATTGTGATGATAAATCAAAAGAATTAAATAAGATTTTAGATGGTAGTAAAACAATGATTATAAGAGGTGCAGCAGGAAGAAAAATACCACATAGTAGAGTATTTAAAGATGAGATACTTTACTTTATGGAGAAAGGATCAAAGAAGATTAGTGCTAAAGCCATAGTAACTAATGTTCAAAATTTTGTGAAGTTATCTGAAGAAGAAATAACTAGCACTATTGAAAATAATAATAGCAAATTACAATTAACTGATAAACAAAAAGAAAGATGGCATAAAAAATGTCTATGTTTAGTAGAGTTTAACAATGTAGAAAGTATTGCTCTATTAGATTTTGATCATCAAGGAAATATGGATGATTGGCTAATTATAGAAAAAATAGAAGATGTTGTTGTAGGAACAAGTATTCCATATAATTACGAAAAATCAAGATTCTAAAAGCAACACAAATTACAAGTTATAGAGAGGATTATCATAAATATTATATAAAAAATGAAATATAACAAAAAGAGATATTAAAAACAAGTTAGTATCTCTTTTTTGTGTCTAATTATATTTTAAATCTAAATTTTCATTAAAAATTTTTTTAAAAATGTCCCATTTTTCATTTCTCAAACGCTGTTATAGATAAGAGAGAAAATCTCATATATAAAAACTCAAAAAAAATAAAATTTTTTTGAAAAAAACATAACCTTTTTAACTTTTCAAACGCTGTTATATATGAGAGGGAAAATCTCGAAAAATTAAAGAACATTGAAAATTGAATAGCAATTCATTAGATACAGTCCTTTGATTACTTGAGCTAGTAATAAAATCTATTACTTAAATATTAGCTTGCAACTAATAAGGCGAAGATAAGTGTAAGAGGAAAGAAACTTTTGTATAGTCATAGAACGAGCGTTAAAAGCGTCCCACGCAATGAGTACAAGCCTGTAAAACAGGTAGGTGAAAATCCTATGAGATGTGAGCAAAACATCTGTCTAATGAATTATTGGAAAAGGTATAAAGAGAAAATATACCAATGACTACCAAAGAAAATTAAATGGTAGTGTTTTTATCAATCACTTAAAGGAGATGGTAACATTGATTGAGAAAGTTTTAACAAATAACAGTGAAAAAGTAGATAAAAAATTACTCCAATATACACTACAATTAAGAGCATTAAATCATTTAAAAGATAATAATAAAATAGATGAAATAGTATATAAATCAACAAAAGCTAAAATAAATAAAAATTCACACATTTGAAAATAAGAAGATAAAAATATAATGTGTTAGTGGTTAAAAATTGGAAAAGGAGGTATGAATGAATGTAACTTTAATAAAAAAAGTAGATGGGCGAATAAATCGTACAACAGGTTTAAAGGTTACAACAGGATTAAGAGTAACGGCATATTGTAGAGTAAGTACAGATGATGAAGACCAAAAAAACAGTTATGAATCGCAAAAAGCATATTACAAAGAAAAAATAACCTCTAATCCAGAATGGAGGTATATAGAAATTTATGCAGATGAAGCAATTTCTGGTACATTAGACTATAAAAGAAATGATTTTATGAGAATGATACAGGATGCTTTAGATGATAAATTTGATATGATAATGACAAAATCAATATCAAGATTTGCAAGAAATACAGTAGACACTCTAAAATATGTGAGAATGTTAAAAGAGCATAATATAGCTGTATTTTTTGAAGAAGAAGGAATAAACACATTAGAAATGTCAGGAGAATTACTATTATCAATATTAAGTTCGGTTGCACAGCAAGAAAGTGAAAACACATCAACACATGTAAAATTAGGACTAAAAATGAAAAAAGAAAGAGGAGAACTAATTGGTTTTGGTGGTTGTTTAGGTTATACTTATAATCCAGAAGATAAAACTTTAACTATAAATGCACAAGAGGCAGAAGTTGTAAAGCTAATTTATGAAAAATATTTAGAGGGTTATGGAGCAGAAAGTATATCAAGACAATTAACTAAAATGGGAATAAAAACACCAAAAGGAAAAGACGTATGGTGTGAAACTACTGTAAGAAAAATATTGAAAAATGAAAAATACAAGGGAGATGTACTACAAGGAAAAACATTCACAATAGACCCAATTAGTCATAAAAGGTTATCTAATATGGGAGAAGAAGATAAATATTATATTTCTAATCATCACGAGCCAATAATTGATGAAGAAACATTTGAAAAAGTGCAACAAATAATGAAAGAAAGAAACGGAGGAAGGTCAGCAAGTAGGAAAGTTGGAAATGTAGGAAGAAAATACCCAATGAGTAATAGAATTAGATGTGGATTTTGTGGAAGTACATTTACAAGAAGAAGTTTATATACAACAGCAAATCCAAAACCTGCTTGGTTATGTCAAACAGCAAGTAAACTAGGAAAAGAATTTTGTAATAAATGTAAAATAATGAGAGCAGATGTATTAGAAAAGTCATTTGTAGACGCATATAAATTACTATGTAATGATAACAAATTATTAGTAGACAATTTCCTAAATAATATATCAAGTGTAATGAAAAGCAATTCTCCAAAAGATAATATAAAGAAATTAGAAACGCAAAAAGAAGAATTAAAAAATAAATGCAATAAGTTATTAGACTATATGCTAGATAATACAATTACAAAAGATATTTATACAGAAAAGAAAGATGAGTGTTTATCAAAAATAAAAGAAATAGACACTAAAATAACTGAAATTCAAGCCAATATGGAAGATGACGACAGTATAGAAAGAGGAATAAAGAAATTAAAAAAAGTTTTTGACACTAATGCTATTATGGAAGAATTTGATATAGATGTCTTTGATACACTTGTTGACTATATTATTGTTGGAGGGTATAATGAAAGTGGCAAAGCAGACCCATATATGTTAAGATTTATTGTAAAAACTCGTTCAAATATGTTTAAGAAAGAAAAATATGTTTCAAAAGAGCATATAGTAGAACGAAACAAATTAACACAAGATTATAGAAATATAGTGTTATTAGATTTTATAGACCAACAAAATTTTATAGCTTATGATAGGGATAAAGAGGGAAACTTTAAAAAGAAAACAATAAAAAAAGTTAGAGTTAGGGTAGAATGTGATATGAGTAATGAAAATTAGCAACCTTACAACAACGCCTACTCCATATTAAGACTACCTTACACTCAGACCCACACCACACACGTGGAATGTGTAGCAGTGCTACAACTAAAATAAGACAGGTAATACTTGATTTTAATATGGTTTCATAGATTATAACTTTTGAAGAAAAAGGCAGATTTGGGAAAGAAAAACATCAGAATTTAGGTGTGAAAGTTAAAGTGGTTGCTTAAGTGGTAAGTGGAAACACATAAATGAAATTTTAGAAAATCGATGTAAGTGTTTGAAATAGCGGAAAATTTGAGATTGTATCTATGGTAAGCATAACAGGTATAGGTTGTGCTGGTAAGTAGATACAAAGAAAAGTTAAGTATTTCAAGTGTTAGAAAGAATTTATTAAAATGAGTTATAGAGAATCTTTATAAAATAGGTGTCAGTAGATATGTACTGATGCTTATTTTTTATATCACGAAAAAATTAAAAAATTTGTGATATAAAAATCCATATCACGAAAATTTAAGAAAATTCGTGATATAACATTTGCAATCCAATTTTAATCTCCAATAAAAATAATATCAAGAGTAAATAAACTCGTTAACACTCGCTCTTGACATCATTTCTATTGGAGATTTTGTGGCAATTAAGCAAATGTAAGGATAAATATGTTTTGTAAATATTGGCAAAACACTATGAAAAATTGTAAAGTTGTGATATAAATTAGACATAAAGGATTATATAGATTTACAAGGAGAGTGTAAAATGCAGAAAAATTATAAAAGAATGGAGCATAATGAATTTTTACAACATATAGACAAATTATGCGACCATTTAAGAAAATATATTCAAGATAATAAAATAAAAA
>CASUIT010000123.1 GCA_949455995.1 uncultured Clostridia bacterium
TATCTCCTGCTACATACTCATACCACTTATCCCATTCTTCTTTTGTATTTTCTGATGTTAGAACTTTTTCTTCTCCTGTTTCTTCAAAATATACTGCTTGCATTCCTTTGCTTAAACTTGGTACATTCCATTTTTTAGTCTCATCCCACCAAGAACCTATTGAAATGATTTGTGGATCGGATTGCACTTCTCCATTTGTTAGTATTACGTCATATCTACCAGGTGTATCTATTATAAATTCTAAATCATCACTTGTATTCCAAAAATCTTTTCCTTGTAATTGATATTGTACTTTCCATTTATTAATATATCCTTCTTGATACAAAATATTAGAAATAGAAATTTTCCATTTGCTTTCTCCTATCTTTTCTTGAGAAATAGAAAAGGTTGGTTTTCCTAAATTGGGATTTTTGTAATCTACATTATATAAACCATTTTCTAATTGACTTAACATATAGTATGTCTTTCCTTCGTATTCAAATCCTTGATAACTGATAATGCTTCTTTCTGAAAGATTGACAAAAAAGTCTTGTTCTACTCCTTCTATCTTTAAATCCTTGATACATTTCTTGTCCCAATATCGATATCCTTCTTGTGATTTTCCTAAATAGGAAAATACAACATCTGCTCTTTCTTTAACACTTCCTGTTAATTCTACTCCAATATCAAGATTTTCTTTATTTTCTTCATAAATGGTATTTACTTGTGCTTGCATTGTATTTAATTCTGCTATAAAAGCTGTCCATCTTGATGATTTTATTACACTTACACCACTATAAGTAGCAATAGAAGCTAAAATTAACAAAATAACAATTGTCATAACTAATGCTACTAGTGTAATTCCTTTATTATTTCTCATTGGTTTCCTCCTAATTTTTATTATCTAATGTTTTTTTGATTTTGACTCTTATCTAAATATGAACATTTTCTGTTCTTATAATGGAAATATGGTTGGGGTAGTAGGATTCGAACCTACGCATGTTCGGGTCAGAGCCGAATGCCTTACCGCTTGGCGATACCCCAATATATTTTTTATTATCTTATCATTTTATTTTGTCTTTGTCGAGACTTTCTAAAAAAAAATAAAAAGAGGTTTGCCCTCTTTTTTTATTTTGCATAATCTACTACTCTAATTTCTCTAATGATATTTACTTTTATTTGTCCTGGATAGTCCATTTCACTTTCTACTTTTTTTGCTACTTCTCTTGCTAGAATTGTCATTTTGTCATCTGTTATTTTATCAGGTTTTACAATAATTCTTATTTCTCTTCCAGCTTGTATTGCAAATGACTTTTCCACTCCTTCAAAGGAATCTGCTATTTCTTCTAAATTTTGTAATCTTTTTATATATGCTTCTACGGTTTCTCTTCTTGCTCCTGGTCTAGATGCTGATATAGCATCCGCTGCTTGTATTAAAACTGCTTCTAATGTTTTGGGTTCTACATCTTCATGATGGGCTTCTACTGCATTAATAATAATTGGATTTTCTTTGTATTTTTTTAGAATTTCTACTCCTATTTCAACATGTGTTCCTTCCATATCATGGTCTAACGCTTTTCCAATGTCATGTAAAAGTCCTGCACGCCTTGCAATTTTAGGATCTAATCCTAATTCTTCTGCCATAATTCTTGCTAAATTTGATACTTCGATGGAATGATTTAATACATTTTGACCATAACTTGTCCTATATTTTAGTTTTCCTATTAGTTTAACAATGTCTGGATGAAGTCCGATAACTCCAGTCTCTAATACAGCTCTTTCTCCTTCTTCTTTTATGATGGTGTCAACTTCTTCTTTTGCTTTTTCTACCATTTCTTCAATTTTTGCTGGATGAATTCTTCCATCTTCAATTAATTTTTCTAATGCGATTTTGGCAACTTCTCTTCTTAATGGATCAAATCCAGATAAAACAACAGCTTCTGGCGTATCATCAATAATTAAGTCTATTCCTGTTAGGGTTTCTAATGCTTTTATGTTTCTTCCTTCTCTACCAATAATTCTTCCCTTCATGTCATCATTGGGAAGTGCTACAATTGATACAGTAGTTTCTTGTGAATGATCGGCTGCACATTTTTGTACTGCATAGCTTAGGATTTCTTTGGCATTTTTTATGGCATTTTCTTTGGCATTTTGCTCTTTTTCTCGTATTAGTGCTGCTTTTTCTACGGTTAATTCTTTATCCATTTGTGCTAATAGTCTATCTTTTGCTTCTTGTTTTGTTAAAGATGCGATTTTTTGAAGTTCTACCATTTCTTGATGGTGTAATTCTTCAATTTCTTCTTTTTGCTTTTCCATGTTTTGTATTTCTTGTTCTAACTCTCGCTCTTTTTTCTCAAAATTTCTTTCACGTTTTTCTAAATTTTCTTCTTTTTGAATTAATCTAGATTCTTGTTTTTGTACTTCGCCTCTTCTTTCTTTAATCTCTTGATCTAACTCTTTTCTATTGTTCATAATTTCTTCTTTTGCTTTGAAAATTTCTTCTTTTTTTAAATTTTCTGCTTCTACTTTGGCTACGTCTATTAATCTTTTTGCTTCATTTTCTGCCCCTTGAATTTTAGATTCTGCAACTTTTTTACGGTATACCATTCCAATTAGTATACCAATTGCTAATGAGATTAAGATAGTGGCGATTATGATTAGGATATTCATAATCATACACCTCTTTCTTATTTATTTTTCAATGTTCGAATAAAATATATATTTGTTTTCATTCATATATTTTTTCCTTCCTATTCTATTTTATCTTTATTATTGTCAACTGTCAAGTGATTTTGAATAAAAAGGCGAAATAGTAATTCTGGATAATTAAAAAGTATGTGTCAAGAGCTAGTAGGCAAATTTTTTATTTTTCCTTTGTACCTACTGTTTTTATTCCCTCTTTAAACTGCAATTGTTCCTTTTCTTGTTTCCTTTTATTTTTACCATAAAAATAGTATCGTTTTATATTGGTCTTCCCTATTTTTCTGGTTCAACTTTTTTTACGCTTCTTCCATCACTCACTAAAAAAGTTACTAAAAAAACTACACTACTTATATAAAACCTATTTTTTACTTATCTTTACATTAACGCTGTTGGTTCTGCTAACCTTAATATCTCTTTTAGTTCTAGTGTCATCTTTATTGTTCCTTGAGTATATCTGTTTTCTTCTATTTCTTCAATTCATTCTTCTACGCTATTATCTATTTTTATTTCACTTTCTATTTTTTCTAGTTTTATTTCTCCCTTATTTTCATGATATATTGCACATACTTTTGATAAATAATTTGCTCCTTTTTTGCAAAGCTTTTTCTTCCATTCATTAGTATACCTTGATAACGAGGTAAATCCAATTTTACAGGAATACAAAAATTTCATTGTCAATCATTTTTGAAAATGTCCCAAAAATTTTTAAACATTAGCACTAATTTAAATTAAAAATTAGTGCTAAATTTTTAATTTAAGAAACCATTTCAAAACGATGTTCTTGTTTTTCAATAAAATTATCAAACGATTTTCTCTTCCAAGGATGAGCCATTCTTGGAATATATACTTTTTTTAGGCTTAACTTCTACTATCTTGTCAAAGTTTTCAGACAAAGCTTGTATTTCTGGAATTTCTTCTAAAGCAAATATATTATCATCAACTGTTGCATAAAGTTTATTATCAAATGATTTAATAACAATACAGGTAGTTCCATGATTAAAGTAGATAGGATTTCCAACTTTGTTTATTAGTCTATAATATTTATTTTTGAATTTTATAGAATGTCCCTTGTCAATTACTCTTTTAGTCAAAATAGATAAAATTAAATTAATTTTTTTCTCATCTGCTTGCTTTTCAAAGACAGATTTGTTATGATTAATACATAAATCGAATTGTTTGTTGAATTTATGTCTGTATTGTTTTAGGAAGTTGTTGGCATCAATGATATTAGAAATACCAACAAGTCTTAATTCAACAATTAATCTCATTTGGAGAGTCTGGAATACTCTTTCAACACGAGGTTTAAATTCAAGAACAGAACTAGTTTCAAGTTCTATGCCTAATTGGGAGCAAGCATAGGAAAATTG
>CASUIT010000124.1 GCA_949455995.1 uncultured Clostridia bacterium
TGTACAATACCATTGGCGTCAATATCAAAGGTTACTTCAATTTGTGGTACTCCTCTTGGTGCTGCTGGAATTCCTGTTAGTTGAAATCTTCCTAATGTTTTATTATAGGCAGCCATTTCTCTTTCTCCTTGTAAAACATGAACTTCTACTGAGGTTTGACCATCTGCTGCTGTTGAGAAAATTTGTGATTTTTTAGTTGGTATGGTTGTATTTCTTTCAATTAGTTTGGTGAATACTCCTCCATATGTTTCAATTCCAAGTGAAAGTGGTGTTACATCTAATAATACTAAGTCTTTTACATCTCCAGATAATACTCCTCCTTGTATTGCTGCTCCTATTGCAACACATTCGTCTGGATTAATTCCTTTGTCTGCTTCTTTTCCTGTTATTCTTTTTACTGCTTCTTGAACGGCTGGAACTCTTGTAGAACCTCCAACTAATAGTACTTTATGAATTTCATTTGGTGTTAATCCTGCATCCTTTAAGGCTTGATTTACTGGTCCTGCTGTGGATTCTACTAAATCATGTATTAATTCTTCAAATTTTGCTTTGGTTAATGTAACATCTAAATGCTTTGGTCCTGTTGAATCTGCTGTAATAAATGGTAAGTTAATTTGGGTTTGTTGTACACCAGATAACTCAATTTTTGCTTTTTCTGCTGCTTCTTTTAGTCTTTGCATTGCCATTTTATCTGCTTTTAAGTCAATTCCATTTGATTTTTTGAATTCATCTACTAAATAGTTAATAATTGCTTCATCAAAGTCGTCTCCTCCTAATTTCGTATTTCCATTTGTTGCTAATACTTCAAATACGCCATCTCCAATGTCTAAGATAGAAACATCAAATGTTCCTCCTCCTAAGTCATATATCATGATTTTTTGATCTTGTTCTTTATCCATTCCATAAGCAAGGGATGCTGCTGTTGGTTCATTGATGATTCTTAATACTTCTAATCCTGCTATTTTTCCTGCATCTTTTGTTGCTTGTCTTTGACTGTCACTAAAATATGCTGGAACGGTAATAACTGCTTGTGTTACTTTTTGTCCTAAATAGTTTTCTGCATCTGCTTTTAATTTTTGTAATATCATTGCAGAAATTTCTTGTGGTGAAAATTTATCACCTTCTACATTTACTTTTTCGTTGGTTCCCATTTTTCTTTTGATGGATATTACAGTATTGTCTGGATTGGTAACTGCTTGACGTTTTGCAATTTGACCTACTAGTCTTTCTCCATTTTTTGAAAATGCTACTACAGATGGTGTTGTTCTACTTCCTTCTGAATTTGGTATAACAACTGGCTCTCCACCTTCCATTACTGCTACACATGAATTAGTAGTTCCTAAATCAATTCCTATAATTTTCCCCATTTTAAAATTCCTCCCTTAATTTTTATCATTTTCTGATAATTTTTAATTATTTTTTTGTGATGTTTTATCACTTAAATTTAATAACATGTTTGGATAAGCTTGTTTAGCTTTTCTATAATTTTTTCATTGTTTTTCATAAATTCTTCTGAAACTTTACGAATGAATTGTTTTCGATCCATATGCGATAATTTTCGATTGGATAATTCTTGATAGCCTAGTTCTTTTCCTAACCAGTCTGGTTTGTTAAAGTTTATGGCTGTTTCTTCATTTGGAAATTCTACTTCTGCTGTTAGAAATCCTTGTAAATAATCATAGTATATGTCTATTTCTACTTTTAGATTATTTTGAATTGGTATGACTACTCTTGTTTTTCTGATTGGATTGCTTATTTTTTTTGGCAGTAAGGTTTCATAGTATTCTTTGGTAATGTTGCTTTCTATTTCATATTTGGCACTGACATTTTCTTTGTATGAAATGTCTCCTTTGGTTTTTACGGTATAGATATAATTGATATCTTGGTTGGTTTGTATTTTTCTTATTCTTATACTTGTGTTTTTGTCTTCATATAGAAAGGCTTGTTCTATTTCTTCTATTTCTTCTATTTTTTCTAGTTTTATGTCTTCTGGTAAATAGTTTATTGCATATTTTCTTTCTATTTCTTGTTTCATACTAGTTTGCCACTACTACCATGGAATGACGTATTACTTTATTTCCTATTTTGTAGCCCTTTCTGTATTCTTGCACAATTTCTTTTTCTCCTAAATTTTCGTCTTGAATGCTACTTACTGCTTCATGAAACTCTGGGTCAAAGGTTTCTCCTACTGTTTTTATTTCTTCTACTCCTTTTGATGCTAATACATCTCGAAATTGCTTTAATACTAATTCTACTCCTTTTTTGTATTCTTCGTCTCCGTGTTTGTGCTTTTGCAGCATTTTCTAAGTTGTCTAGTACTGGTAATATTACTTCTAATACATCTGATAGTATGGTGTGGTATAGCCCATCTCTTTCTTTGTTACTTCTTTTTTTGAAGTTTTCAAATTCTGCAAGTATTCTTTTGTATCTGTCGTCTAATTCTTCATAGTCTTGTTTTGGTACCATTTCATTTTTTTCTTTTGTTTCTTGAGTTTCTTCTGCTTTTTCTATTTCTACCTCTTTTTCTTTATTGTTTTTTGATTCTTCCATTTTTTCTCCTTTCTTTATTCATTATTATTTAGTTTTTTATTGATGTATTTCATGACGGAAATAACTTTTGAATAGTCCATTCTTTTGGGTCCTATGATTCCAATGGTTCCTAAATCTTTTCCGTTTACTTTGTGTTTGAATGTTACGATGCTAAAGTCTTTTAGTTCGTCTTTTTCGTTTTCTTCTCCAATATATACATTTATGTCTTCGGCAAATCCTGTGTTTAGCATGTCTGCTACTAATTCTTTGGTGTCTAATATATTGATAAAGTTTTTGGCTACTTCTAAACTATTGAATTCTGGTAATTCAAAGGATTTGTTAGCTCCTTCTAAGTATATTTTGTCATCTTCTTTTAATACTTTTTTGATTTGCTCGATGATTGGCTTTATGACGTTGACACTGTATGTTATTTCGTCGTATAGATATTCTTCTAATGGTCTGTCTATGGTTTCTATTGGTTGGTTTTTTAGTTTGTTGTTGAACATGTAATTGATGGTTTCTACTTGCTTTTTGTTGATGTCTTCGTCAAATTTTATGATGGTTTCTTTGATTAATCCTGCATCTGTTAGGATGACTGCCATCATCATTCTGGTTCCTAATAATACAAATTTGATTTCTTCAATTCGTTGTGTTGTTGCTTTTGGTCCTATGGATACGGTTGTGTAATGTGTTACTTCTGATATGGTGTTGGCTGCTATTTTGGTTAGTTCTTCTATTTCGTTTACTTTGGTTTCTAGTTTTTGACTGATGTATTTGATTTCTTCTATGCTGATGTCATTGTCGCATACGAGTTCGTCTACATAGTATCGATAACCTTTTTCAGATGGTATCCTTCCACTTGAGGTGTGCGTTTTGTCTAAAAATCCACTTTTTTCTAATTCTGACATTTCGTTTCTAATGGTTGCACTACTACAGTTTAATCCATGATTTTTTGTGAGTGTGTTTGAGCTTACTGGTTCTGCTGTGTTGATATATTCTTCTATGATTGCTTGTAAGACCTTTTTTTTTCTTTCATCTAACAACTTTTTTCACCTCTTTTAGCACTCTTTGGGTTTGATTGCTAACTTTCTATATATTATACCCATCTTTTGTAGTTGTCAATACTTTGTGTGAATTTTTTTGTGAATTTTTTGTGCCCTGTGTTACTGTTTAGCCAATGCTGTCAACCTAACTGCACAAGTCCTATAAATCTTGATTTGTCGAGTTGAATTTGTAAGTATAAATTTAGTAAAGAGAGGTAAGTTTATAAAATATTGATGAAATTCGAATGCAACTGGAAAATATTTAGAAATTCTTACCCTCTAGAATGAGGGATGTTCAAGGCAAAACCATTTATGGTTTTGAGCGTGAAAGAGGCGCATTTTAGAGGGTTAGAATTTTTTAATGTTTGTAAGGTAGCCGAGAATTTTAATCAATATTTTATAAACTTACCTCCATTATCAACGACACTTTATTGATAAGAGTGCAACAAATATAAAAATTAGA
>CASUIT010000125.1 GCA_949455995.1 uncultured Clostridia bacterium
TTTATTTAATGTAAATTTAACTTATAAAATTGATTGTAAATATATTATACGAGGATATTTTATATGGACAAAACAAACTATTCAGTAGCTAGAGTAGAAACTTATACTAAAACAAGTATAACTAAAGCTGAAAGACACAACGAAAGAAAAAATAAATCATATTCTAATATGAATGTTGATTTATCTCAAACACCTAATAATATTCATTACAAAAGATGTGAAACTACCTACAATGAAAAGTTAAAAAAAAACTTGATAATGGAGAAGTATCATTAAGAGGTTTGCAAAAAAATGCAACTTTATTTGATGAACTCATATTTGACATTAACTCTGATTATTTTGAAAAACATGGTGGTTATGAATTTGCAAAAGAATTTTACGAAAGAGCTTTTCACTTTGCTGAAGAAGAAATGGGAACTGATAATATTATATCAGCAGTAATGCATGCAGATGAATTAAATACCGCTTTAACAGAAGAATATGGAAAACCTATATACCATTATCACTTGCATGTTGTAGCACTACCTGTTGTAAGAAAAGAAGTAAAATGGACTAAAAAATGTAAAGATAAATCACTAATTGGAACTACAAAAGAAGTAATCAATCAAGTAAGCCATAGTAATAAATGGAAATCAGACAAAGCAACTGACTCGCAAGGAAATCCTTTATACAATAAAAAAGGAAAAGCAGTTTTAATAAAATCATATAGTTTATTACAAGATAGATTTTTTAAGTATATGTCTGATAGTGGATATAAAGACTTTATTCGTGGTGTAAAAGGTAGTAATCAAGAACATTTAAGTGATTTGCAGTATAAAATTAAGAAAGATACTGAAAGACTAGAAAGCATTACTAATAAAGTTGAAGAAAAGGAAAATTCCTATAATGAATATATGAAGTATGACAAGCAAATTGAAGACATTTCTTCTTTAGGAAAACAAAAAAGATTTTCTAAAAAGATTGAATTAGAACAAGAAGATTACAAGAATTTAACTGAATATGCTAAAAAAGGAATTGTAGCAGATAAAGAAATTTATGAACTTAATAATAGAATTGATAATTTAAGAAATGCAGTAGATAAGTGGAAATCTTTATATGATGATCTTGTAGAAAAAACAAAAGATTATTTCCATGCTATAAAGCTTGCCCCTCAAAAAGTTGCAAATTTCTTTAAAAGTCTATTTGATAAAGAAAAGCAAGATGAATTAGAAAGACAACGAATTGAACAAGAAAAAATACAAGCTCAAAGAAAATCTCGTGAAGAAGCTAGAGAAAAAGAAAAACTTGAAAAGCAAAAATTAAAGAACTCTCCTAAATACAAGAAAAGGAGGGATGATAGAGATGCAAGATAATGAAAAAATATATAAAATTGAACTAACTAATGAAGAATATGAGTATGTAGAAAACTTAAAAAAAGAATATTATAAAAAATTAAGTCAAATGACTAAAGAAGAAAGATTACAATTTTTTAGAGATAACTATTGTAATGAGCAAAAGTTGAACTTTGAAAAAGAAATAAACGGCACAATATACAAAGTAAATACTCACTTTGATGTAAATGCTGAAGAAAGCATTTTGAAAAAAATTTTTAGACTAACAAAAAAATCTTAAGAATCACTTGAAGTATAAAAACGAATATGATATTATGTGAACACTACAAATTAAAACTTTGTAATACTTTATATCTTATTCGGCTGTCTAAAGGAAAGGAGTTGTTATGGGACAGTCAAATAACGAAAAAATAACTGCTTTGTACTGCCGTTTATCAAGAGATGATGAATTGTCAGGAGAAAGTAATAGCATAAAAAATCAAAAATCAATTTTAAGTAAATATGCTAAAGATAATCATTTTATAAATACTAAATTCTTTGTAGATGATGGATATTCTGGAACAAGTTTTACAAGACCTGCATTCGTTGAAATGATGGAACTTGCAGAACAAGGACATATTGGAACAATTATAGTAAAAGACCATTCAAGACTTGGTAGAAATAGACTTATAGTAGGTCAATTATTAGAAGAAGATTTTGTTAGACTAAATATTAGATATATTGCTATCATGGACAATATTGATACTGATAAAGGACTTAATGATTTTCTTCCTATACAAGATTGGTTTAATGAAATGCATGCTAAAAACACAAGTCAAAAGGTTCGAGCAGTATTTAAAAATAAAGGTAATTCAGGTATCCCTTTAACTATTAATGTGCCATATGGTTATAAAAAAGATCCTTTAGATAAAAATAAATGGATTATAGATGAACCAGCTGCAGAAATAGTAAGAAGAATATATGATTTATGTATTCAAGGATATGGAACTCATCAAATATGCAATATATTAAAACAAGAAAAAATTCCAACTCCAAAAGAATATAAAGCAATGAATGGCTTATGCAATTATCATATATCTGAAGTCAAATATTGTTGGCAAGATAGGTCTATATATGACATCTTATTCAGACAAGAATATATTGGAGATACAGTAAATTTTAAAGGTACAACTAAATCTTTTAAAGATAAAAGTAAAATTTATTTTCCAAAAGAACAATGGAAAGTCTTTAAAAATACACATGAACCTATCATTGATGAAGAAACTTGGAATACTGTACAACGCATTCGAGAAAATAGACAACGTCCTACTAAGATTGGTAAAATAAATATATTTTCAGGACATTTATTTTGTAAAGATTGTGGCTCAAAATTATATTATTGTACTTCGAGAAGTTATACAGAAAACAGACATTTTTATAGATGCTCAAAATATAAAAATACTTCTTCTAAATCATGTACAAGTCATACTATTAGAGAACATATCTTAAAAGAATTAGTTTTAGATAATATCAAACAAGTCCTATCTTATATCCGTTCTTATGAAGATTTATTTATAAAACAAAAACTTGAGACTTCACTTGAAGAACAGAAAAAAATAAATAGCACAAACAAAAAATTATTATCACAATATGAAAAACGAATAAAAGATATTGATAACTTGATACAGCATATTTACGAAGATAATATTTCTGGCAAAATTACAGATGAAAGATTTGCTACTCTATCATTAAATTATGAAAAAGAGCAAAAAGAACTCAAAAGTAAAGTTAAAGAATTAGCTAATAAGCTCAACACAACTAAACAGCAAGAACTAGATTTAACATCTTTTGTTAGTAAAGTAAAAAAATACACTGAAATTTCAGAACTTACACCAGAAATTATAAATGAATTGATTTCTAAAATATATGTATATCAATCAGAAAAAGTAAATGGTAAACCAACTCAGCAAATAGACATTTACTATAACGGAGTTGGAATTATAAATATTCCACTAAATGAATATGAACTAGAAAATGCTTTTCAGGAAAGTATTAAAAAAATAAGAAGTGCTTAATTTTAAAGTAATGGAGCACATACCAATAATTGTCCTTGTTGGTAGTGCTCCTTATATAATCCTCTATATCCATAATTATTGAATTTTCCATAATTTTTAACTCCAGCTAATTTTGCAGTATCAAATAAATATCTATTTTTATTCTTTACATTTTGTTTTGTATATAATCTCTTTTCATCTTCGCTTAACTGCTCATATTCTTGTCTTGTTATTTCTTGTTTTCTAGTTTGAACTGCAAAATATGTTTGAGCAAGTGCTATTGCTTTTTTTCTACTATCTCCATTTTGTGCAATTAAATAACAAGCATATCTAGTTAACTTTAAATCATCAATTTCCATTTCTGCATTATTACCTACTTTTAACACCCTCCCAACATCGGCAAAGTGTTCCTCTTCTGCAATATCACTCCCTTTACAAGCTTCTTTTGCTTTATTTATTACATTTTTAAAATTTCCCCATTTACTATATTCTAACATTGTCATCAGTTCTCTAGCATACCAAAATTCAATTCCATTTTCATTTGTATGCTTAATACTCTCGAAATCTTTTTCCGTTTTATTTACTAAATCGTTTCCCATATTGATACTCCTCGTATAATATATTTACAATCAATTTTATAAGTTAAATTTACATTAAATAA
>CASUIT010000126.1 GCA_949455995.1 uncultured Clostridia bacterium
AGTCCTATACATACTTGCCCAATTAATTCTTCTTTTGATTCTTTTGCATAAATTCCAAATACACCACATTCTTCTTTTAATTCATCAAACATTTCTTTCATTCCTTCCTTAAAAGTTATTACTTTTTATTTAAGTTTCGCATTTTTGCAAGCAGAAGGTATCTATCTTATTTTTTCACACTTTGTGTGTCGCAACCAACAAAATAAAAATAAGATAGTAGGTTGCTCCAATCGCACTCGCAAAGCTCGTTTGTTCGCTTACGCAGTGTTTCAAAAATAAGATAGATACCTTCTGCTTGCAAAAATGCGAAACTTAAAACTCTTTATCATTGACTTTATTTTAAAACCATGCTAAACTACTCTTATATAAACTTAGGAGGTAATATATGTATCAATTAGTTGTTTTTGCTTCTGGCAATGGATCTACCTTACAATCTATTATTGATAGTATAAAGACACATAAGCTAGAAGCTAATATTTGCCTTGTTATTTCGGATCATTCCAATGCGTATGCTCTACAAAGAGCAAAGCAAAATAATATAGACACTTATCTTATTCAAAATAAAGACTTTACAAAACGAGATTTAGAATTAGCAACTGTACTTTCTAATTATTCTATCGACCTTATTGTACTTGCTGGCTATTTAAAGATGATTGGTCCTAATTTACTTGAAAAATATACCATTATTAATACCCATCCTTCTTTGCTTCCTAAATATGGAGGAAAAGGTATGCATGGGATGCATGTTCATGAAGCTGTAATTCGCGCCAAAGAAAAATATAGTGGTGCAACCATTCATTTTGTAAATCATGAATATGATAAAGGCAATATTATTAGTCAAACAAAGGTAGAAGTTCTTTCTAATGATACCCCAAAATCTTTGTCTGAAAAAGTACAAGCTGCCGAAAAAATTCAATTAATTCAAGTTCTAAATCGTTTCGTTCATTATGAAATTTAGTTTTTTTATTATATTTCTAAAGATAAACGCGACCTCATTACTATTTTATCATTTTCAAATTTTTCAATATGTCGCGTCTTTTTATCTTTGTACCAATTTTACAATTAATTTTCTTTGAAAATTAAAGTCTCATCATATTTCCATATAAGAACAAATTATTGGCGTATCAATATTAATGCTCATAAATTTCTCCAATATCTTTTCTATAATCTAATTTCGTATCGATATTATTTTCCATCGCATCATATGCTTTTTTTCTTGCTTCTTCTAATGTATTTCCTGTTGTATGAATGGCAAATAATCTTGAGGTTCCAACAGATATATACTGATTTTCTTTTATTGGTTTAGTACTTGCAAAGTAAATTTTAGCATCTTTTTTCAAAATTTCTTTTGTATTTAATGTAAATTCACAAGGTTCTCCCTTTTTAATAGCATAATCTGGGCTTACCACATAAACAGTAAAAGTATAATTATTTTTAAATTTACAATTATCACTTGATAGATTTTGGTTTACTATATTTTCCATTACTTCTGAAAATGGTGTTTCTAAAGAATTTAATACATTGATTGCCTCTGGATCTCCAAATCTTGCATTAAATTCAATAAATTTAATTCCTTGTTTGCATTTAAAAAATCCTCCATAGATAACTCCTGAAAATTCTAAACTATCTTGGTTTACATAGGAAATAGCATCCTTTATCAATTTAGCACATTGATCGACGTCTTTTTGTTCTAAAAATGGTAATAAACCATTTGCAAAACTAAGACATCCCATTCCTCCTGTTCCTGGTCCTTTATCTTCATCAAATCGATATGGATAATCAAATGTAGTTGGTGTTACTACTATGTTTTTTCCATCTGTTAAGGCCATAACTGTAAATTCTCTACCTTCTACTTTATCTTGAATAATTACTTGTCCATCTGATATTAGGCAAGATTTAGCATATTCTAGACCTTCTTGTTTCCCCTTAAAATGAATACCTCCTACTTTTACACCTTTGCCACCTGTTAAGCCTTCTGGTTTTACTACAAAATTGTCATCTTCGTAACTTTTCATCACTTCTTCTAATTGTTCTAAATTTGCAACACTCTCATTTTTTATTACCATCTCTGGAGCTAATTTTTTAACAATGTCTAGGGCATATGTTTTACTCCATTCTAATTTAGCACCTTTGGCAGTTGGTCCAAATGTTTTCATGCCAAGCTCTCTTGCTAAATCAATTAATCCTTCTTGTAATAAATTGTCTTGACTAACAACGCAACATTCTATCTTTTCTTCTTCTACTAATTTTTTAACCAATTCTTTATCAAATGGATCTCCAATAATATATTTTCCATTTGTTTTTTTGACTTGCTCGATGATCGATGGATTTTCATATGGCAAAATACCATATAGTGTAAATCCTTTTGCAATTTGCTCTGCTAATACCGCTTCGCGACCACCATTACCTAATAATAAACATTTTTCCATCTTTTTTTCCTTTCTTTTGAGACAAAAGGGACAGGTCTTTTTGTCTCATTTTTAATTGTTTCTTCCTCTTTTTATAGAACACTTAAAATTTGATTATCTTCTATCTTTTCTAACTCTTTTTTTAACTGCTTAGCACTTTTAAATACAATCCCTTTGATTCCCTCTTCTTTTGCTCTTTTTACATTTACTTCATAGTCATCTATAAAAAGAGTTTCTTGTGCTTCTATTTGTAACTGATTTAATATTATATTAAATGTTTGTTTATCTGATTTAAGTCTTCCTATTTCATAGGAAAATATTTTTTTATCAAATATATCGATGTCTTGGTTTCTTTCTTGTATATATTCCATCCATTCTTTTATATGATCGGATAATAATATTAGTTGATAGCTTTTTTTTAAATCTTTTATTATTTCTATGGTTCCTTTTACTGGTTGATTTAAATTTTCTCGGATGGTCTTTTTTAAATCTTTTTGTGTTATTTTCCAATTTACTCCTTCTAATAATTCATTCCAATATTCTTCTTCTTTGTATTTTCCTCTCATTGCTTCTAAAAAAAATTCTATTTTTTCTTGCTTACGCTTTTTAAATTCTTCAGCAGGAATACCATATTTTTCTTCTACTAAATACTCTGCTCCATGATAACCTGAAATAATAACTTCTGATAAATCAAATATTATATTTTTAATCATTTTCTCTCCATTTCTCTAGTTTACCAAAACTTTTTCATCTTAAACATTTACTTCGACTTGCATCTCTTGTACTAAATTGCTATATTTTTCTAACATTGGATTTACTCTATTTTCTATAAAGTCTTCTACTTGCTTTGGAGCTCTTCCACATAGATTAGATGGGTTTAATGCTTGCATAATTTCTTCTTTGGTTAGCCCAAAGGTTCGATCTTTTGCAATTCTTTCTACAAGATCATTTGGCTTTCCTAGTTCTTTTACTTGCTTTCCTGCCTCCATCGAATAAATTCTAATTTTTTCATGTAGTTCTTGTCTGTCTCCTCCCTTTAATACTGCATTCATCAAGATTTCTTCTGTTGCCATAAATGGTAGTTCTTGCATCATATTGGTTTTTATTACATTTTCATATACAACAATGTTTTTCGATATGTTAGCATATAGAATTAAAATGGCATCTACTGCTAAAAAACTTTCTGGTACACAAATTCTTTTGTTTGCTGAATCATCTAACGTTCTTTCTAACCATTGGGTTGCTGCGGTAATGGCTGGATCTAAGTTTAAAGTAATGACATGTCTTGCAAGGGAATTTATTCTTTCACTTCTCATAGGATTTCTCTTATAAGCCATGGCAGATGACCCAATTTGCCCTTTTTCAAATGGTTCTTCTAATTCTTTTTCGTGTTGTAATAGTCTCATATCATTGGCAAATTTTGAACAACTTTGTGCTATTTGTGATAAAACACTAAGTACTCTTGTATCTAATTTTCGTGTATAAGTTTGTCCTGATACAGCATACACTTTATCAAATCCCATTTTCTCAGCTATTTTTTTATCAATTTGTTTTACTTTTTCTTCGTCTTTAAATAGTTTCATAAAGCTTTCTTGTGTTCCTGTTATTCCTTTAC
>CASUIT010000127.1 GCA_949455995.1 uncultured Clostridia bacterium
TCCCTTTACTAAATTTATACTTACAAATTCAACTCTACAAATCAAGATTTATAAGGTTTGCACCGTTAGTTTGATAGTATTGACTGTTTAGGATGACAACATTGGCTAAACAGTAACTGTGTAGGGATTCTTTATTATTTTTGTTTTTTATCGTAAGTAATTTTAATATTATGTGACAAAAAAACTCGCCCCTTTTGTCACATTAAACTATTGTATATTCTCCTAGGTCAAATTGTCCTTTCCACTCTTCTATATATTCAAGTCTTGCCTGGTAAAAATTTAGCCTTTTGTCATGTATATTTACTATTTTTCTAAATTGTTCTTCTTCTATATCACTTAATCTTTGTGTTGCAAAAATTTTGTCAAATTTGGCGTCAAAGTATCCTTTCATTTCTGTAAATTGATTGTCTACCACTTTTTGCATTGTATCTAATATTTCTAATATATCTTTTCTATCTTTTTTTCGACTTTCTTCTAATTCTATTATTCTTTCGTTTATTTCGATTAAAGTTTGGCTGTTTTTTTCCCAACGTTTTTCGTTTTGCTCCCATCGTCTGGCATTTTCTTCCCAACACTTTTCATTTTGCTCCCACCTTCTGTTATTTTCTTCTTTAAATTCTCTTAACTCTTTTAATATGGTAATTGTTACTGTATCTTCCATATTTTTCACCACCTTCCTACTTTTTATTTGTATAAATTACGAATTAATATGTAAAATTTTACTCGTAATATATTGTAGTCAATATTTAATCATAAGTTTTAGATATTGTCAAGAGAATTTTAAATATTTTATTAATAATTTGTTATTAATGAGTTTTGTTGTATAGGTAAAATCTTCGATTTTTCCTATACAACAAAAAAGATAAGATATTTTAAACCTTATCTCTTAAAAATAAATATTAAATTATAAAGTCATTTCATGCCAATCCCATTGTTTGCCTGCGAAAATTTTGAAAGAATTTTCTGTGGAATGGGTTTTTAGTGTCTCATATTTTGGCAATGCCTCCAATTATTTTGCTTTCTTCAACAGATGCTAACCATTTGGTTCCTCCTGAAACGACAACCATATCTCCTTTTTCTAGTATTCCTTTTTGTTTTAATTTTTCAATTCCTTCTTCTACCATATCATTGATAATATCTTTCTTTTCTACATAGATTGGTGTTACATTCCATGCTATTGCTAATTGATGATAGGTTCTTTTATTGTCTGTAATTGCTAAAATTGGACATTCTACTCCTAATCCTGAAAATTTTCTTGCTGAGTCCCCTGTATGTGTGTAACAAATTATGGCATCTGCGTTTAAGTTCATTGCCATAACAGATGTTGAATAAGCTATTTTACTTTCTAGTGTATCCATTTCAATATTTTCGTTTTCTTTAAATTTCTTCCAATAATTGATATCTTTTTCTACCCTATTTGCTATTTTTACCATTGTTTGTACACATTCTACAGGATATTTTCCCATTGCACATTCTCCTGATAACATGATGGCACTTGTTCTGTCATAAATAGCGTTTGCTACATCACTTGCTTCTGCTCTAGTTGGTAATGGATTGTTTGTCATAGATTCTAACATTTGTGTTGCTGTAATTGCTGGCTTATTCGCTTTATTTGATAGTTTGATAAATCTTTTTTGCATGACTGGTGGTTCGGTATAGTCTGTCTCTGTTGCCATATCTCCACGGGCAATCATTTGGACGTCTGCATTTTCAACAATTTCTTCCATGTTTTCTAGCCCTTCTACGTTTTCTACTTTTGTAATTATTTTTATATCGGTTCCACCGTTTTCATCTAATACTTTTCTTACTTGATCAATGTCGTCTTTGTTTCTTGTAAAAGACATCGCTACATAGTCATAGTTATGTTCACATGCAGTTTTTAAATCTGCTATATCTTTTTCTTTTAATGCTGGTAAACGTACTGCTGTTCCTGGTAAATTAATGGTTTTTCTACTTCCTAAACCATTTCCATGGACTACGGTACATACAATGTCTTTGTTAACAATTTCTTCTACTACTAGTTCAATGGCTCCATCATCAATTAATACTTTACTTCCTGGTTTTACGTCTTGATATAATCCTTTATAGGATACAGATACTTTGTCTTTATCTCCTACAATATCTTCATTTACTAAGGTGAACTTTTGTCCATCTTCTAATTTTATTTTTTCATTTTTTCCAGTTACTAACATTCCTGTTCTAATTTCTGGACCTTGCATGTCTAATAATAGAGAAACTGGTATGTCAAGTTCTTCTCTTAATTTAATAATTTCTTCTGTTTTTTGAGCTTGTTCATCCCAACTACCATGTGAATAGTTAATTCTTGTTACATTTAATCCTGCTTCAAATAATTCTTTTAACTTATTTTCGCTAGCTGGTCCTATTGTTCCAACAATTTTTGTTTTTCTTAAATCTTTTTTCATTTTATACTCCTCCCTTAATAAAAACCGTTTTTTATTATATCACAATTGGTTTACAAAATTCAACATTTTTATTAATTTTTATTTCAATTCTATC
Organism: uncultured Clostridia bacterium; assembly: GCA_949455995.1. GTDB lineage: Bacteria > Bacillota > Clostridia > TANB77 > CAG-508 > CAG-269. The sequence continues at coordinate 2,518 of CASUIT010000127.1, forward strand.
ACTGCATGTAATGTTTTTTTATTTTGACTTTGAATTACTATAACATGCCTATTTTCCTCATTGGCATATTGACAATCAACAATATCTCCTAGTTTGATTTCTTTTTTATACATGATTCTTATTTCGTTAAATTGTTTTTTATTGTAAACTTCTTCTGGCAATGTTTCATAAGCTAAGTCTAAATAATATAAATTATGCATGTGACCAATTATATCTATATCTTTCCTCTTTGTTTGATATATTATACTATTTTTATAATCATTTGGTAACTTTATTTTTTGTATTTCTTCTGGAAATACTGTTTTTTTTGTTTCAGATTGATATAAATCTGCCATTTCTTTTTCTATTTTTACTATTTTTCCTATTTCATGATTTACTAACAACCATTTTGAAGAAGCAATAACACAAAGATTTGCTTTGTCATCATATACTTCAAAGTCACGGTAAGCATAGCATTTTACAAAATCTCTTGACCAAGTGTGTATTTCTAAATCTTCTCCATATTCTGGTCTTTTTATTACTTTTACTTTCCAGTCTAACAATAACCAAGTTAGATGCGTTTGATCCGAAGTATTAATACCATATCCTACACTGTCTGAATGATAAGCTGCTATATTTTCTAAATATTCTAATATGGCTTTATTGCTTATTTGTTTCTTTTTGGCTACATCTTTTAATCCTATTTTAAATTTTTCTTGGTAGATCATAGCATTTCCTTTCTATTTAATATCCTGGTTTTTCTAATAATTTAAACATGTTTTTTTTGTATTCTTCTACTCCAGGTTGATTAAATGGGTTTACTCCTAATAACATACCAGACATGGCACACGCTTTTTCAAAAAAATAAATTAACTCTCCTATGTTTTTTTCATTTAGTTGTTCCATTTTTATTAGTATATTTGGCACTTTTCCTGTAACATGTGCTTTAATGGTTCCTTCCATGGCTTTTTGATTAACATAGTCTAATCCTTTTCCTGCTAAATAGTTTAACCCATCTAAATTATCATCATCTGGGTGAATGGTAATATTTGTATTTGGCTTTTCTATTGCTATTACTGTTTCAAATAAATTTCGCTCTCCTTCTTGGATGTATTGTCCCATAGAATGTAAATCTGTTGTAAAATCTACTCCTGCTGGGAAGATACCTTTTTGTTCTTTTCCTTCGCTTTCTCCAAATAGCTGTTTCCACCATTCTGTAAAATAGTGCATTTTTGGCTCATAGTTTACTAATATTTCAATTTTTTTATGGGTTCTATATAAAATATTTCTTGCTACAGCATATTGGTAACATTCATTATATTTTACATTGACATCATTATATCTTTCTTGCCCTATACGTGCCCCTTCCATTAATTGATCAATGTCAATTCCTGCTACTGCAATTGGAAGTAATCCTACTGCTGTTAAAACGGAATATCTCCCTCCAATATTATCTGGTACTACAAATTGCTCATACCCTTCATTGTTGGCTAAGGTTTTTAGTGCTCCTTTTTCTTTA
>CASUIT010000128.1 GCA_949455995.1 uncultured Clostridia bacterium
TGCACATAGATGTCCTTCTAAATGTTCCATTGCATCTTCTATTGCTCTTAATTCTGCATGGGAAAATGCTGTTTTAGAAACAGGAACATCTTTATCACTTCTACCAATAATTTCTCCATCTTTTACAATTATAGCTCCATAAGGGTATGTTGCTTTTTTACTTAATTCTATTGCAATATCAATATATTGTTCATCATTCATCTTATTTACATCCTATAAAATCTGATTGCATTATAACACACTTTATCTACAAAATATATAGAAATAAGCAAATTTCATACTAATATCTTATTCAAATTTTGTATATAAAATAAAAAAATTTAAAAACTTTTCTAAAAAGTTTACATTTTAGAGTCCATTTTGAAACTTATCTAGTAGAGGATAAATTTTACTCTTACTATTTTAAGAAGGGAGGAAATCTACATTGACAACAAATGAAGAAAATGCAAAATTAGGGTTAACTGTAGATGAAGCAAGAAAAATGTTAGGTATAGGTAGAAATTTAATGTTGCAATTAGTTAAAGTAAAAGGTTTTCCAGCAGTTAGATTTAAACGAAAGATAATTATTAATAAAGAATTGTTACCAAAATGGTTTGAGGAGAACTCTAGTGAGTATGGCGACTATCATTATTAATAATTAATAAAAAGGTCTGATTTCTTGTTTTAAACGTGATAAGATATGTTTAGATATTAAGTTAGTGCCCTTAAACTATTTATTATGAAATAACAAGGTTAGGTTCTTATATTTTTTAAATTTATTTGGAAGGAGTTATTATGGAAAAGATAAATAGACAAAGGCTACCTAAAGGAACAGTTACAATAAGAAAAAAAGAGCTAAAGTAGCAAAAGTATGTTATCTACCAGAGGATAGACAAAAAGTATGGCTTGATGTATGTGAAGAAGATAAAAGACCTTTTGCATTGCTTTTTGCTACATTGCTTCAAACAGGTATGCGACCAGAAGAAGGCTGTAGTTTAAAATGGAAATCTGTTCATTTCAATCAAAATAAAATCAGAGTAGAAAACGCCTATAAAGATATTACATTATATGATGATGAAATGAATATTACAGGACATATTATGACTGATGGAGATTTAAAAACTACGGAAAGCTATCGCAATATACCAATGACACCAAGATTAAAAGAAATGTTGCTTAACTTAAAAAGAGAGAAAATGAACAATTTACAATATGGGCAAGAGTGGAATAATAACCAATATGTATTCTTAAATACAATAGGAACACCGTATGTTCCAGAAAGATTAACAAAAAAGATTACAGAATTTATTAAGAAGTACAAGTTAGAACACATGACAATTTATGGATTTAGACATTCTTTTGCAACTTTAATGAGTGAGAAGGGTAGGGATAAAGAGGTTTTACGAGAATTAATGGGACATGCCGAATTTGAAACTACAGATTTTTATTATATTCATGTATCAGAAGAACGAAAGAAAAAAGAATTTGAAAGAGTAAATTTTGAGGAATTTCAGGGGAAAACGAAAAGTGCTGAAAGTAAGTCTACACAAGCAAAACGATACTTTTTAAAGAAAAAGCCTCAAAAAAGAAAAGAGTTCTCAAGACTCTCTTGAGAACTGTGTTTTACCAAATGGTGTACCTGGAGGGATTCGAACCCCCGATCTGCAAGTTCGTAGCCTGCCATTCTATCCAGCTAAACTACAGGTACATATAAAATTTGCTTTTGGTATAAAATATATTTTTATTATAACTAAAATTAACACACTTTTCAAGTATTTTTAAAAAAATTTAAAAAATCTATAAATATTATTGCACTTTTTTTTATTTTATGTTATAGTATATAAGAGTTTATTTATTTTATCGGGGTATAGCGCAGTTGGTAGCGCGCGTGGTTTGGGACCATGAGGTCGGGGGTTCGAACCCCTCTACCCCGACCATATTTCCCACCTATGAACTTAACATGTTTCATAGGTGGGTTTGTAATTAACTATCTATTTTATCCTTATATTACCTATATAATAGTATCAAAAATAGAGTGTAATAATAAAAAGTAAAAAATGAGGTTGTTTAAATATGAGAAAAGGAATTCAAAATTTAGAAAATAATGAAAATAGAAATTACAAAATCATTGCAGTAGATGACGAAGAAGGAATTATTGATTCTTTATCTATCTTTTTAAAAAGATCTGGTTATGATTTTACAGGTGTAACTAACCCACAAGAAGCAATTGAAAGAGTAAAAAATGAGCATTTTGATCTAATGATCTTAGACTTTATTATGACACCCATTCATGGAGATCAAGTAGTTCAAGAAATTAGAAAATTTAATAAAGAATTGTATATTTTATTATTAACAGGACATAAAGATTTAGCACCACCCTTAGATACAATCAGAAGACTTGATATTCAAGGATATTGCGAAAAAAGTAATAAATTTGATCAACTTTTACTTTTAATTGAATCAGGAATTAAATCTATTGTGCAAATGAATGAAATTAAGAAAATAAATGTTCAATTAGAAAAAGCTTATTTAGAAAGTATACAAACTTTACGTTATACTGTAGAAGCAAAAGATTCTTATACAAGAGGTCACTCTGATAGAGTTTCTGAAATCTCGGTACTAATTGGTAAAAAATTAAATTTATCAGAAGAAGACTTACGCATTTTAAAAATAGGAGGATTATTTCATGATATTGGAAAAATAGGTGTCCCTGATAGTATTTTACTAAAAGATAATAAATTGACTGATGACGAATACTCTGAAATAAAAAATCATCCTTCTATTGGTGTTCATATTTTATCTACAGCAACTATTTTCCAAGAAATTATTCCTATTGTAAAACATCATCACGAAAGATATGATGGACATGGTTATCCTGGACAATTAAAAGGACAAAATATTCCTTATTTAGCAAGAATTGCCTCTATAGCAGATAGTTTTGATGCCATGACTTCTCGAAGAACTTACCGTAATTCTTTACCACTTGAAACGGTTATTGCAGAATTTCAAAGGTGTAAAGGGACTCAATTTGATCCAGAACTTACAGATATATTTTTAGATATTTTACAAAATCATTATGATGAAATTGAAGAAATACAAAAAAAATTTTCTTAAAATTTTTTTATATCAAAAAGAATCATAACTATTCTAATGTTATGATTCTTTTTGATATTATAGAAAAAATCAAAGATTTTTCTATAATATCAATCATTCCACAGAAAATTTTACAAAAAGTATTGACAGATGAATATATATTCAACTATAATAATATTATAGTTGAGTAATAATTCAATTATTGCAAAAGGAGGGGAGAAAAATACATGTCTAAAAATGAATTTATATGTGATTGCAATATCATCCATGAAGACATTGTAAAACACACCAAAAAAAACATGGCAGATGAAAATTTATTTAATAAATTAGCAGAATTTTTTAAAATCTTAGGAGATACCACAAGAACAAAAATACTTTATGCCTTAGATCAAAATGAAATGTGTGTTTGTGACATTGCAAACGTTTTGCAGATGAGTAAATCTTCTATTTCTCATCAATTGGGAACACTTAGAAAAAGTGGGATTGTAAAATGTAGAAAACAAGGAAAAGAAGTTTATTATACATTAGATGACGATCACATAAAACAATTATTTGAAATAGGAATAGAACATATTGAGCATAAAAATTTAAAAAAGGAGGAATAAAAAATGAAAAAAACATTTAAAATAAAAGGATTAGATTGTGCAAATTGTGCAACACAATTAGAAAATGCCTTACAAAAAATAGAAGAAATTAAAAGTGTTTCCATTAGTTTCATGATGGAAAGATTAGTCATAGAATATGAAGAAGAACAAAAAGATATTATCCTAAAAAAGTTAAAAAAAATAATCAGAAAAGAAGAACCCGATGTTACCATAGAAGAAATTTAAGGAGGGAAAACCAAAAAAATGAAAAAAAGAAGCCTAAAAATTCTACTTGCTCTATTATTATTCATTATTTCCTTAT
>CASUIT010000129.1 GCA_949455995.1 uncultured Clostridia bacterium
ATTTTTTTGCTCCTAATTCTATATTTTAACGCTTTTGTTGAATACATGTAAACTTCTTATAACTCTAGCTTCTTATTTTAACTAGATATATTGACATTATTATATATTTTTTTATTGGTATAGTAAAGCCTTTTCTTTCTTTTTTGACTGTTTCTTTTTTTGTTTTGCCTTTTGTTTTTCTTCTTCTTTGGCTTTGTTTTCTAAGTAGTTTTTAGTACATTGATTAGATAATTCTTGAGGGTGAACATAGTCGATATTGTTTTTTAGAATTGTATAAAGTATGTTTGTTATTCTTCTCATGACGCAGATAATTGCTTGATGTTTGGTTTTTCCTTCACTGATTTTTTTGTTATAGTAAGATAGAAAAATAGCATTGAACGGCTTATCTTTATATCTTCCAGTAAGTAAGCTACGACAAGCTAATTTGTATATATCTATATTATTATTTAGTGTTTTATTGCTCTTTATTTAAAAATTTTAATAGCATAACTCATAAATTAAATTTATTACTTTGATTAATACAAAAACATACAAAAATTTGTTTTGTTTGTTTGTATTATTGTAAAATATGTAGTATAGTAGTTAAAGATAGATATGAGATAAGTAGTTTTGTGTTGCCACTTTTACTAACATAGTTTCGACTATGAGAAAGTGAGGTGGTGTTTATGAGTTTTATATTATTCTTAATATTAGCCTTAATGGTATCAGTTACTCTAAACGTAGCCTTATTGACAGTTTGTTACATACAATATGTTAATAAAATTATAAATAAGGAATAAAACAACAACACATTCTGCTTTTGACCGAGTGAATGTGTTGTTGCTACTTTTATATAAAGTGGTAACCATATTTAACTATGGTTTCTCATTTTCTATCTATATTATATACGGATTTTTAGAAAAAGTCAAATATTTTAAGGCAATCGCTTAAAAATTATTAAATAAGGAGTGTTATAGGATGAAAAATAACAAAATTGATACTTATGATGTTTATAATAACAAATATACCACAGATATAAATAATTTAGATTTATCTGTACACATTTATGGAATTGCAGTTGAAAACGAGAAAATTTTGATTTCACCACAATATGATGGGTATGATTTTCCTGGTGGTACTGCTGAAAAGGGAGAAAACCATATCCAAACACTAATACGTGAATTTAAAGAAGAAACAGGATATCTAGCAGAACCAATTAAATTATTAAATGTATATACATCTTTTTTTCATCATCAAAAAAGAAATAAAGATTATCAAAGTTACTTAATTTACTATTTAGTTAAAATTATTGATGGCGAAATTTCAAATGAAGAGTTTGATGAAGACGAAAAAGAATATGCGAAAACTGCAAAATGGATTAATATTAGTGAAGTAAAAAATATAAAACACGTTAGTACTATAAATGTAGTAGATGATATTTTAAATTTAATTAAATAAATATAATAATATTTTAAACAATATATTTAAAAATATGCTGTACAATTGGTGTACATTTGTGTAAACAGATTTTTATAGTATACATAGTAATAAGTTATAAAGACTATATAAAAATCAAAAAAATTATTGAAAGGGGTAGATTTTATATGAATAAAAGTCGAATAAGATATAGACAATTAGATTATACAATGGATGAATATAAAGAAGAACTAGGAAATTGGGACATACCACATATGGGTTGTGGACCTACTTCAATAGCAATTATACTTACTAATTATGGTATAAGAAAGGAACCTATAGAATTAGTAAAAAAGATAATTGTAGATAAAAAGAGAAAGTTTGATAATACCTATTTAAAATCAAAAGGAATAAAACATGAAGGATTAATATATTTATTAAATAGATTGATAAATGAAGATAAAATAAATATCGAATATGAAATAGTGAAAATTGATTTTGATAAACCAGAAAAGCAAAAACAAAAAATTATAAATAATATAAAAAATGGAAACATGGCAATTATTCATGTTGGGCCTAAAGATAACTATGAAAAGTATGAAGGAACATTTTCTAAAAATGGACATTATTTGGTTGTTAGCGATGTAGATGAAGATAATAATTTTTATATTATAAATCCTAATAAAATAGGAGATAGTCAAATTGGAATTCCATTTACATATGATGATTTAATTAGAGAGATTTATGGAAGGAAAGAATCTTTTAACTTTCTATTTATAAAGAAAAAATAAAAGGTATGTTATTATAAAACTATTGCTCTCACTGAATTTCATTCCATTTATGCGACTAAAAAAGTATCCAGTTATAGAGATTTTACAAGTTAAAAAAATTATCTCATGAAAAAATTAAATTGATAGAAATTTTACTGCGTTTTGTTCTTTTTAGTTTATAAATCCTTATCACAAAATTTGCATAAAATCACTAGAGGGCAAAGTTTGTATAACTTATTTGGCAGTGTTAGTTTACTACAATGTTAAAGTGTAGAGAATAAAAAATAATACTTATTAGCAAGTAAAAATAATTTATAGAATGTTACTAAAAAATAAGTAAGTAACCCTTCAACCAAAAGGAGCAGTTGAGCGAAAGCGCTACTGCTCCTTTTCTTCGAAGGTCTAAAAATTTATGCTAACGAAAGTTATTGCCTTGTAGTTTTTTAGGCATAAATTTTTAGACATTTGGATTATCAGTAATCACTAAAGAACCGTGATGTACAGAAAATCCAATAGTATACAGAAGTTCTCCAAGCTCGTCATACGAATAATCAAGATGCCCTTTAATTGCCATAATTACTACATCTGAATTACTATTGTTTACGAGTTCGTGTTCTTCTCCTTTTAGGCATACATACGCCTTTGGTATAGGAGAAAGGATTATCCATATTTCCCATTGTTTACCTTCATGTCCATGTAACTTAATGGTTGTTTTTGGTGGTACATGCAAATGTTGAATTTCATCTATTCCATCAAGTGTACATTTCCGGACTTGAAAGCCATCAATAAGTTCCTTTGAAAGTATAGTTTCGTTAATCATTTCTCTACCTCCTAAAATTGGCTATTTAGCTGTTACATATTTTATTATATAATATTTTACATAAAATTTCAACTAAAAACTGCTATATGAATTCTATTAAGGCATATAAATTACATATTGTTCATATTAAGTTTTTTCTCTTTTTTAGATAATGGTTTTGTGCTGGTTGATTCATAAATCTAATAATGTAGTCATTATCTACAAAAACAATAAAATATGGATAACTATTCAAAATTCCTTTTAGTATTTCTATTTCTTCCATCAATTTTTTCTCCTTTAACTACTTTCTATTTGCGTAAAAACAGTGGGGCAAAATCCTTATAACTCTAGCTTCTTATTTTTTATAAATATGACAGACAGATGTCATATTTATATGCTATAATATTGACAGGAGGAAAATATGCAGGTAAATAATAGACTATTTGAAATAGTATATATACTAATGCAAAAGAAAAAAACTACAGCTAAAGAATTAGCTGATAGGTTTGAGGTATCTACAAGAACAATATATAGAGATATAGAAACATTAAGTGGAGCAAACATACCAATTTATGCAAGTAAAGGAAAAGATGGAGGAATAGGACTTTTAGATGAATATGTATTAAATAAAACAATACTTTCTGAAGAAGAACAAAATCAGATTTTGTTTGCCTTACAAGGAATGAAAAAAGTAAAAGGACAAGATGAAAAAGATATTTTGGATAAGTTAAGTATATTATTTAATAAAAAAATAAACGATTGGATTAAAATTGATTTTTCTAATTGGTGTAATATACAAGAAGAACGATTTGATATTATCAAATCTGCAATTTTAAATAAGCAGCTAGTACAATTTACTTATTATAATTCTAATGGAGAAGAAAATAATAGAATTGTAGAGCCATTACAAATATGGTTTAAAGATAAATCATGGTATTTAATAAGTTATTGCAAATTAAAAGAAGATTATAGAATATTTAAAATTGCTAGAATAAAAGAA
>CASUIT010000130.1 GCA_949455995.1 uncultured Clostridia bacterium
TCATCTCTAAAATTTCTATCTCCATGTAGTTCGATAAAATCATCAAAAATTTCTTCTATATAGTCTAATGCTGTTTTTCTTTTGGAATCTCTTGCTATTTCAACCCTTTCCCAAGCGGTTCGTTCTTTTTCCATTCAAATGCTTCCTTTTATTATAATTTTAGGTTTTTTATTGGGATTTACCTATAAACCTATTTATGAAATTGTATTAGCTGATGTAATGTGTTTTTTAATTCTTTTCTTTCTACAATTTTATCGATAAAGCCATGTTCTAATAAAAACTCAGCTGTCTGGAAACCTTCTGGCAATTCTTCTCCAATAGTTTGTTTGATTACTCTTTGCCCTGCAAATCCTATCATGGCTTTTGGCTCTGCTAATATTATGTCTGCAATACTTGCAAAAGAAGCTGTTACTCCTCCATAGGTTGGATCGGTTAATACCGATATGTATAACAATCCTGCTTCATTTAATTTCGCTATTGCTGCTGTTGTTTTTGCCATTTGCATCAGTGATATAATTCCTTCTTGCATTCTAGCCCCACCAGATACACAAAATATAATGATTGGAAGTTTAAGCTCTATTGCTTTTTCCATTGCATAGGTGATTTTTTCTCCTACTACAACGCCCATACTTCCCATTAAAAAACCACTATCCATCACACAGATGACTACTTCTTCTCCCTTTATTTTTCCTGTTCCACAACTTACTGCTTCTTGAATTCCTGTTTTTTCTCTTAGCCCTTTTATTTTTTTAGGATAATCTTCTAGTTCTAATGGATTGGTTGTGTCAATATTTAAATCAAATCTTTGATAGGTATCTTTATCTATGATACTTTCTAATCTTTTATTAATGTGCATTCTAAAATATGCTCCACAATTAGGACAAATGCTTGCATTTTGTCTTACGGTTTCTTTGTATAATATTTCTTTACATTTATCACATTTTACCCATTTTCCAACTTGTATGTCTACCTGATTTTGCATTTTTTTGGCAGTGGGCTCTCTTTTTTTTATTTTGTCAACAATCATTTTTCTATCCTTTTATTCTAATTTTAGGTTTTTAGATTTCAGGATTTACCTATAAACCTTATTTATTTTTTATTTCTTTTTCAATAAAAGATGTGTCAAAATTTCCTCTAATAAAATTAGGATTTTTTATAATTTGAAATAAAAAGTCAATATTAGTATCGACACCTTCTATTACAATTTCTTCTAATGCTCTTTTCATTTTGCTAATAGCTTCATTTCTAGTGTCTCCATGTGTGATTATTTTGGCAATCATCGAATCATAAGTGGGTGGTATGGTATATCCTTCGTAAATAGCAGTATCTACTCGAATTCCATTTCCTCCTGGTAAGTTTACTCCTGTAATAGTTCCTGGACATGGCATAAAGTTTTTACTTGGATTTTCTGCGTTAATTCTACATTCGATACTATGACCTCTAAATTCAATGTTTTTTTGTTTTAATTTTAAGGTTTCTCCTGCTGCTATTTTTATTTGTTCCTTTACAATATCAATTCCTGTTCTTTCTTCTGTAATGGGATGTTCTACTTGAATTCTTGTATTCATCTCCATAAAATAGAAGTTTTTATCACTATCTACTAAAAATTCTATGGTTCCACAACTCGTATATCCTGCTACCTTTACTGCTTTTAGACTTGCTTCTCCCATTTTATTTCTTAATTTATCATCTATTGCAGTAGATGGTGTCTCTTCTATTACTTTTTGATTCTTTCGTTGAATAGAACAGTCTCTTTCTCCTAAATGAATAGCATTTCCATGTTCATCTGCTAAAATTTGAATTTCAACATGTCTTGGATTTTTGATAAACTTCTCCATATAAATTTCATCATCTTGAAAAGACAATTTTGCCTCTTGTTTTACCAAATTGTAATTTACTTCCATTTCCTCTGGTGAATTTACAATACGAATTCCCTTTCCACCGCCTCCTGCTGCTGCTTTTAGCATAACAGGATAACCAATTTGGTTAGCAATTTTAGTAGCATCTTTTAATCCTTTTACACTTCCATCTGAACCAGATATAACAGGTACTCCTGCCTTTTTCATTAATTCCTTGGCATTGGATTTATTCCCCATTAACTCAATTACTCCATAGTGTGGTCCAATAAACTTTATATTAGATTCTTCACATATTTTAGCAAACTGACTATTCTCTGACAAAAAACCAAATCCAGGATGAATACTATCTGCCCCTGTAATATTGGCAGCCTCTATAATATTTTTAAAATTCAGATAACTTTTAGCAGGACTTGCAGGTCCTATACAAATTGCTTCATCTGCTAGACGAGTGTGCATAGCATCTCGATCCATTTCTGAATAAACTGCTACAGTTTTTATATTCATTTCTTTACAAGCTCTAATAATACGAACTGCTATTTCTCCACGATTAGCAATTAAAATCTTATTCATATTTCTACTTTCCTTTCTTTTATTTCACACAACAGCAAATGTTAATTCTCCTCTTGCTACGACTTTTCCTTGTACTGTGGCTATGGCTTCTCCTATTCCTATTGGTCCTTTTTGTTTGATAATTTTGACTTCTAATTTTAGTGTATCTCCTGGTTTTACTATTTTTTTAAATTTCATTTTGTCAATTCCACCAAATAAAGCATTTCTTCCTTGGTTTTCTTTTAGACTAAGGATGGCAACTGCCCCTGTTTGAGCTAAGCTTTCTGTAATTAATACTCCTGGCATGATTGGATTTCCTGGAAAGTGCCCTTGGAAGTACCATTCGTCTTTGTTTACCTCTTTATAGGCTATAGCACTTTCTCCTGGTTTGTATTCTTCTACCTCATCGATCATGAGAAAGGGCTCTCTTTGTGGTATAATTTCTTTTATTTCTTCTTTATTTAACATTTTTTCATCTCCTTTTTTATTTTTATGTATGATTATCTCTTGTTTCTCTCTTTTTTGTAATTTTTTATATTTTACTTTTTATGTGAAATGATGTATAATATAAGTATAACAAATAATTGTTTTATATTAGGGGAGGTAAATATTATGTCATCTAATTCTCTTATCGGAAACATTTTACATGAGAATAATCCTCAGTCTTTGGTATCAAAAATTGTAGAAAGCACCGCAGTAACTTCAAAGGAACCAGCACCAGTTCCTGCAATTGCTACAAACGAAGATCCTAATTTAACAACATTGATTCCTAAAAAGGAAACCGATCCAGATGAATTGTTAAATCGTGGATTAGAAATCATTGAAAATCTGGGAGTTTCAGACTGTATTTTGTCCCTAACTTTCTTGGACACCTATTTTTCAGCAATGGTTTGTAACAATGCTTTAAGCATTGGTGAAAAATTCACGCTGAAAGACATGTTTTTAGAAAAATTAGGGTATCCCATCGAATTCTCAAACAAATAAGATTCTACCCCGGGTCGGCGAGATTTATTATCGCCGACCTTTTCTTTTGCTTTTTTATGTATTCTATGATATAATAATATAGTGACATTTTAACAGTAATCAAAGGAGGTACTTTTGTGAAATTTTCATCTGAGGTAATAGAAGAAATACAAAATGACTTAAAAACACAATTTATTCCTGTCATCACGGGAATAAATTGTTGCATCGAAACTTACTGTTATAAACTATTGGGCATTCTAAAAGAACACACTCAAAATAGCGGTGAACTCCCACAAACTTTAGAAGTTCCAGACTTTTTTCCTGATACCTCAATTGTTCAAGCTTATTTACGCTTACGGGTTCCGTTTGATATCCAAATGAACAATATGCGTAATACAAAATGTATCACGTTGAAACCGTCTTTTGACGATTTCTAAGCCTTTTTGCTGGCGAGCTATCGCCAGCGCCTTTTATTTTATAACAAATAGGGGTTTTCCATATTCGACTGGTTGAGCATCTTCTACTAAAATTTCTTTAATTTCTCCCTC
>CASUIT010000131.1 GCA_949455995.1 uncultured Clostridia bacterium
CTAATAGAATTTAGTTTTGAAAAATTAAAATATATATACACATTTTTGTCTTTATCAATCTCAATTTTATTGATTAGTCTGTATAAGTATATTTTATCTATTTGCTCTAATTTTAAAAAGTTTTCTATTAATTGATCTAATTCTTTTTCTTCTTTTGTTTTGTTTTTACTGCTTATTTTTTCTTCTGTTCCAATTAACTTTTGTTCTAATTCTTCTTTTTGTTTTGCTAAATTTGTTCTATCAAATATAATTTTTTTTGATACCCTAATGTAATCTTCTTCAAGAATTATGCCTTGCAATTTATCCATATACATTTTATCTAAATTGTTATTTATATCTAATATTGCCTTATCAATCTGTTCTAATTTCTTTTTATATCCATCTCGAATATCAAGTGTTTTGTTTTGATATTTCTCATAGATTGAATAAAAAATTTCTTTGTTAGCATATATTTGACATATCTTTTTCACAACATAAATTATATGTTTTTCAAACTTTTCATAATTAATACTTAATGGAAAACAACCTCTTTTTTTATAGTCTGCACATATTATATATGGATGTGATTGTGCATTTCTTCTTGAATTTTTCTTAAGCACAATTTGCAGTTTTCTTTTGCAATGATAACAGTAAAGCAATCCCCTTAATAAGTAATTATATTTAAGTTTTGCATTTGTTCCTCTTTTTTCAAGAATACATTGTACCTTTTCAAAGGTGTCTTTGTCGATAATGGCTTCGTGTGTATTGTCAACCCTTATTTGATTTTCTTTTTCTACAGTTCTTATTTTATGTACTTTGTATGAAACAACTGATTTCTTATTTTGAACTGTGTTTCCAATATACACTTCGTTTTTTAACATATTGCATAAAGTAACCTCATTCCAATCATAGTTTGTTTTATTATCATCTTGTATGATACCTGTTTTTCTATACCCTGTAGGAGATAAGTATTTATTAACATTTAAGTAATTTACTATTTCTACACTACCATGTCCATTTGCATACATATCAAATATTTTGTCTACAATGTCTTTTACTTGTTCATCAATAATTAGCTTATTTTTAATTCTAGGATGCCTTTTATATCCGATATGCTGGAATGCTACACATATACTCTCCATTCTTTTGTTTTTCCTTATAAACACTTCTAATCTTCTTGGATATATCCTTAGCATAATAATCATTCATTATTGCTTTAAAAGGTGTTATATCGTTATTTGTGCTATCAATATAGGTATCTATTCCATCTGTTATTGCAACATATCTTATATTGTTTTGTGGAAAGTAGTTTTCTATGTAATGCCCTGTTTTAATATAGTCCCTTCCAAGTCTTGATAGGTCTTTTGTTATAACCATATTAATTGTTCCATTTTCAATATCTTGTAGCATTTTATTAAATCCAGGTCTATCAAATGTGGTTCCAGATATACCATCATCAACATATTCTTTGATTAGGGTTAAATCATTCTCCTTTACATGTCTTTGCAAAATACTTCTTTGATTACCGATACTTTCGCTTTCTTGCTTGTCGCCATCTTCTCTAGATAGTCTTATATATATTCCGTACTTTGAAGTTTTTAGCTTCTAAGTTTAACATCTACCCTCCTATCCGTAATCATCTACAAGTACTATTTTAACGTGCTCTGTTTTAATTTGCAAATATTATTTCATTTTCGTAAAGGTTACCTTTTATCCGTTTTTAAGTTTTCAATATAATCTTTAAAAATTAGCCCTACTGTTTCTTTCACATCTTGTTTTTCTTCTGTAAAAATACAATATGTATTAAATTCTAATTTATCTATCTTTATTTCTGTTTTATCTTTATTCACATTGGCATCAACTCCTATATTTTTATTAAAGTATCTAATACAGAATATTAGAAGAAATGACTTGGTATGACCCTTATAGTAAGTATATTTGTAAATATTAATGTCTTAAAAAGGCACAAAAAAACCGAGCCTAAGATTTTCTAGCAAATGGAAATTTTAAGAAAATCTAAGGCTCGCCATAATTGTCTTCTACAGAAATTTATCATACTATAATAAATTTCCTAGAATATAAAAAAGAACACCCAATAATGTTTTCACACTATTAGGTGTTTCTATTTATGCAAAAATTCACTAACACTTTTTTATAACTAGAATATCTAAGTGGCATAAGGCTTTGCCACGTTTTTGGTTTACTTTTTATACAACAACTTTTGAATATAACAATCTATATGTAATACCAAAGTCATATTACATTTACAGACATATTTTATAATGCTTTATTTTATTTGTCAAGACCTATTTGGAAATTTTTTACATTCTAAAATTAAGTTTATTGCATCTGAAAAGCCGTATTTTGTAAAACTTTTCATTTTCGTAAGCCCCTATAATGTTAATTTTATCTATGTAACTATCTAGGCTATTCCTAACTTCTTCTAATTTTTCTGAATTGTTTGATAAATCCTTTATTATTGCAAATAGCTTATCATAACTATCGTTATTTCTTGTCAGTCTTTTTATCTTTTGTCTATCCATTTGTGTTAAAGCACATAGTTCTTCTTCTCTACTTTCAAATAAATTTTCTAATATTCCCTTTTCATCTTCGCACATACTTACTACCTCCATATTTATAATTTACTTGTAGTATAACGTGCCCAATTTAATTTGTCAGCCCGTTTTGTTAAAATTTTTGTTATTTAACTAATTGTTACTTTCTATAATACCATTAATTCCTAAAATACTAATATCTTCGCTATCAGGTTTAGATTTATTATCTAACTCATCTACGCAAACATACTGAGGCATATATAAAGATGTTCCTGAAATAATACATTCTCCTTTACCTAATACGGTTAACATATTTAAACTACTTTCATTCATATATGCTACTGTTTTTCTTATCTTCTCAATATCATTTGGATTCACTAGCTTATGTATAAAATAGTTATGTATTTGAGAAGTTATAGTATTGGAAATGTCACTAGGTCTTTGACTCGCTATCATAAGGAATAATCCAAATTTTCTACCCTCTTTTATTATTTTTTCAAAAGTTTTTAAATTATTAGAATGAATTTCTGTTTGTTCTTCTTGTTTGCAAAGTAAATTATGTGCTTCATCTATAACAATATTTAATATATTCTTAATCTTAGTATTGTTCCTTAATTCTATTCTAGTATCCAAAAATATATTTGATAACAAAGCTGGTAACATTTCACGAACTTCGCGATTTACTCTACCTAATTGAATAACACAAACTTGTTTATTATCAAATAAAAATGTTTCAAAGTCTTCATCTAAATTATTATTGAAAAATACTTTTTCTAATTCTTTTTTCTTATTACCCATTCTGTGAATAAGTGGACTTATGTACTCGAAATTAATTCCACTTTCGCTTCGCTTTATAATTTCTAATAACAATTCAAATTCAAATCTATCTAATTCATTATTACTTATATTTAGAGTTATACTTAAAAGATCTGTTTCAGATTGTATATATCTATTAGAACCATTATTATAAAAATAAAATGAATTCGTGGTTTTATTGTATCTAATATCACTAATATTATTATAATAATTATGTAGATATGTTCTTAATGTTAAAAACATTTGAGCATTAGATACACTTGGATTTAATAATAATCTTTTTATTAAATCTATTCCATAATTAGGAATTTGCGAAATATTTTGCTTAGTATTTTCTAGTGCCTTCTTTATTATTGGCATTTGTGTCTTTTCTGTGAGAGTATAGAAAAAGTTGTGTAAATAAATCCTTCCGTGATAAAATAAAAAATA
>CASUIT010000132.1 GCA_949455995.1 uncultured Clostridia bacterium
AGGCGGTTTTGGAGACCGATGTGCTACCATTAACACTATACCCCTAAATTTTGGTAACATTAATATCTTAGCACAAAAAAGATATTTTAGCAACAATTTTTAGAAAAAATATTTAATTTTTTTGTTTATATGTTACTGCTCAGCCCATAATATATTTTTGATTAAAAAGTAGATAAACTTTTATGTAAGTAAGTTAAAAGGGCTCAAAATAGTAAAACATTTAATAAGGAGGAATTTTTATGGTAAAATCAATGGACACATTAGTAGCACTTTGTAAAAATAGAGGTTACATATATGCTGGTTCAGAAATTTATGGAGGATTAGCCAATACATGGGATTATGGTCCATTAGGAGTAGAATTAAAGAATAATGTAAAACAAGCATGGAGGAAAAAATTCATACAAGAAAATCCATACAATGTAGGATTAGATGCAGCAATATTAATGAATCCAACCACATGGGTAGCTTCACGGACATGTAGGGGGATTTTCGGATCCACTAATTGACTGCAAATCATGTAAAACAAGACACAGAGCAGACAAATTAATAGAAGAATGGGCACACCAAAAGGGAAAAGACATGATAGCAGATGGAATGACAGATGAGGAAATGGTTAACTTTATGGATCAAAATAATATTAACTGTCCAAACTGTGGGAAGCACAATTTCACAGAAATTAGAAAATTCAACTTAATGTTTAAAACTTTTCAAGGAGTAACAGAAGAGGCAAAAGCAGAAATTTATTTAAGACCAGAGACAGCACAAGGAATATTTGTTAACTTTAAAAATGTACTAAGAACCACAAGAAAGAAACTACCAATGGGAATTGCACAAATTGGTAAAGCTTTCCGAAATGAAATAACACCAGGAAACTTTACTTTTAGAACACGTGAATTTGAACAAATGGAACTAGAGTTTTTTTGTAAGCCAGGAACAGATATTCAATGGCAAAACTATTGGAAAGACTTTTGCAAACAATGGCTATTAAATTTGGGAATGACACAAGAAAATATTAGATTAAGAGACCATACACCAGAAGAGTTATCACACTACAGTAATGCAACAACAGATATTGAATATGCTTTTCCATTTGGTTGGGGAGAACTATGGGGAATAGCAGATAGAACAGATTATGATTTAAATAGTCATATGAAAGTATCAAAAGAAGACTTCCATTATACAGATCCACAAACAAATGAAAAATATGTACCATATTGTATTGAACCATCTGTAGGAGCAGATAGAGTAACACTAGCATTTTTGTGTGATAGTTATGAAGAAGAAAAACTAGAAGATGGAGATACAAGAGTAGTGCTACATTTACATCCAGCCCTTGCACCTTATAAAGTGGCAGTATTACCTCTTTCTAAAAAATTATCAGAAGAAGCAACAAAAGTATATGAAAAACTTTCTAAAACATTTATGTGTGATTATGATGAAACAGGAAGTATTGGAAAGCGTTATAGAAGAGAAGATGAAATTGGTACACCATATTGTATAACTGTAGACTTTGATACTTTAGAAAACCAAACTGTAACCATAAGAGACAGAGATACCATGGAACAAATTAGATTAAAAATAGATGAAGTAACTAAATGGATAGAAGCAAAAATTGCATTCTAATAGAAAAAATATACGAAAACATTTGACAAAAAAACAGATTTAATAGATAATATACATAGAAAAAAATACAGGAGAAAAATAAAAAGAAAAGAAAACGAAGGAGGAAGTTGAAAATGTATCTATTCAATAGAATTACAGTAAATCCACAATTACCAAAAAGGATCGAAAAGCTAGCAGAAATAGCAAATAACTTATGGTGGTCATGGAATACAGAATTTTTAAGATTATTTCAAAAAATAGACAAAGACTTATGGGAGCAATGTAGCAAAAATCCAGTGAAATTTTTAAAACAAGTATCACAAGAAAGATTAGAAAAAGTAGCAAAAGAAACAGCCTTTTTAAAAGAATATGATAAAATAGCAGAAAACTTTAATAGTTATATGAACAGTAAAAATACATGGTTTTCTAATAAATATCCAGAAAACAAAAATGACCTAATTGCTTATTTTTCAGCAGAATATGGATTAGATCAAACCATACCAATCTATTCAGGAGGATTACGGAATTTTATCAGGAGATCATTTAAAATCTGCAAGTGATCTAGGAATTCCATTAGTAGCTGTAGGACTATTATATAAAAACGGTTATTTCAACCAAAAAATCAATGGATAC
The DNA here is from genome assembly GCA_949455995.1 of uncultured Clostridia bacterium. Lineage (GTDB taxonomy): Bacteria > Bacillota > Clostridia > TANB77 > CAG-508 > CAG-269. The sequence goes on from CASUIT010000132.1 coordinate 2,236, forward strand.
GGACAACAAGAAACAGAATATCATAACATTGACTTATTTGACATGCCAATCAATCCAGTAAAAGACGAAAAGGGAGATGACCTAACCATTTATGTAAAATTTCCAAAAAGAAGATTATATCTAAAAGTATGGCAAATCAATGTAGGAAGAGTAAAACTATATCTATTAGATTCAGACATAGACAAAAACCATGAAGAAGATAGAGATGTAACACTAAGATTATATGGTGGAGATCAAGAAATGAGAATTCGCCAAGAAATCGTATTAGGAATGGCAGGAGTAAATCTTCTAACCAAATATTTAAACTTAAATCCTACTATATATCACATGAATGAGGGGCATTCTGCATTTTTAAATTTAGAAATTATAAAAAACATCATAAAAGAAAAGCAAGTATCATTTGAAGTAGCAAAAGACATAGCAAGTTCTAAAACAGTATTTACAACACATACACCAGTACCAGCAGGAAATGATATTTTTCCATTAGCATTAGTTGAAAAATATTTCAAAGATTTTTGGCCAAGATTAGGGCTTTCGCAAGAAGAATTCTTAAAACTAGGAATGAAACCAACTATAGAATTAGAAGAAGGCTTTAATATGGGAATTTTGGCATTAAAAATTGCAGGAAAGAAAAATGGAGTAAGTAAGCTACATGGAGCAGTATCTAGAGAATTATTTGGGGAAGTATGGCCAAACATAGCAGCAAATGAATCTCCAATTGAATATGTAACAAATGGAATACATACCTGTACATGGCTTGCTCCAAAAATGAAAGAGTTGTATAATAAATATTTAATTCCATATTGGCAAGACAATATACACAAAAGTCAAACATGGGAAAAAATAAAAAACATACCAGACGAAAAATTATGGAACATACATAAAGAAAGAAAAATAAAATTAATAAAACTGGTAAAAGATAGTACATCAGAAAGACTAAGACGTTCTGGATACAGTTATGAAGAAATCCATGAAATTGTTTCTAAATTAGATCCAGAAAACTTAACTATTGGATTTGCAAGAAGATTTGCAACCTATAAGAGAGCAACTTTAATTTTTAAAGATCTAGAAAGAATTACACAAATATTAAATAATCAAGAAAAACCAATACAAATTATATTTGCAGGAAAAGCTCACCCAGCAGACAAAGAAGGGCAAGACTTAATCAAATACATTCATGAAATATCCATGATGCCACAATTTAAAGGCAAAATTTTCATCTTAGAAAATTATAATATAGCAATGTCTAAATATTTAATTAGTGGAGTAGATGTTTGGTTAAATAATCCTAGAAGACCAATGGAAGCATCTGGTACAAGTGGGCAAAAAGCATCTGTCAATGGAGTAATCAATTTTAGTGTCTTAGATGGATGGTGGGCAGAAGGGTATACCCAAACTAACCGGTTGGACCATTGGAACCAATGCAGAATATGATTCTTACGAAGCACAAGATATGGCAGACAGCCAGAGTATCTATCGTACTTTAGAAGAAAAAATAATACCTACTTATTATGAAAAAGACAAAAATGGA
>CASUIT010000133.1 GCA_949455995.1 uncultured Clostridia bacterium
TAAAAATAAAAATAAAAATAAAGGAAGATAAAAAATGAAAATAGAGTTAAATAAAAATGAAAAAATAGAAGACTTAGGATTTAAACATTTAAAAATTATACAAAATAAAACAGGATTTTGTTTTGGAATAGACAGTATACTATTATCAGACTTTGCAAAAAAAATAAAAGAAAAATCAAAAGTATTAGATCTAGGGACAGGGACAGGAATCATAGCAACTTTACTATGCGGAAAAACCAAATTAAAAGAAATAATAGGAGTGGAAGTACAAAAAGAAGTATATGAAATGGCTAAAAAAAGTATACAATTAAATCATTTAGAAAATAAATTTAAAATGATAAATGAGGATATATTACATTTAAATAAAATATATGAAAAAAATAGTTTTGATGTAATAGTAAGTAATCCACCATATAAAAAGAAAAATACAGGAATTAAAAATGAAGAAGAAAAAAAGACATTTGCAAGGCATGAAACAACAGCTACATTAGAAGATTTTATAAAAATATCAAAAGAACTATTAAAAGAACAAGGAGAATTTTATATGGTACATAGACCAGATAGATTAGTAGACATTATGGAATATATGAGAAAATATAAAATAGAGCCCAAAATAATTCGTTTTGTATATTCCAATTTAAATAGTAAACCCAAGATATTATTAATAAAAGGAGTAAAAAATGCGAAACCATTTTTAAAAGTAGAAAATAATTTATATATTTACAAAAAAAATGGGGAATATACAAAAGAAATAAAGGAAATTTATCATAGTTCAGATAATTAGGTCAAGTATTTAAAATTTATAAGCAAGTGAAGATGGAAAAAAACGTATTAAATAATCAAGAAAGGAGATTAAAATGAAAGAAAATAAAAAAGGTAAATTATATGTAGTGGCTACGCCAATTGGTAATTTAGGAGATATTACATTAAGAGCAATTGAAATTTTAAAAAAAGTGGATTTAATAGCAGCAGAAGATACAAGACATACTTTAAAATTGTTAAATCATTTAGAAATATCAAAGCCATTGGTTAGTTATCATAGACATAACGAGGAAATTAAAACAAAAGAACTAATAGAAAAGTTATTAAAGGGCCAAAATATTGCTTTAGTATCAGATGCTGGCACACCAGGAATTTGTGATCCAGGAGAAGTAGTAATTAAAAATTGTATTAAGGAGAAAATTACTATTATTCCTATTCCAGGTGCTTGTGCGATGATTAATGCGTTAATTGTTTCAGGAATAGATACAAAGGAATTTATTTTTTTAGGATTTTTACCAATCCATAAAAAGTTAAGAAAAGAAAAATTAAATGAAATTCAACAAAGTAAAAAGACAATTATTTTATATGAGGCACCACATAAATTAGAATCTACCTTAAAAGATTTAGAAGATTTCGTAAAGGATAGAAAAATAGTTTTGGCAAGGGAATTAACTAAAATTCATGAAGAATTTATAAGAGGAGATGTTAGGGAAATAATAAAAGAAACCAAAAATTTAAAAGGGGAAATGATTCTTATAATAGAAGGAGATAAAAAAGAAAAGGAAGAAAATAATTTTGAAAAAATAACATTACAAGAGCATTATGAATTATATGAAAAACAAGGAATAGAAAAAAAAGAAATTATAAAGAAAATAGCAAAAGATAGAAATTTAAGTAAAAATGAAATTTATCAAAAATTTATTTAAAAATTTCATTTGATATATGGTATTTGTATTTTAATAATAAAAAAATTTTTATAAAAAGTTTATTTTTTAAATTAATATTAATAATATCAATAAAAAACAAGATAAATAATTTAAAACCGTCTAAATTTTAAAGTTTAGACGGTTTTATGGTATAGGAAAAATTAGATATTTTTAATTAGTCATTTTGGTCTTCTTCTAAAGTTCCTATTTTTTTAGCACATTCAGAGCATATTAATTTTTCATGATAAGATAATAAATCTTTATTATTACCACAGAAGATACAATTTGGTTCGAATTTTTTTAGTATAATGGAAGAACCATCTACATATATTTCAATAGGATCTTTTTCAACAATATTAAATTGATTTCTAATTTCTATTGGAATAACAACTCTACCAAGTTCGTCAACTCTTCTAATAATTCCAGTTGATTTCATATAATTCATCCTCCTTAAAAGTTATATTTTGTACAATCCCTACGTTAATAATATATCATAAATAAAAATCAAGGTCAATTATATTGTAATAAAAAGTCAAAGTTATTATAATTTGGGTGAGAAAGTATGTTAAATAAAATATGGCCAATATTTATCATTGTATCATTTTCTTATGCTATTTTTTCAGGAAATTTAGAACCATTAAATGCTACTATTTTTGATAGTACAAAAGATGCGATTGCTTTATCGATTGATTTATTAGGAACGATATGTTTGTGGAATGGAATAATGCAAATTGCAAATAAAACAGCAATTATTGATAAATTAACAAAATTTTTAAATCCTATGATAAAAATATTATTTCCAGAAATGAGGGAAAATAAACAAATTCAAAAAGAAATTTCCATGAATATGATAGCTAATATTTTAGGATTAGGAAATGCTGCAACTCCGTTGGGATTAAAAGCAATGAAATCTATGCAAAAAGAAAACACAAAAAAGGATACCTTATCTAATTCCATGCTAGTTTTTATTGTTTTAAATACAGCCTCTATTCAAGTAATACCAACTACGGTAATTGCTATTAGAAATTCTTTAGGATCGAACAATCCAACCAGTATTGTGTTTCCTGTTTGGATAGCAACCATTTGTGCAGCAATTGCTGGAATAATAGCTGTTATGTTTTTAATAAAATTTAGTAACAAAAAATAGGAGTAAAAAAATGCAAATTATTAATTTTGTGTCAAATCTAGCGATGCCATTAATGATTTTATTAATTGTTACATATGGTTTAATTGAAAGAAATAAAGTATTTGATGACTTTTTAGAAGGTGCAAAAGAGGGAATAGAAATGGTATTTAGTATTTTACCTACTTTAGTAGGCTTATTTGTAGCAATTGGGGCATTGAGATATTCTGGAATTTTAGATATTATCATTCATTTTATAACACCACTTTTAAATGTAATACATTTTCCAAATGAAGTAATGCCACTTGCCATATTAAGACCAATTTCTGGGAGTGGATCCATTGCTATTGCAACAGATATAATGAAGAACTATGGAGTAGATACACAAATTGGAAAAATAGCATCTGTTATTATGGGATCAACAGAAACTACTCTTTATACAATTGCTATCTATACAAGTTGTGTCAAAATAAAAAAAACAAGATTTATTTTGCTTGCTTCTTTAATAGCTGATATAGTTGGAATATTGGTAAGTGTTGTAATATGTGGAGTATTAAAAAATTAAAAAAAAGATTGACAAAAGGAAAAAATTAGGATATAATTCTTTTATGATAACAAAAATTTTATTATTTATCTTTATATTTTTAATCGTCAAAAAAATCATAATGAATCAATTAGCTAAAAAACTCATAAAAACAATTTCAAAATAATCTAAGTTTTTATTTTTGTAGAGAAAATATCCCCCATTAATTAGTATATAATAAAATAAATTTTTTAAGTTTGCCCCTTAAATTAAAATATTATTTTTTTCTATATTTTCTCTACAAATAAAATAAATAATTATCTATGATAGGTTTCGCCATGTGATATTTTAAAAGCCCTAAATA
>CASUIT010000134.1 GCA_949455995.1 uncultured Clostridia bacterium
TCCCTTGCCTATTTTCATAGCCATGAATGATACTATTTGTAACAGCCTCTGATACAGCTGTTTTTATATCGGCTAATTCTTCAAATGTAGGATCTAATTGTGATACAAAGGCTGCTACTGTTACTCTGGCAAATGCTTCGTTGCTTGATTTACTAATAAATTCTAATTTCATTTCATTTTCAAAATTTTCTTTCATTTTTTTTCCTTTCTGTCTTATGATAGACATTTGTTTTTTCCTTTTTTAGGATATTTGCAAGTCTTGTGCAATTGGAATTAACCTTAAAATTCCACTCATTTCAAATATTTTTTTTACACTTTGACTTAGGTTACTTACTTCTAAGTTTGCTCCTATCATATTGGCAAATTTGTATCTTCCTATTATCATTCCTATTCCTGCACTATCCATGAAAGTAACACAATCAAAATCAAATACAACTCTTTTAGGCATAAATCTTTCAATTTCATTGTCTGCTCTCCTCCTTATCTTTTGTACACTATTATCATCAATTTCATCTGTGATTTTAAATATTAAAAGCTTGTCTTCTTCATAAAATTTTGATTCCATTTGCGCTCTCCTTCCCGCTAAATTTTTCTGCTTTCATTATAACGCATTTACCATTTTTTTCCAATAGCAAAATTTAACAAGTTTTGTCGTTTCTTGAAAAGCTTTCGACAAAACTTGTTTAATTATTCGTCTATTAAGTGACGATGTTTATTTTTTTACTATGATTTTTTCGGCTTCTACACCAATTTTAGCTAATTTATTTTTCTTTAAATTCCCTTCTAAAATTTCCTCTGCCAATTTATCTTCTAAAACATTTTGTATGGTTCTTCTAAGAGGTCTTGCCCCAAAGTTTTTATCAATTCCCTTGCTTGCAATCAACTCTTTTACTTCTGGCTCTAATTCTATTTTTATTTTTTGAACTTTTAATCGATTGGTTACTTCTTGTAGCATCATATCTATTATTTGTTTTATTTCATCATCTGTTAATTTATGGAACACAATAATTTCATCAATACGGTTGATAAATTCTGGTCTTAATTCTCTTTTTAACGTTTCCATTACTTCTTTTTTGGTTTCTTCATATTCTTTTTGAACATCTTCTTGACTGTTTGTTTGTTTACTAAATCCTAGTGTTTTTTTGTCTGTAATAAATCTTGCTCCAATATTAGAGGTCATAATAATTACTGTATCTTTAAAGTTTACGATTCTTCCTTGACTATCTGTTAGACGTCCATCTTCTAATATTTGTAATAACATATTCATAACATCTGGATGTGCTTTTTCAATTTCATCAAATAAAATAACACAATAGGGTTTTCTTCTAATTTTTTCAGTTAATTGTCCACCTTCCTCAAATCCAACATACCCTGGAGGTGAACCAATTAATTTAGAAACAGAATGTGGTTCCATTAGTTCAGACATGTCAATTCGAATCATTGTTTTTTCGTCACCAAATAAAACTTCTGCCAAAGCTTTTGATAATTCTGTCTTTCCAACACCTGTTGGTCCTAAAAATAAGAAGGAACCAATTGGTCTTTTGGGATCTTTTAAGCCTACTCTTCCTCTTCGAATGGCTTTGGCTACTGCTTGGACTGCTTCATTTTGACCAATTACTCTTTGGTGTAAACTTTTTTCTAGATTTTTTAGTCTAATATTTTCATCTTCTGTTATTTTACTAGCTGGAATTCCTGTCCAAGTACTAATTACCTCTGCAATGTTTTCTTCTGTAATATTGGTTACTTGTTTTGTGCTCTTGTTTTTCCATTTCTTTTGCTCTTTTTCATATTTTTCTTTAAGTTCTTTTTCTTTATCTCTTAGATTGGCTGCTTTTTCAAATTTTTGATTTCTTACCGCTTCTTCTTTATCTTTTTTAGTCTCTTCTATTTTGTCTTCTAATTCTCTTAAAACTTCTGGTTCAGTATAAGTTTTTAATTTTGCCCTAGATGCTGCTTCGTCAATTAAGTCAATGGCTTTGTCTGGTAAGAATCGATCATTAATATAACGAACTGACATTGCTACTGCTGATTCTATTGCTTCTTGTGTGATTTTGACTCCATGGTGTGCTTCATACTTATCTTGTATTCCTTTTAATATTTTAATAGTGTCTTTTTCACTTGGTTCGTTGACATGTACAGGACTAAATCTTCTTTCTAAGGCTGCATCTTTTTCAATATATCTTCGATATTCATTTAAAGTAGTAGCTCCCACTAACTGAATTTCTCCCCTTGCTAATAATGGTTTTAAAATATTTGCAGCATCTATTGCTCCTTCTGCTGCTCCTGCTCCTACAATGGTGTGTATTTCATCGATAAATAAAATGATGTCTCCTGCTTTTTTTACTTCAGATAAGGCTTTTTTTATTCTTTCTTCAAAGTCTCCTCTGTATTTTGCTCCTGCTACCATACTGGATATATCCATACTAACTACTCTTTTATTTTTTAGTATTTCTGGAACATCTCCTGCTACTATTTTTTGTGCTAAACCTTCTACTACTGCTGTTTTTCCAACTCCTGGTTCTCCCATTAGACAAGGATTATTTTTGGTTCTTCTAGATAAGATTTGAATAACTCTTTCTATTTCTTCTTTTCTTCCTATTATTGGATCTAATTTTCCTTCGGTTGCTTTTTTAGTAAGATCTTCTCCAAATTGATTTAGAGTCGTGGTTTGATTGTAGCTTCCTTTTTTACTATTGGAACGAGTATCTTTTGGTTTATTTGTTAAATCCTCTCCTTCATTAATTACTTTTACAATTTCATTGTAAAGTCTTGGAATATTAACATTTAATTCTAATAAAATTCTTGCTGCAATACAATCACCTTCTCTTAAAATTCCAATTAATAGGTATTCTGTTCCAATATAGTTATAACCAAACTTTCTTGCCTCAATAAAAGCATTTTCAATAACACGTTTGGTTCTTGGTGTAAATCCTAAGGTTTCTGTAACTGGTTCTTCTTGTCCTATTAATTGTACTATTTCGTCAATGACTTTATCTGGTGTAACTTCTTGATTTCCTAATACTTTATAGGCTACTCCATTTCCTTCTTTTGCTAATCCATAAAGAATATGTTCTGTTCCTATATAATTGTGCCCTAATTCAATGGCAACTTCATTTGCCAATTCGATTGCCTTTTTGGCTCTATTGGTAAATTTATAGGTCATTTTTTATCACTCCTTTTTTATTTTAACTTTCTACTAAAATTCCTGTAGAATTTTTACACAAATTTGCTTTTTTATGTTTATTATAGTATAATAAATATAATAGTGTACTCACTATTGTAACTAATAATAGAGGTAAATAAAATATTTCCTCTTTTGCTCTTAGCATAAACCCAAAGAAGGAGGGGTACAAATGTTAAAATGCTTTGAACGCTTTTGTGAACCTTTTTGTGAACCTTTTTTGTCAAAAGAAGACTTAAAGGAAATAAAAGCAGAACAAATCATGGAAGAAACTTTGATGAAACTTGGTAAGACAGCCTGTGAACTTAGGAACCACTTTTTAGTGCAAAAGATCATGCAAGAAAGCTTGACAAACCTTGCTAAGAAAATTAGGGATGATTTTTTAGCCCAAGAGATCATGGAAGAAACCTTATCTAATCTTTCTGAGACGATAAAAAGAGATTTTTTCGATACGGTCTAACCCCCTCCTTTTTGAGGGAATTATAATTGCCTATGTTC
>CASUIT010000135.1 GCA_949455995.1 uncultured Clostridia bacterium
AACAGATGCCCCATTAAAAAGAGCTATTATGCCATTTGGTGGTATTCGAATTGTGGAAAAATCTTGCGAAGCTTATGGAAGAAAAGTTGCAAAAGAAGTAGAAGATATTTTTCATAAATACAGAAAAACCCACAATGATGGTGTCTTTAGTGTTTATACAAAAGATATTAGAGCAGCTAGAAGTTCTCATTTAATTACTGGTCTACCAGATGGATATGGTCGTGGTAGAATTATTGGAGATTATAGAAGAGTTGCTCTATATGGTGTAGATGCTTTAATGGAAGAAAAGAAAAATGAATTAGAAATTTTAGATGTAGATGAATTAAATCAAGATATTATTCGTCAAAGAGAAGAAATTAGCGAACAAATAAGTGCTTTAAATGAATTAAAAGTAATGGCTTCTAAATATGGATTTGACATTTCAAATCCTGCTACTAATGCAAAAGAGGCTGTACAATGGCTATATTTTGGTTATCTAGGTGCTATTAAAGATCAAAATGGTGCTGCTATGAGTATTGGCAGAACCTCTACTTTCCTAGATATTTATTTTGAAAGAGATCTAAAAGCTGGTATTTTAACAGAAGAAGAAGCACAAGAAATCATGGATCATTTTGTTATGAAACTTAGATTAGTTCGTTTCTTAAGAACACCAGAGTATAACGAATTATTTAGTGGAGATCCTGTTTGGGTAACAGAAAGTATTGGTGGTATGGGAATTGATGGAAGAACATTAGTTACAAAAAACTCTTTTAGAATTCTTCATACGCTTCAAACTTTAGGTCCTGCACCAGAACCAAATTTGACAGTATTATGGTCTAATCAGTTACCAAAAGGATTTAAGAACTTTACTACCAAATTATCCATAAAGACTTCTTCTATTCAGTATGAAAACGATGACCTAATGAGAATTTCTTTAGGAGATGACTATGGTATTGCTTGTTGTGTTTCTCCTATGAAAATAGGAAAACAAATGCAATTTTTCGGTGCTAGAGCAAATTTAGCCAAAACCTTATTATATGCAATTAATGGTGGTAGAGATGGAATTACTGGTAAACAAGTTGCTCCAAAGTTTGAACCAATTACTTCTGAATATTTAAATTATGATGAAGTAATGGAAAAATTTGACCAAATGATGGATTATGTGGCAAAAATCTATATTAAAGCTCTAAATATTATTCATTATATGCATGATAAATATTCTTATGAAGCAATAGAAATGGCGCTACACGACCATGAAATTCTTCGTACGATGGCATGTGGTATTGCTGGTTTATCTGTTGTTGCGGATTCTTTATCTGCTATTTTATATGCTAAGGTAAAAGTCGTTCGTGACAAAACAGGTCTTGCAACCGATTATATTGTAGAAGGTGACTTTCCAAAATACGGAAATGATGACGATCGTGTAGACCAAATAGCAGTAGATATTGTAAAACGTTTTATGAATAAATTAAGAAAACACCAAACTTATCGAAACGCCAAACATACCTTATCTATTTTAACCATCACTTCAAATGTGGTTTACGGAAAAGCAACTGGTAATACACCAGATGGAAGAAAAGCTGGAGCTCCATTTGGACCTGGTGCAAATCCTTTACATGGTAGAGATACCAATGGTGCCTTATCTGTTATGAATTCTATTGCCAAATTACCATTTGATTCAGCAGAAGATGGTATTTCTTATACTTTTTCTATTACGCCTAGTACACTTGGAAAATCTGAAGAAGAACAAATTGCTAACCTAGTTAATATGTTAGATGGTTATTTTGCTCAAAACGGTCATCATATTAATGTAAATGTATTTGATAGAAGCTTACTAGAAGATGCGATGGAACACCCTGAAAAATATCCTCAATTAACCATTCGTGTTTCTGGATATGCTGTAAACTTCACTAAATTAACAAAAGAACAACAATTAGATGTTATCAATAGAACCATTCATGAAAGAATCTGACCTGTCGTAATAAGACAAGAAGGAGTAATAAATGATAAATCATAAAGATTTAAAATATTATGCTAAGGTGCATTCCATTGAATCTTTTGGAACTGTTGATGGTCCAGGTATCCGATTTGTACTTTTTTTACAAGGTTGTCATTTGCAATGTAAATACTGTCACAATCGTGATACTTGGGACATTAATAATGGAAGTTATCAGTCTTTAGATGAAATTTTTGATAAAATAATGCGTTATAAAAATTATATCTGCCCTAATGGTGGCGTAACTGTTACAGGTGGAGAACCTCTCTTACAAGTTAAATTCTTAATTGAACTTTTCACAAAATTAAAAGAACAGCACATTCATACTTGTATTGATACTTCTCGGAATGGTTCCTTTAACAGACGATATTAAAAAACTTTTGCATTTAACAGATTTAATCTTATTAGATATTAAACATATTAATGATGAAAAATGTAAAAATCTAGTTGGCTTTTCCAATAAATTAGAATTGAATTTTGCAAAAACGGTAAGTAACGACTATCACATTCCCATTTGGATTCGACAAGTTTTAATTCCTGGTTATACAGATGATCCAAAAGATCTACTAGCCCTAAAAGAATTTATTGCCAGCTTAAAAACAGTCCAAAAAGTGGAATTCTTACCTTATCATGATATGGGGAAATTTAAATGGAAAAAACTTGGCGTAAACTATGCTTTAGAACATGTTAGACCTGCTACTTCTGATGATATAGAAAAAGCAAAATCTATTTTGAGACAATAGGGACAGGTCTTTTTTGTCTCATCATATTTATATTATTTACATGCCCCATCTTTTGCTCGTACGCCAAAGTAATTCTATTTGATTTAACGCTATTGAAATACAATATTTACATGCCTAATAATTTTAATTCGACATTTTCCATTTTATATTTATTATTTTCTCCTAGTTTAAATTCCACTAATGTTTCTTGTAAGGTTTCTTTGTTTTGTCTTAAATCTGTTGTAAAATACAATTTGATTTGTGGAATTTCTACACTATTTTTTACAATTTCTTTAAAAGTTTCTGCCATGTGCTTTTCGTCTTCTGCTATTAAAATTAGTTGTGGCATTGTACTAAATCCAGAGTCTCCTGGTACAAAATTTTCATAAAATTCTTTGTATAATCTTATTTTATCTACCGCTTTTTTTTGCCAATCTTCTTCTCTTCTAATTACTTCAAAGACAAATTGAATGGATTTTTTATTTTTGGTTAATTTTACACTTCCTCCTGATGCTTTAAATAGCTTTCCTGTTACTTTTGCTGTAATTGCTGGTTTTACAATATAGGAATCAAATGCTTTTACTTTTCTTAGGTAGGCAATTAGTGTTTGATTTCCTGCTAGTCTCTTTTTTATCATAGGGACAGTTTTGGTGTTATCCGATGGTTGCCATTTGCATTCAATTTCTTTTGAGTTTAATAAGTATTTTCCCATTTTTTCTAAGCAATAAATTCGATAGATGCCTTTTCCCTCATCTGAGGTAAAGTAATATCTTGTTAGAATTTTTGTTTTTACTAATTGATCTAATTTATTATTTAGTTTGTCTTGTGATTTTGGATCGATTCCTTTTACTTCTAACATTTGGTATAATTGCCTAGAAGTAATAAATTCAAATTCATTTACTAATTCTAAAATGGCAAAGTGAATTTCATTGATATGTCCTATATCTACTTTGTGCACAATCTGATTCATAGATACATAT
>CASUIT010000136.1 GCA_949455995.1 uncultured Clostridia bacterium
GTTGCAAGATTCTTTAAAGATCCTCTTGTCTTATCGGTTGTAGCATAAATTCTGCTTCTTGCTTCATCTATCCCATATTTGTTTTCTAGTATTTCTCTAAAAATTCGAAAAGCAACTGCTGGTTCTGTTGTGGTTCCTGATTTTGATATTACATTTACAGAAAAATCTTTTTCTCCAATGTATTCAATTAACTCATTGATATAGTTAGGACTTAAATTATTTCCTACATATAAAATTTGTGGATGTTTTCTTTGTTTGCAAGAAAGCATATTATAAAAAGAACTCGTTAGACTTTCTATTACAGCTCTTGCTCCTAAATAAGAACCTCCAATTCCTATTACAACTAAAATGTCTGATTCCTTTTCTATTTTTTGGGCCGCTTTTTTTATTTTAGCAAATTCTTCTTTATCATAATTAGTTGGCAATTCTAGCCATCCTACAAAGTCTTTTTCTTCTTTGGCTCTGGTATGTAAAGCTTTGTGTATTATTTCTACTCGATCGGTATATTCTAAAATGTTTTTTGTTACAATTCCACTATTTTCTAAATTTAACTTTATTTCTGACATATTTTTTTAACCTCTTTTCTTTTTATTTTTTCTATGTTATTATATAGAAATCTAAAAAAAAATTCAAGCTTTTGCTTGAATTTAGTTACTTTATATAAGTACTTGGATCGATTGGTATGGAATCTTTTATTATTTCAAAATGAAGATGTGGCTCATCTGCAATTTCAAATACCGCTGTATTTCCAACAGTACCAATTGATTGACCTTTTTTTACTTTTTCTCCTTCTACTACAAATTCTGATGTTAATAAATTAGAATATACGGTTTGAAAATTATCTCCATGTTCAATTACAATGGTTAAGCCATATCTTGGATCATTTTTAATCGATTTTATCGTTCCTGCTTCTGCTGCTTTTACCACTGTAGTTTTATCTGCTTTTATATCCATTCCTGTATGGGTTGTCCATTCTTTTAATGTTTCTGAATAAATTAAATTGTCTTTTGCAAACTCTCTTACCATTTCTCCTTCTACTGGTTTTTCAAAACTTAATTCTTTTTGTTCTGATGGTGTAGCATTTGTATTTGTTGATTTTACTGTATTAGTGGTTGTATTGGTATTGGTTTTACTTTTGCTTGTTGTATTGCTTGTATTAGTTGTGTTAGCTGTGTTGGTTTTATTGGTCTGGTTTGTTGTATTGGTACTATTTGTTACATTGGTTTTATTTGTAGTATTTAATTCGTTTTTTGATTCTTCTACTGGTTTTCCCATTTGTGTACTAGCACTTTGTGTATTTTGCGTATTATTTGCCATATTAGCCATTTGTTCTAAACTCATGGTTCCATTTTTTACCTCATCACTTAAACTCTTGCTATACATAAATAAAATAAATACCATCATGGCTAAAACAAAAACTCCAATACTCGTATACAAAATTATTTTGTCTGCACCTAACTTGTTTTTTAAATTTTTGCTTCTATTTTCTCTTCTCATAAAATCCTCCTTAAATAGTTTATTACTACAAGTATTTCCTATTTTTAGAGGATTATACATTTTAGGATAAAGAATTTATTCCTTTTATTTCAATTCCTATATAAAAATGATTTATGATTTCTTCGTAATTACTTCCTTGTTTTGCCATCGTATCTGCACCAGTTTGGCTCATTCCTACACCATGTCCATATCCTTTTACTGTAAATTTTATTTTATTTGCTTCTTTTACCATTTCAAAATTGGTTGATTTTAAACCAAAAATACTTCTTGTTTCTACTCCTGAAATTTCATGATTTCCAAATTTAACTGTTTTTACTCGATTACTATCGGTATGTTCTAATATTTTTATATCTTCTGGATCTTGAAAGTTGATTTGTATATCTTGATATTTTGTTTTCAATTTTTCAATTAATTCTTCATTAGAGAGTTCTACTTCTGAGGCATATTGACTATACCCTTCTTCTCCAGCTGTTTGTACTACTTGCAAATAAGGAAAACCACTTCCTCCCCAAACATTAACTGGTAATTCTGTTGTACCTCCACTGTTTGCATGAAAAAAAGCATTGATTGGCTCATTTTGATACGTAATGATTTTTCCTTTTGTTTCGTTTACACATTGCTCTATTTTTTGCCAATTACTTTCTCTTAGATTTTCTTCCCATCTGGCAAGTCGTTCTTCTTTTGTTACCCATGCTTGGCAACAAGTGGAAGTGTCACAGATATCTGCATTTTCATGTTTTTTATTTTTTACTTTGTATAAAGTATATGTTCTTGCTACCACTGCTTGTGCTTTTAATGCTTCTAATTCATAACTTGCTGGCATTTCTGCTGATACTACATTACAAAGATATTTTTCTAACTCCACTTCTTCTATTTCTCCTGTTTTTTGATGTAATAGTTGTATGGTTGTATTATTTTTATCCATATCTGTTTTACTTTCTGCATTGTTTTTGTCCTCTTGGTTTGTCATATCTATTGGAGCTTGTTTTGCAATGTCACTTGAATTTGCTTTCATGTCTTGCTTTGTAAGTAAGGCTGGCAGTATAAAACATATAAAGATAAATAGACATAAATATATTAAGAATTTTTTCAACCGTTTCCTCCTTTAGATGATTTGGATTAAGCTTCTATTAATTGACTTTTCATATTTCCTAAAATCTTGCGTTCTATTCTGGATACTTGTACCTGAGTAATTCCTAAAATTTTTGCTACTTGTGATTGGGTTTTTTCTTTATAAAATCTTAATAGAATAATTTCTTTTTCTCGTGTTTCTAAATTTTCGATTAGTTGATGGATGGCTAATTTATTGGTAATTTTTTCTTCTTCATTTTGATTGTTTGACAAAGTTTCTATTAGACTAATACTATTTCCTTCTTTGGGATTGCTATAAGTACTTCCTTCCATTGATTCTACACAGTTACTACATTCCATTGCTAATACAATATCTTCTTTGGTGGTTTTTAATTCTTTGGCAATTTGATTTATGCTTATTTCTTCCCCTTTTTTGTAAAAATGTTCTTTTTGTAGTTCTTTGATTTTTACACTTAATTCTTTTATGCTTCTACTTACTTTTATGGGTCCGTCATCTCTAATATATCTTTTTATTTCTCCTATCATATAGGGAACAGCATATGTTGATATTTTTACATTAAAATTTAAGTCAAATCGTTTGATTGATTTGATAAAACCCATACAGCCAATTTGGTATAAATCTTCTATTTCATATCCTCTTCCTTGAAATCTTTTTACAATACTCCATATGAGTCCATTATTTTTTTCGATTAATTTTTCTAATTCTAATTTATCTCCGCTTTTGGGCTTTTTCAATTGATTGTATTTCTTTTTCGTCCATTTTCGTAACCCTCATTCCTTTAATCTTCTGTCATCATTTGAAATTCCTTTTCTTCTTTTTCAACCCTTGGTTTTATTTTTTTACTCATCGTTATTTTGGTTCCAAGTCCTACAATAGATTCTACTTCCATTTGGTCCATAAAACTTTCCATAATGGTAAATCCCATTCCAGATCTTTCTAAGTTTGGTTTGGTTGTGTATAATGGTTCTTTTGCTACTTCTACGTTTTCTATTCCTTTTCCTTTATCTGAAATTTCAAGTATGATTTCCTTTTCTTTTAAATGTCCTACTATTTTTACAATCCCTTGCCTA
>CASUIT010000137.1 GCA_949455995.1 uncultured Clostridia bacterium
ACCTCCCTTTACTAATTTATACTTACAAATTCAACTCGACAAATCAAAATTTATAGGGTTTGTGCAGTTAGGTTGATAGTATTGACTAAACAGTAACAACTAATATCTATCGTATTCAAGTAGAACCTTTCTTTATTCCTTATTGACAACATCGATCAAATAATAACAAATTTTTTAAAAAAATTTAAAAAAATACTTGAACATTGTAAAAATTAATATTATAATAGAAACAGCAAAAGATAAATAAGGAGAGAAAAGAGATGGAGCTAACTAAAAATATATTTTTTAATACAGATAAATTAGTGGAAAACAGTATGGTAAAAATATCTTATACTGGAAAACTTTTTCAAGAGGAAGTAGAAGAAGTCTCTATCCATTATGGATTTGGAATGAATTGGGACAACGTAAATGATATAAAAATGGAAAAAACCGATTTAGGATTTCAAGCAGAAATAGAATTAAAAGAAGGTGATACTTTTAACTTCTGTTTTAAAAATACAGACGATAATTGGGACAATAATAACGGTCAAAACTATATCTTTCCATTAGAAAAAATTCAAAACGAATTAATAGTATTAGAAGACGAACCAGTATCTCTAGGAACTGCTAAAAAGCTAAGAAAAACTTACTTATGGAGTAAAAAAATTCGTTTAGCTGTATATAAAATTATTACCTATCTTCCAAAAATAATATCAGGAAATTATAAAAGAAAAATAAATAATAATGTAGATAATTAAGCTATCAAAAATTAGTTTTTGATAGCTTTTTATGTGATAACCCATCCACCATTTACTGATATAACTTGTCCTGTGGTAAAAGTATCTGATATTAACCATTCTACACATTTTGCAATATCTTTTGGTGTACCAATTTTTCCAAGGGGAGTTTCTTTTTTTAATTGTTCTAATTCATCTTTTGTTAAATCGGCATTCATATCTGTATTAATTAGACCTGGTGCAATTGAATTTACCCTAATATTAGATGGACCTAATTCCTTGGCTAAGGCTTTTGTCATACCATCTAAACCAGCTTTAGAAATAGAATACAATACTTCTAACGAAGCTCCTACCATTCCCCAAATAGATGATATGTTGATAATACAACCATCTTTTAGATGAATCATATTTGGTAATACTTCTTGTGACATGATAAAAGCAGAATATAAATTTGTATGGATGACTCGTTTCCAATCTTCATCTGTTTCCTCTAAAAACATTTTATATTCACTAATTCCAGCATTGTTAATTAAAATATCTACTTTTTTATACTTTTTTAATACAAATTGTACTAATTTTTTGGCTTCTTCTCTTTTTGATACATCTGCTTTTATAATATCGATTATAATATTTTCTTTTTCTAATTCTTGTTTTAATTGGATGGCTTCTTGTTCGGATTGATTGTAGTTTGCAATTATTTTTATATTGTTTTTAGCTAATTGTTTAGCAATTTCCCTTCCTATTCCTCTGGATGCTCCTGTTATGATTGCTATTTTTTCCATATGACCTCCTTTTGTTTGCTCTATTTTTCTTGACTTTTATTGTAGTTCATTATACTTGTTTTTTGTTAATAGTGCAAATGTACAAAATAAAAGCCAGCAATCAAGAATATTTCAAGACTACTGACCTTTCTCATGGAGCCACTTCTCAGATTCGAACTGAGGACCCCCGCATTACAAGTGCGATGCTCTGGCCAACTGAGCTAAAGTGGCAATTATTAAATTGGTGACCCGTACGGGAATCGAACCCATGTCTCCGCCGTGAAAGGGCGGTGTCTTAACCGCTTGACCAACGGGCCTTAATATTTTAAAGAACTAAATAATCTTTAATTATTTAGTTCTTTTGGTGAGCTATCCGCGACTCGAACGCGGGACAACTTGATTAAAAGTCAAGTGCTCTACCACCTGAGCTAATAGCCCACATCATTTGTGTAAACTCACAATGCTTTTATATTTTACACTGTTTTTTGACAATTGTCAATACATTTGTGAATTTTTATTGAAGATTTTTAAAATTTTATTGTATAAATTCTTTTAATATGATATGATAAAATTGTATATAATAGAAAATAAGGAGGAATTTGCATGATAGGTTTTATAATTTTAGCGATTATTTTTGTTTTTTTATTTGCTGTTATTGGAATGTATAACAAATTGGTACAATCTAAAATAAAAGTAGATAATGCTTGGAGTCAAATTGATGTACAATTACAAAGAAGGTTTGATTTAATCCCAAACTTTGTTGAAACGGTAAAAGGTTACATGACACACGAAAAAGAAACATTTCAAAAAATAGCAGAACTTAGAACCTCTTGGGCTAATACACAAAGTGTATCTGAAAAAGCGAATTTAGACAATCAGTTATCTACTGCTTTAAAAACAATTATGGCAGTATCTGAAAGTTATCCAGAATTAAAAGCAAACCAAAACTTTTCAGATTTATCAGAAGAATTAAGAAATACAGAAAATAAAATTTCTTTTTCTAGACAATTTTATAATGACACTGTAACAATATACAATACAAAATTAGAAGTATTCCCTTCTAATATTATTGCTGGTATGTTTCACTTCAAACCTCGTGATTTATTTAAGACTGAAAATGATGAAGTTAGAAAAAATGTAAAAGTAGATTTTAGTTCAAATTCTTAATAAATTTTTACACTAGAAAAAATAGGTTGGAAGTTTTATTACTTTCCAACCTTTTGGAATATATTTTAATTTTTTTGAGAGGATAGATTATTAGAAAAATGTTTGAGAATATAAAGAAAAATAAAATTGAATCTGGCGTGATTATTAGTATTTTTATTATTGTTATTACATTAATTGTTTATTATATTTGTAATGCTTTAAGGTTGGGAACTTTATCTATCATGATTGCACTTGCTTTTTCAATTGCCTCTGCTTGGGGCTCTTATTACTATAGTGATAAAATTGTTTTATCTTTAAATAGAGCAAGACCTGCTACAAAAGAAGAGGATCTAAAAATAGTAAATATTTTAGATTCTTTAATGATTACTTCTGGATTATCAACAAAACCTAGATTATATGTAACACAAGATGTGCAACCTAATGCTTTTGCTACAGGAAGAAATCCTGAAAATGCTGTTATTTGTGTGACAACTGGTCTTTTAGAAAAGTTAGATTATTATGAATTAGAGGGTGTAATTGCTCATGAATTAAGCCATATTAAAAATTACGATATTCGCCTTAGTTGTGTTGTTAGTGTTATGGTTGGTTTTATTGTTATGCTATCTGATTTGTTTTCTCGTATGTTATTTTGGGGAGGAATCGATCGCGATAATGACAATGATAACAAAGGAAACGGTATTCTTATGTTAATTGGTCTTGTTTTTTTAATATTGTCCCCTATTTTTGGTTCTTTGATGCAACTTGCTCTTTCTAGAAAAAGAGAGTTTTTAGCAGATGCAACAGCAATAGAATTTACTCGTAATCCAGATGGCTTAATTTCTGCTCTTGAAAAATTAGATGCTGATACGAATCAGTTAGAAACTGCCAATAGTGCTACTGCTAATATGTATATTGTAAATCCGTTTAAGAAAAATACAAAAGAAGGTAAGAAAAAATCTTCTAATCTTTGGTCTACTCACCCTAGTATATA
>CASUIT010000138.1 GCA_949455995.1 uncultured Clostridia bacterium
AGCACCAGTTGCCCATATATGGTATTTCAAAGGAATACCAAGTAGAATTGCATTAATGTTAGACATTTCGCCAAGAAACTTAGAAAAGATCATCTATTTTGCATCCTATGTAGTAATTGATAAAGGAACCTCTAATTTAGAAAAAGGTCAAGTATTAAATGAAAAAGAATACCATGAAGCAGAAGAAAATTATGGTAAAGGATCCTTCACCGCCAAAATGGGAGCAGAAGCCCTAAAAGAATTATTGCAACAAATAGATGTTGAAAAACTATCTGAAAGCATTCGAAAAGAATTAGAAACAGCAAGTGAGCAAAAAAAAGTAAAACTAATAAAAAGATTAGATACCGTAGAGGCATTTCGTATTTCAAAAAATAAACCAGAATGGATGATTATGCAAGTAGTACCAGTTATTCCACCAGAATTAAGACCAATGGTACAACTAGATGGAGGCAGATTTGCCACATCAGACCTAAATGATTTGTACAGAAGGGTAATCAACAGAAACAACCGATTAAAAAGATTATTAGAATTAGGAGCACCAGAAATTATAGTAAGAAACGAAAAAAGAATGTTACAAGAATCAGTAGATGCTCTAATTGACAATGGAAGAAGAGGAAGACCAGTGACAGGAGCTGGAAACAGAGCCCTAAAATCCTTATCAGACATGTTAAAAGGAAAACAAGGACGTTTTCGTCAAAACTTACTTGGAAAACGTGTTGATTATTCTGGACGTTCTGTTATTGTAGTAGGACCAGAATTAAAAATCTATCAATGTGGATTACCAAAAGAAATGGCAGTAGAACTATTTAAACCATTTGTTATGAGAGAATTAGTAGGAAGAGGTATTGCACAAAACATCAAAAATGCCAAAAGAATGGTAGAAAGATTAAGACCAGAAGTATGGGGCATTTTAGAAGAAGTTATCAAAGATCATCCTGTCATGTTAAACCGTGCGCCAACCCTACATAGATTAGGAATTCAAAGTTTTGAACCTGTCTTAGTAGAAGGAAGAGCCATCAAATTGCACCCATTAGTATGTGAGGCATTTAATGCAGACTTTGATGGAGACCAAATGGCGGTACATTTACCATTATCACCAGAAGCACAAGCAGAATCAAGATATTTAATGCTTTCCACCAACAACCTATTAAAGCCACAAGATGGAAAACCAGTTGCTGTACCAAGACTAGACATGATTTTAGGAAGTTACTATCTAACAATGGTATTAGATGGAGAAAAAGGAGAAGGAAAATACTTCAAAGATCCAGACGAAGCCATTATGGCATTTGAAAATCATGATGTAGCCATTCATGCAAAAATCTTTGTTAGAATAGAAAAAGAAATAGAAGGGCAAATAAAAAGCCAAAAAATACAAACCAGTGTAGGAAGAATTATCTTCAACAAAGGAATTCCGCAAGACCTAGGATTTATTGACAGAAAAAAAGACCCATTCCAATACGAAATTGATTTTCCAGTTATGAAAAAATCAATGGGAAATATTATAGAAAGAGTCATAAGAACACATGGATTATCAGAATCGGCAGAAGTAATAGACTATATCAAAGCACTAGGATTTAAATATTCTACCTTAGCAGGAATTACTTTTTCTATGGATGATGTGCAAGTACCAGGAAAGAAAGAAGACTTACTAGCACAAGCAGACCAAAAAGTAGAAACCATTAGAAAGCAATATGCAAGAGGACTAATTACAGACAGTGAAAGATATAATGCAGTAATTAATGTATGGGAAGACACAACCAAGCAAGTAAGTACAGCGATGGAAGAAAATTTTGATGAATTAAATCCAATCTATATGATGGTTAAATCAGGAGCCCGTGGTAACATGAACCAATTAAGACAAATTGCAGGTATTCGTGGATTAATGGCAAGCACTACAGGTAAGGCAGTTGAAATTCCTATCAAATCTTCATTTGCAGAAGGACTAGATTCATTAGAATACTTTATCTCAGCCCATGGAGCCCGTAAAGGACTATCAGATACAGCTTTGAGAACAGCCGATTCTGGATACTTAACCAGAAGATTAGTAGACGTCTCTCAAGACATCATCGTAAGAGAAAACGACTGTGGAACAAAAGATGGTATTGTAGTATATGACATCAAAGATGGAAACCAAATTATTGAAAAAATGCAAGAAAGATTACTTGGAAGATTTGCAATTGAAGATGTCATTCATCCAGAAACCAAAGAACGAATTGTGGACAAAGATACCATGATAACAGAAGCCATTGCAGATAAAATCGTAGAAGCAGGTATTGAAAAATTAAAAGTGCGTTCCGTTTTAGGATGTCGTTCAAAACAAGGCGTATGTCAAAAATGTTATGGGATGGGATTGGCAAGACGTGACTTAGTATCCATTGGAGAAGCCATTGGAATTATTGCAGCACAATCCATTGGAGAGCCAGGAACACAGCTTACCATGAGAACCATTCACTCTGGACGGAGTAGCAGGTGTAGCAGACATAACCCAAGGTCTTCCTAGAGTAGAAGAATTATTTGAAGCTAGAAAACCAAAAGGGCTTGCCATTATTTCTGAAATAGACGGAAAAGTAAAAATAAAAGAAACAAAAAAGAAAAAAGAAGTAGTGGTAACTGCCAATGATGATGCCAAAACTTATACCATACCATTTGGATCAAAAATGAGAGTAAGAGATGGAGACCTAGTAGAAGCGGGAGAACCACTAATAGAAGGTTCTATTAACCCAAGTGAAATATTAGAAATTAAGGGACCAGAAGGAGTCTATGAATACCTAATTTCAGAAGTACAAAAAGTATACAGAAACCAAGGCGTTGACATCAATGACAAACATATTGAAGTAATTGGAAGGCAAATGCTAAAAAAAGTAAGAGTAGAAGACAATGCCGATACTGACATGTTCCCAGGATCCTTAATTGACATGTACGAATTTGAAGACAAAAACAAAGAAGTAGTAGCACAAGGAAAACGTCCAGCAACTGGAAGAAGAATATTACTAGGAATTACAAAAGCATCCCTTGCAACAGACAGTTTCTTATCTGCAGCATCTTTCCAAGAAACCACAAGAGTATTAACAGAAGCAGCAGTAAAAGGAAAAACAGACGATTTAGTAGGACTAAAAGAAAATGTTATTATAGGAAAATTAATTCCAGCAGGAACAGGAATGCAAAAATATCAAAGTATTCATATTAATACAGAAGAAGAATTAGAAAAAACAATAGAAATGCAAGAAGAACAAGAAGAATTATTACAGGAGGATCAAACAGAAGATTCATCACTAATTTCAGATTCAGAGCAAGAACAATAGTATTTAAAATAAAGCACAGCCACTTAAACAAGTGAGCGTGCTTTATTTTTATTATATAGGAAAAATCAATTAAGATTTTTAGAAAAGTAAGTATAAACATATTGACATACTTCTTGAATATTGATAAAATAAAAATAATAGAATATAAAAAGTGAGAAAATATGTATATTATTTCTTGCATAGTAAATAATAACAAAAGAAATGGAGAGAATAAGGAAATGAAGAAAAAATAAAATTTTCACATATTTGAAACTTGCTAACTAAAGTCAATAGTTTTTAGAAAATTTTTTTAAATTATTTTTAT
>CASUIT010000139.1 GCA_949455995.1 uncultured Clostridia bacterium
CCTTAAATCTCCCACATAAAAGTAATCACATTCATTAAAGAATAAAAATAACTTACCTTTAATGATTACTCTATGTGGCTCTACATACGCCAAGTTTGTATGTTCTACAATTCTTAAACAACCTTCAAATATCATTTTGCGTTCAAGTTTTATAGCATTCAAACTACAAGCCCATTCAATTTTAGAGAGCAATTCTCTTTTAATCTTGTTTTTCTTCTTTACAATGCTAATCATACCACACCATCCTTCCTTTTTCAATATAAAGGCGACAAAAAACGGACTAACAAATTCTAAAAAAGCAAATCTTTAAGAATTTGTAACGTTCGCATAACTATTTTGTACAAAGCTTTTCTTCCTTACAGTCGAAAATTTCTACAAAATAGAAAAAATCAACCTTTTACAGTTGATTTATCAATACTTTCGTCTGGTGCGACGATTTTACTTATTGGAGCGATATTCTTACAAGTTACGAACTCTCTTGATCTCTTTCTAGTATTTATTATATACTCATTATAAATTGTATGCAATAATAATTTATAATATTTTTTAGTATATTTGTATTTAAAGTAAGAGTATATGTTATAAGTTTAGTAAATAGTGCCAAAACGACTTGCAATTTTATGTAAAATAATATATAATTTAAGTAGTAGCTTGTTTTTGAAACCAATAAGTTAAACACTTGGAGGTTTCAAAGCCTCCAAGAAATTTTAAGGAGGTACTGAAAATGTCGAAAACATCAATAGCAAAAGCAACATTTTTTACAACCAACATTGAGTTGCCTGTTAAAGCAATTGTAGTGAACAATTCACTAAAGGGGGCTGATGTTCATGAACTTGAAGAACATTTTAAAGAACTACTTCAAGCACTCAACCCTAATGACTACTTACCCAATATTAAAACAGACTATGACAATTGCCGCATTCTGATGAAATGGGCTTATACTTGCCATGCATCTTTAGAAAATTATTTTAATTCTCTTGATGCAGAAGGAAATAGAGCAGTCAATTTTTCATTTGGGTTTGTAGACATTAATGAGATGCATCACTTTGTTCAGGGATTGACTACCCTATAATAGTGCTATGGCAATAACAGTAGAAAAACTGGCATGTTCTCATAAGAGTTCATGTCAGTTTTTGTTCTATAAATTAATAATTTTTTCTATAATCTCCATATCTTCTATTTTGTTGATTCCAAAACATTTTTTACCTAAATCTTTTATAGAAGCACCTAGATGATACATCTCCTTGTTATCTATTACAATAAATCTATCGTGGAATTTATTAGTTTTAGCAACTTTCAGAACAGGATATTCTTTATTAAATTTTTTAATATCTAAATTTTCAATACTACTTTTATTAGATGTTAAAATAACAACTTCTACATTGTTTTTCTTTTTAGCCAACATTTTCAAAATACTGTCATCAATATAATTGTCTATAATTAAAATCTTACTATTTGCTTTTTTTATAATATCTACAATGATACTATATGCATCATATATTTGACCATCAAAAAATATTCTCTGTTTGATATTTTCTTCAAGTTGAAGCTGATTAAATACTTCATCAAATTTTTTATCATGATCTAATAATTTATATTCTACACTTGTTAATCTTTCAAATATTTGATTATTAGAAGATAAAAATTTTCTCATTTCTATAAATGTATTTACAATTCTTATACTTACATTAACTGCCACTTCACTTTTTAATAGTCCAGCAAGCATCGTAATTCCATATTCAGTAAATACATATGGCAGATATTTTCTATGTTGTCCTCTTCCATTTTCGTTTAAGGTGAAATTTTTGCACCTTAAAGATTTATATTCTTCATTAGTCAATTGAAAACAATAATATTCAGGAAATCTTTCTATATTATTTTTAACATTTCTATTAAGGTCTTTAGTTGCATATTCAAAAAGTGTTGCCACATCGCTATCTAACATAACTTGTTTTCCTCTTATATTATATATTAAATTTCTTATATCTAAATTAGATAATTTATTTTGAATTGCTAATTGATTTTCTTCCACAATTTCACATCCTTTTCTTATTGTATATATCTTAAAACATTTGTTTTGTATTGTCAAGAGTTTTATAACTTTTTATTTTATAATTTATACTATTAAAAAGATATAATGCCACTCTATTTTGTTCTACTGAATCCATTTCTATAACTTTTGATATAGCAAACATGATGTAAGCATAGTTCGCAAAATTAACAGTTGTTGTTCTGTATTCTATATTAATTTCTTTTAGCAAGTTATCAAAATATTTATACATTTCTGTTTTGTTATATTCTAAATTAGTATGGCTGTAATTATCGCACATACATATTGCAAGTCTTAATTTATTTTCTATATCCATATCTTTTATTATATCAATTAAATAATTTACTTTTTCATTATTCATAATCTTTTAGTTCCTTTCATTTTTATTTTGGGGATTGGGGACGAAGTTCCCATATTTGAATTTGGCGTATATCCAAATTCAGTGCTTGCTGGGACAAGATTTTTTTATAAATCTCATCTTTCTAATTCATTTTTTGAATGTAGT
Organism: uncultured Clostridia bacterium; assembly: GCA_949455995.1. GTDB lineage: Bacteria > Bacillota > Clostridia > TANB77 > CAG-508 > CAG-269. The sequence goes on from CASUIT010000139.1 coordinate 2,556, forward strand.
TTTTCATGAAATTCTACTTTTTTAGTTTGTTTATTATATTTAAAATATGCTTGTACTTTATTTTTATCAATTAACTTTATTGTAGTTTTATCATATAAATATAGTTCAATTTCATCAATATTAAATGTGCTTTTTAAATATGAAAGTACTTTAAACTGTTCTACTGTTTCTACTTGATTTTTGTTTATATTTTCTTTATTAAGATGCTTCATAATTTGTTTCCTCCTTAACTTTTTGGTTTATATTTTTTGGTATTAATGTTAAATTATCTATCATGTTTCCATTTTCAATATATGGGCAATTTATAACTCCATCTGTATAAAAATGTTTTTGCAATAGTTCTACATATTTTTCTAATTCTTCTTTTGAATATTCTCCTATTCCTTCATCTGAAAATACAAAATAGTTCTCTTTTAATTTTTCTAATTCTGTACTATCAATTGCTTCTTTATAAACAAATCCAATATTATTATTTTGCAAAATTCCATATAAATATTTTATATATGATTTGCTACTTTTGGAAATAAATTCTTCTGTAAATTTAACATTTGCTATTTCAATATCATAATTTTTGTTTCTTTTTATTTCTATACAATCAATTAATCTTTTTATTAATTCTTGTTTTGTTTTTCGTTTTAGACTATTAAAAATAAATGTAAATGCAACTTTGTTATTAGATATAACTTCGCCATTTTCTACATTACAATCTAACTTTTTTAATAGTTCTATGGTATAGTCTTTAAAATCATTATTTGGATCAATTTGTTCTCTTTTCTTACTCAAGTTTTCAATTTCTTTTTTAATTACATCATTTTTATGGTTAATTGTTTCTACATTTAAGGTTGAACTCAAATATAAATCTACTAACTTTTTCTCTTGCATTTTTAGTTTTTCAATGGCTTTTTCTACATTCTTGATGTCTTTTGTTTTAGTTGAATTACATACTATAATTTCACTATCCATCTCATACATATATCTTGTTAATTCATTTAAAACTCTAACTAATTTTTGTTCTATTTTATCTGAACTATAATGTAATCCTTT
>CASUIT010000140.1 GCA_949455995.1 uncultured Clostridia bacterium
CCCAGCTATGCTGGTGGTCTTGGGTATCTTTTGTTTTGCAAATTTGACACTCTCTTTCCTTTGTGCTATTTTCGCTATCGTACTTCCAAGCCCCCCATTCATGAGGTTTACTTTCTTCTTCTTGACATATAAAACATTCTCTTTTATGTTCCTTGTCATCCTTCGAATTCCATTCTTCCCATTTATGCTGGTGGTCTTGGAAATCTTTGGTTTTACAAATTAGACACTCTCTTTCTTCTAATCCAGTATCACTATTGTACTCCCAAATTCCCCATTCATGCGGTTTGCTTTCTTTTTCTTTACATTCTAAGCATTGCCTTTCATGTTCATTGTCATCCTTGGAATTCCATTCCTCCCAGTTATGCTGGTGTTCTTCTGGAATTTTTGATGGCTCTGGGGTTTGCGTTGGTTTTTCTGTTGGCTGCTGTGGTGTCTGTGTTGGCTCCTTTGATGGCTCTGGAATTTGCGTTGGTTTTTGTGTTGGATTTGGTGTCTGTGTTGGCTCTTTTGATGGCTCTGGAGTTTGCGTCGGTTTTTCTGTTGGCTGCTGTGGTATATGTGTTGGTTTAGGTTTTTGTTTCGTAACAGGAACTTTTACCGTTATAATTTTATTTCCAATTCGATAACGAACCTTACAAGATTTACCTCTAATGGTTTTTCCAATATCGAGACATTCAGCCCCTTTGTAATTGAACTTTTTACCATTTTTCCATTCAACCAAAAATCTAATCTTTTTAGCCTTGGATTTTGTAAGCTTACCTTCTTCAAAGCTTACATTTCTCACTTTTGCTGTCACTTTGGTTACAGGAATAATGTTTGTAAATTCCAAACGCCTAGTTTTATTTTGGCATTTAAGCGTTAGGTATACTTTACCATTGTGTGCTGTTAGAAACTTTCCAGATTCCAGTATTTCAACTTTGTCTTTGACTCTTTGGCCTTTGGCATTTACACCATAGACCTCCCTTATCTGAGCCATTTCCTCTTGGAAGTAGTTATTACATCTTCTTCCATTTCTTACTTTTGCCTTTGGGTTATATTTTGCATGTATTTTTACAACCCTATTCTTTTTCTTTGGCTTTGCTGACTGCAACTGTGAATTTGTTATTTCCTGCCGCCAATTTGCCTGTGTCTGCAACTGTGCTTGCGCCTGTACTTCATGATTGCTGCTACCTAGTCCTAGCATTACGAATGCTATTGCTAGCATCAGCAAACTCTTCCTAATAAATTTCATATCATTCCTCCTTTTGCTTTTCATAACAGTTGACTAATTACACTACTATTTTTAAATCATTTTTTTACTGTTGTAACTAAAAAATTTGGTCACAAACAACTTTGTTACAAAGGCTCACTCCTAACCTTCACACAATATAATAAAAGATTTTGATCGAAAAGTCAATACTTTATTGACATTTTTCCTTTACATAATATAAAAATTCGCAATTTAACAATTGCATACCAAAAGCTCCTCCTAAAAAATGTGAAAATCCAGCGAATGTAGAGTATATTGATGTTTCCATGAAATTACCATTGATTTGTCAATACAACGTGATACATAAGTAGAAAGTCTTGCTCCTTTTTCTACTTTAAAACTATTAATTCCTTTAATTAACCCCACTGTACCAATTGATATTAAATCATCTTGTTCTACTTTTGCGGTAGTATATTTTTTTGCTACATGGGCAACCAATCTTAAGTTTCTTTCAATTAAAATATTTCTAGCTTCTTCATCTCCTTTTGCCATTTGCTCTAAACAATTTCTTTCTTCTTCTGCAGTCAAAGGCTCTGGAAATAAAGTTCCTCCTTGAATATATCCGAACAACAAATACAGCCGATTTTAAAAATCCTAAAAATCCCATTATTCCTGCCATCCATAATGATGCCAACATAAAATGCACCTCCATTTTTTCTCATACTGACAGTATATGTTTCGAAAAAATGAAAAGTGCATGACCTATTTAAATCCCCATAATATTATATCCATTATCGGCGTAAACTACCTGACCTGTAATAGAATCTGACATATGACTTAATAAAAATGTTGCAACATTTCCTACTTGCTCAGTGGTAACATTTTTATGTAATGGTGCTTTTTCTTCTATGACAGTTAGAACTGATCCAAAATCTTTAATGCCTTTTGCTGATAATGTCTTAATAGGACCTGCTGAAACAGCATTTACTCGCATTCCTTCTTTACCCAAATTTTCAGCCAAATAACGAACACTTGCTTCTAAGGCAGCTTTAGCAACTCCCATTACATTATAATTATCAATTACTTTGGTAGATCCATGATACGTTAATGTTACTAAACTTGCATTTTCGTTTAATAATGCTAACTCTTTTGCTTGTCTTGCTGCTAATACAAAAGAATAACTACTAACATCACAAGCATGTGCAAACCCTTCTTTACTTGTATTGATAAAGTCATGATGTAAGTCTTCTGTATTGGCATGCGCAATTGCATGTACAATGCCATCTATTTTTCCATTTTCTTCTTTAATTTTTAAAAAGGTTTCTTTTACTAATGTATCTTGGGAAGCACCATCTAATACATAAGCTTTACTTCCCTTAAATTCGGATATTAGGGCTTCTATTTTATCTTTATTTTCTTCATTCATATAAGTAAAAATTAGTTTTGCTCCATTTTCATAGGCTGCTTTTGCTACACCATAGGCAATGCTCCACTTATTTCGAATTCCCATAATTAATATTTTTTTCTCTTTTAATATCATCTTTCTCCTCCTTGATTTCTATCCTAAAATTTTATATTCCCCCATATTTCTGAACTTTTGGTATCTTTGTTCTACTATTTTCTCTGGGGGCATTTTTTTCATTTGTGTGGTTAGATTTTTAATTTCTTTTTTTAAATTTTTTGCTACTTTTTGAAAACTTTCTTCTAAATCACCTTTTGGTTCTTCTATGATTTTATCAATGACTTTTAACTCATATAAATCTTTTGCTGTTAATTTCATCTTTTGCGCTGCTTCTTTGGTTCTTGTAGCATCTTTCCAAAGAATGCTTGCATATCCTTCTGGAGATAAAATAGAATAAATAGCATTTTCTAACATAAGTACTTTGTTTCCAACCCCTAATGCTAATGCTCCTCCACTCGATCCTTCTCCAATAACAATAGAAATGATGGGAACTTTTAGTTTACTCATTTCTAACATAGATTTTGCTATTGCCTCGCCTTGCCCTCTTTCTTCTGCTCCAATTCCTGGATAAGCTCCTTTGGTATCAATAAAGGTAATAACTGGTCTTTTAAATTTTTCGGCTTGACCGCATTAGTCGAATTCCTTTTCGATAGGCTTCTGGATTTGGCATACCAAAGTTTCTTTCTATGTTTTCTTTGGTAGTTCTTCCTTTTTGTTCTGCAATGATAGTATAATTTTGGTCTTCTATTTTTGCTAGTCCTCCTACTATAGAACTATCAT
>CASUIT010000141.1 GCA_949455995.1 uncultured Clostridia bacterium
CTCTTTCCAATATTCTACTATTTTAGGAGCCTTTGAAAAAAATCGATGCCCCCCTATATCCATTCGGTTTCCTTTATAATTTATGTTTTTGCAATTCCTCCTATACTGCTACTTTCTTCTAATATGGTTACTTCATATTCTTTTTGTTTTAATAGCTCATTTGCTGCGGTTAATCCTGCAGGTCCTGCTCCAATTATTATTACTTTTTTCATTTTTTAACTTTCCTTTCTAAAAGTTATAGCTTTTTACTTAGATTGATCCTATTTTTTCGTTTTTTTAGCATAAATTTTACCTTTGGATTGATCATCCCTATTCCTAAAATTCCTACCATAAAGCAAAAGGTAAATGGTACTCCATTTTTCCATCCTTCTCCATAAGTCAAAAATATGCTATTGCAAAATTGACTTATTAATGCAATTTGTGGAATCCATAAAATATTTTCTGCCCTTTGCCACATCAAAAGTGGAAATAACCACATGATATACCAAGGTTGGAAATTGGTAATTAGTAAAAATAAAAATGCCATCATGAAATAATTTGCTTTTTTCATTTCTTCTCTTAGTGTTATTGTTTTTTTATTTAACAAAATAACACATGCAAAAAAATAAATAATAGTAAAACTTCGTAATAATAATTGATTTATGGTTACGGTTTGTATTTGTGGAAAATATTGTGTTATGATAACATAAAAACTTTTTGCTATTTTTTCTTGTTGTATCAATATTCCACTCAAAACCTGTCCATCTTGTATATATAATAAATAAGGTATTGCTAAAAATATTAAAAATAAAAAACCGTATTGTATACATCTTGCAAATCGCTTCCTAGGTGTTTCTTCTCTAAAATAATAAATAATAAAAAATGGCAATAAAATAATTGCAAAATATTTAATTGCTGTTGCCATACTTAAAAATACGATACTTATTTTTAAGTTTTTCTTTTTGCTTAAAAAATATAATGCTAATAATAAAAACAATACTACAAATACATCATTATGAACACATGCTATTGCTTCCATTAAAATAAATGGATTTAGCCCATAAAGTAGTGTAAATATTTTTTTATGTGCTATTTTGTAAATAATATAACAATTTGCTAGATGTACTAGTACATTGATTAATTTAAAAATAAGTAGTCCTATATTGATACTTCCAAATGAAATACTTGCAACTCCTTTGCAAATTAAAGTCCAAATAGAACCATATACGACAGTTGAATCTGCCCAATCATTTAAATATCCTTGGGCTAAAACGGTATCGGTTTGTAAGTATTGTTGGTTGTTTTCTTGTTCTACAAATTGCTTTATGGTAGTGTAATATGGATTTTGATGATAGGTGCTATCTAACCTACCAACTCCTAAATAGTAAAATACATCTGAACAAGTAAATGGCAAGACAGCTACAAAAATTAGAGTTATCATAGCAATATATAAAAACATTTTTTTAGTATCTTGAAACAATTCTTTTCTATTTTTGATACTCATAAAATACCAAAGGGATAGCATAGCAAATAGTATGATATATAGTAAGGTTTGTATTCCTCTATTTACTTGTGCTTGGTATAAAAATTTAAAATAAGGTTCAAATTTATAAACTGTTTTGTTTTGTATTAAATATACAATAGATGGCATGGCAAATAATAAACTGGTTATCATAAATAATATTTTTATAGATGAATTGATTATTTTTTGTTTTTTTTCACTCAATTTTTTTCTCCTATCTTTTACTTTTTTGTATTCTTTGGCACATTCTAATAGCTATACCTATTCATGTCAATTTCTGCCTTCTTTTATTTAATAAAGATGTCTGTTACTGTTTTTTTAGAACATATACTAACCATTTGTTATTATTTTTTCCACCTTCTTTATGAAAAGTATGAATTTTATATCCAATATTGGTAATAATTTCATTCAATTCTTCTTTACTAAAATATTTATAGTAACGTTTTGCTCCCATATGATACTCATTAGGAAAGTCAACCCATTTTTCATCAACTTCTCTAGTTTCACGGTTAATTGCATTAAAAATAAACAATCCATCTTTTTGAAGTATGTCATATACTTTTTTCAAAACTTTTAATACATCACTTTTTGTAAAATGAACAAACACTCTCCAACAAAAAATAGCAGAATATTTTTCATTAAACTCATTTTTTAATATATTAAATTTAATTGCCTTTAAACCTTTAGACTTTATTGAATTAATAAAATCCTCTGCTACATCGCTTGCTGTTATTTCATATCCTAATTTTTCAATATATTTTGCATTTATGCCATCAGCAGAACCAATTTCAAAAACTTTTGCACCTTTGGGCAATGTTTCAATATTTGTTCTAATAAATTTTTCTAATCGCTCACGTTTATGCTTTGCTTTTTCTTGATTTAGTTTATTATGTTCAATACTAGTTTTTAAATATGTCTTAGCCTTCTTATTATATACTTCAAGTGTCTTTTCATTTTCTATACTCATATTTTCTCTATCTCCACTACATAAATTACTACTTTTCAGTGTGCAATAATATTATTTTTATCTTTTTGGCATTTGCTTAGCATAACGGTCATTTTCCGAAAAAATACAGCCACAATATTTTTGCCTGTATAGATCTAATTGTTTTGCTTTTTCTTGACCTTTACGAAATCCTATTCTAAAATCTCGATATAAAAACGAAATTTCATATTTATTAGCTATTTCTTGTGCTATTTTTAAAATAACATCATGCTTTTGATATGGACTTACCAATAAGGTCGTAGAAAAATTGTCATATCCATTTTCTTTTGCATATTTGGCGGTTTGTTCTAAACGAACCAAATAACAATAATCTTGACATCTTGTTTCTATGTTGTTTACTACTTTTTTACAAAACTCTTTTAGCCCATAATCTTCTTCGAAAATAGTATTGATTCCTATGCTACTAGTATATTGCTTTAAACAATCTCTCCTTTTTTGATATTCAGTATATGGATGAATATTAGGATTAAACCAATATACGACTGGTTCTATTTTTTCGTCTCTTAATGAATCAATACAATATATGCTACATGGTGCACAACAAGTATGTAATAATAATTTCATTTTTTACTCCTCTCTTTTTAGGAAGTATTAAATACTACCTCTTTATTCTTGTGGTAACGTATATCCTAAATGTTGATAAGCTGGTGGTAGTGGCTTCCTTCCTCTTAATGTTCTTGCAATAAAACCAATTTGAATTAAGTATGGTTCATATACATCTTCTATGGTGTCTATTTCTTCTCCTATACTTACTGCTAAAGTTTCTATTCCTACGGCTCTTCCATTATATTGAACAATCATCGTTTCTAATAGTTTTCTATCTATTTCATCTAATCCTAATTCATCAATTTCTAATTGGTTTAATGCATGTTTTGTAATTTTTAGAGTAATATCTCCATTTCCTAATACAATGGCATA
>CASUIT010000142.1 GCA_949455995.1 uncultured Clostridia bacterium
AGTGAAAAGATATGAGCGAACATCCAATTGAAGGTCTTATGATTACGGCTATGAATAGTATTCAAGATATGATAGACGTTAATACAATCATTGGTGAACCAATTGAAACTTCTAATAATATTGTAATTATTCCAATATCAAAAGTATCATTTGGGTTTGCAGCAGGAGGAAGTGAATTTAAAGGAGAAACAATAGATGAATATACTAAAAGAGAAAAAGAGGAAGAAATTCAATACAGATTACCATTTGGAGGTGGAAGTGGAGCAGGTGTTACCATCAATCCAATTGCTTTCCTTGTTATCCAATCAGATAATGTAAAATTAATGCCAGTAAATCATACATCATCTTTAGATAAATTATTAGACTACATGCCAGATTTAATAGAAAAAACGAACAATATAATGAATCGTTGTATGCAAAATAAAAAAGAAGAAACACAAAAAATACTAAAAGAAATGCAAAATAAACACAATAAAAGTATGAAAAAAGAAGAAGAAGATAAAAAAGCAATTGAGAAAAAAATAGAAAGAGAAGTAGAAAAAGTAGGTAAGAGTAATGAGATAGAACCAGAAGAAACTTATGAATTTGAGTATGATGAAACAATGGAAGATGAATAATAACATCTAAATTTTATAAAACATAGCTTTTGGTTTTTTTGGTAAAACCATTGGCTATGTTTTATTTATGGTATTTATTTTCTAAGTAAATCAATCCAAGAATAAATTACTTTTTTAGACATAGTAAATAAATTTAATTTTTCAATACTATTTTTAGCAATAATATCAACATGAGATAAAGTTTTGCCATCTAGAACAAAAGAAATTTCGCCTAACTTTTGACCAGCCATAATAGGAGCTGACATTTGTTCTTCTAAAATTAAATTTTGTTCAATATTTTTATCTTTTCCCTTATCAATCAAAGTACCAGCATTTTCAGATAAAATAGCATCAACAGAAGGAACAACGCCTTTATTAACAGGGATGGATTTTATGACCTCATCTTTTTTTCCAAATTGTTTAAAAGAAAATGTACTAAAACCATAATCTAATAGTTTTTGGGCTTCAGCAAAACGAACTTTAGTAGAAGGAGCTTTCATAATAACAGCAATTAATGATAAATCATCACGAGTGGCACTTGCAGACAAATTATATAAAGCCAAACCAGTAGAACCAGTTTTTAGACCTGTTGCACCTTTGTAGGTTCGAATTAATTTATTGGTATTAGTAAGACCGAGATTTTCCATCACGTAGAGAATCGGTCCAAATGGTTGTATATTTAGTTATTTGAGGATATTTATTTAGTAATTCTTTTGACATTAAAGCAATATCATAACTAGAAGTAACATGACCATCTTCATCTAGACCATGACAATTTTTGAAAGTAGTGTCATTCATTCCTAAATCTTTTGCTTTATCATTCATCATTTGAACAAAAGATTCTTGAGAACCTCCAATATATTCTGCCATAGCAACAACACAATCATTAGCAGAAGCCACGCAAATTGCTTTTAACATCTCATCAACCGTTAGCGTTTCTCTAGGATCTAACCAAATTTGAGAACCACCCATAGAACTTGCTATTTCACTACAAGGAATAGATTCATTTAATGTAATCTTTCCACTATCAATAGCTTCCATAATTAGCAAGATACTCATAACTTTTGTAACAGAAGCAGGGCGAAGAGATTCATGAGCATTGTGTTCATATAAAATTTGACCAGTAGATTGTTCTATTAAGATAGCAGATGGAGATTCTAAATCTAAGCTATCAGATTTTGTAGTTTCACTTGCATTAGTAGGAACTGCGTTATCTAGAGGTGACCATACATAAGTAGTATTTTGAGCAAAACAGGATAGTGAAAAGGCAAACATAAAAATGATAATAAGTAATAAAGAAATTGATAATTTTAATTTGTACATAAAATCCCTCCAATTTGTTAGTACTATCCTATTCTATTTTTTTCATAAATATGTTATAATCAATAAAATTGAGACCTGTCCTACTGTCTCAAAGCAAGAAAAGGTAATGGGTAACATATGAAAAAGTAGAAGAATTGTTTGAAAAGAATGAATTTATACAAAACAGATGGGAATTTGTAAGAGATATCATAAAACAAAATATATTGTAAAAGAGGGGAAAAAATGGATTTAATAGAATTAAAAAGAAAAATAGAAAAATATAATCCTTATAACGAGCAAGAAGAAAAAGACAAACAAATCATGTTAAAATATATAAATACTTTTGACAATATTTTAACAAGAGAAAATAAATTCGCACATTTTACTGCTTCTAGTTGGGCAGTAAATAAAGAAAAAACCAAAGTATTAATGGTTTATCATAACATTTATCGAGCTTGGACTTGGACAGGAGGTCATAGCGATGGAGAAGCAAATTTATTAAAAGTAGCAATTAAAGAATTAAAAGAAGAAACAGGAATAAAAAAAGTAATTCCAATAAAAGAAGAAATCGCTTCTTTAGAAGCATTAACAGTAGATGGACACATTAAAAAAGGAAAATATATTTCCTCCCATATCCATTTAAATATTTCTTATCTCCTAGAAGTAGACGAAAAAGAAACATTACATATAAAAAAAGATGAAAATATGGGAGTAAAATGGGTTCCAATAGAAGAAGTAAAAAATGTATCAACAGAAGAGTGGATAAAGAAAAATATTTATACAAAATTAAATGAAAAATTGATAAAAATATTAAAATGTGATAATATAAAATAGTAAAGTAAAACAAAAGACAAGGAGTTGAAAAATGTACAAAATTGATAAAATTCAAAAGGAAAATCAAAGAATTCAGATAATAGGAAGAATTATTAGTGCTATTGTCTATATCCTATTAATACCTATTATTATTTTTAATTTCACATTAATTATAAAATCTTTTCTAAATCCAAACGAGACACCAGATTTTTTTGGTTATAAAAATTTCGTAATTGTATCAGGAAGTATGGAACCAACCATTATGACAGGAGATGTTATTTTAGTAAAAGAAGTTCCAGAAGAACAAATTCAAACAAGAGATATTATATCATTTACACAAAGAGGAACTAATGTAACCCATAGAATAATTGAAATTATAGAAGAAAATGGTGTTACCAAATATAAAACAAAGGGAGATAATAATAATACAGAAGATAAAGAAAAAATAACCTATGATCAAATAGAAGGAAAGTATCAATTTAAAATTAATCAATTTGGAATTATTATTGCAATTCTAAAAAGTAAAATAACTTTAATTGTGTTAATTTTAATAATTGTTTTGTTGTATTTCTACAAAAGTAGAAAAGAATGTAAAAGAAGAAAAAGAAAAGAAAAAAGAGAACAATATCAAGAACAAAAATGCAAAAAAACGATACGATTAAACAAGAAAGGGATAAATTAGATGAGTAAAGAATTAGAAAATA
>CASUIT010000143.1 GCA_949455995.1 uncultured Clostridia bacterium
GGTGAATTTTTACATCAAATTTGCTTAAAATTTTTGTTCTTTTATTAACTCTTGAAGGCTTGTCCTTCAATGTGTATAGGCGATGTGTGAACACTCGCTTTCCTGCCCTCATTTCTAATGAGGTATTTTAGGTTTTTAATACACTTATGTCTACTTAATTAAATATGCTTATCCTTAGTCTAACAATATATTTATTTATTATCTTTCTTCTCAATTTTTTTATTTATTTGTTTCAATGCATTTAAATATTCTCTTTCAACAGGACTAATAGTTTTAACTTGATATTTTTTATATTCCGATTTTGCTTTTTCAATTGCTTGTTCATGGCTAACTGTACCTGCACCTATTAATAATTTTTCTCCTGTAGAAGAAAGAATTGTGTCTAATTGTTTAATATAATCTTCCATATACATTGGGTTATGTCTTATTGCTTGTATTTCTGCAAAATCGAAATACCCTGATACTAAATTACTTAAAACTTTCAATTCTTCTTCACTTAAATAATTTTTAGCAATTACTACATCACTCAATATTGGAATATCGCCTTTAAAAGTTGTTAATCCCATAAAAGGCTTTTCAGAATCTGCTCTTTCATATATTACTTCTGAAGCAGTATGTTCATGTGTCGCATAATGTAATTTATTTTGAACAATTTTAAAAAATTTAATTGATTTTTCATCTTTTGGATTATAATCTACTGCTGTTGCATATAAATCAAGAACTTGCCTATAAAGTACCTTTTCTGATGATCTAATATCCTTAATTCTGGCAAGTAATTCTCTCCAATAATTTCCTCCACCATTTCCTTTAAGTCTTTCATCATCCATAGTAAAACCTTTTATCATATATTCTTTTAATCTTTCTGTCGCCCATTTTCTAAAATTAGTAGCAACTTTAGATTTTATTCTATATCCCAACGAAATTATCATGTCTAAATTATAAAAGGGAATTTCTCTTGAAACATTTCTATTTCCTTCTTTTCGAACTTGTCGGAAATTCTGACAAGTTGAATTCTTATCAAGTTCCTCTTCTAAATAAATATTATTTATATGTTCTATAACATTTGTTCTTGAAGTACTAAATAATTCTGCCATTTGTTGTTGTGATAACCATACTGTTTCATTTTGAACTTTAACATCTATTTTCGTTAATCCATCGTCTGTTTGGTATATTATAATATCTCCATTTTCATCATTCATCACGAAACTCTCCTTTCTTTTACGAACATTTGTATTGTATCATGTTTCTTAATAACATTCAATGTTTTTAGCAAAATTTGTAAAATTTTATTGATACTACAAATAAATTATATTATAATAATTTTACATTTAGCATTGCACACTTCAGTGTGGAGTTCGATTCATCTTTTATAAAGATGCTTAAAAGCCTTCTATCAGCAGAAGGCTTTATTTTTAACCGTCTCGAATTGAACACGGTTATCTTTTTTATAAAATTTATTTATATTTATGAATTGTATTTATTATTATCAAATATATCTAAAGGATATATATTGTTGTTTTCAATGTCATCAATTGTTTTTATACCTATTTCGTAACCTCTTAACTCTTCTTTTTTCATTTTATTGGAATCCATTTTACATCTAAAATTTCTTCTTTATCAAATGATATATTTTCTTCTACTATTTCTGCCATAAATCTTATTAAAATATGAGTTTCTTTTTCTAAGTCAATATTAGCAATAGGCAAAACACCAGTTAATTTTACTTTGCATCCAGTTTCTTCAAAAGTTTCTCTTATTGCTCCATCCATTATTTTTTCAAATTCTTCTAAATGTCCTGCTGGATAATTCCATTGTCCATAACATGAATTTTTTGCTTCTTTTACCATTAATATTTTATTATCTCTTTTTATTACACACCCTGCTATAATTTTCATTATTAGATTTCCTCCATTTCTCTTAGTAGTTTTTCTAAAAATATTGCAACTCCATCTTCATCATTAGATAAAGTAATTTCATCTGCTTTTTCTTTGACAATATCAATAGCATTTCCCATAGCTACTTTATATCCCACCTGTTCAAACATTGACAAATCATTATTATCATCGCCAATCGCAATAGTTTCTTCTTTTTTAATATCTAAAATTTCTAACATTTTCTTTACTGCAATCCCTTTGTTTGAATCTATATTAGCAATATCACAGAATACTGTTTTATCATCTTTAAATTTAATATCTAATAAACTTTTGTGTCTATTTTTTATTTCTACATTCTCTACTTTTTCAATTTTAGGTATCAAATTTTTTATTTTATTAAAGTCGCTATCTGCAATAGTACATTGAACAACATCATTTTTATAGACAAAGTCCTTTATATTTTCTTCTAACTTTTTTTCTTGATCTGCATGTTTTACTTTATTTACTACTCTACCTTCTCCAACATTCATAATAAATCTAACATCTTCTGGATTGACAATTTCATATAATTTTATTAATGCTTCTTTATTCATTTTATTAACATATAAAATTTTATTTTGTTTATAATCATATATATTTCCACCACTTGAAGTAATTATATATTTACTAGCAAAGCATTCTCTACTTATTTCTTCTGTATATTTTCTTGGTCTTCCAGAACATAGTATAACTAGTATTCCCTTTTCACTCACCTTTTTTATTGTTTCTATTGTTTTTGATGACAATTTCCTATCACTATCTCTTAATGTGCCATCAATATCTATAAATATTGCCTTTATCATAAACTTAAACTCCTTTTAATCCATTTCTTATATATTCAAATAATTTTTTGAATTCCTCATCATGTAATAATAATCCTTCCGCTTTATCTTCAACCATTTTCTCTAATTCTTCAAAATGAACATATTTAACTTCTGATACTTCATTATCTTCAAAAATATATTCTTCTATTTGCTTATTACATTTTAATAAATATACATATTGAAATTCCATATTTTTAGGATTCTTTGTACTTTTTATTGTTGCAATATAATTTAAATCTTTCTTAGTTGCTTCGACTCCCAATTCCTCTTTTAATTCTCTAATAGCTCCTTCAGTTACACTTTCTCCTGCTCTAATATGTCCTGCTCCTGATATATCCCAACAATTAGGATGTGATTTCTTACTTGCACTTCTCTTCTGTAACAATAATTCATTATTGTCATTTATAATCCAAACATGTGCTGTTCTATGAAAATTACCATCTTCATGTGCTTTTGTTTTTTCTTTTATTTCTCCAATAGGATTATTATTTTCATCAAATATATCTATGTATTCCATTGTTTCTCTCCTACATTTAAAAAAATATATTATCTTCTAAATCATCTGGATGTTCTAATTCTGTTTGTAAATCTTCCCAAAGAAATAAAGGATAAAAGTATTCTAC
>CASUIT010000144.1 GCA_949455995.1 uncultured Clostridia bacterium
AGCAGTTGATTGTGGATGTACTCTCCAATGGTATAATACCTTTGGTATATGAACAATGTGTTTGGTATTTTCAGTTGCTCTTATGATAATATCAAAATCTTGAGCTCCATTGTATTGACTATTAAATCCTCCCAATTTGTCCATTAATTCTTTTTTAAACACTGATAAATGTGTAATATAATTATTGGCTCTTAAGGTATCGATTGAAAAATCTGGTTTAAAATAGGGATCTTTTCTATTTTCCTTTTCTCCTTCAATTTTATCCTCATCTGTGTAGATAAATTCTACTTCTGGATTTTCATTAATACATTTTACAATTTCATATAAACAAAATACTGGTAATAGATCATCATGATCTAATAAGGCAATAAAATCTCCTGTTACTAATTTCAACGCTTCATTTGTATTTCCTGAAATTCCTTTATTTTCCTTTAAAAATTGATATTTTATTCTTTTATCTTTTTTTATAATTTTTTCTAATTCTTCATTTTGTTGAGGACTACCATCTGCCAAACATAATTCCCAATTTGAATAAGTTTGATTTATTAGACAATCTACTAATTCTTCAAAAAAATTTAATGGTGTTTGATACATAGGTACAACCAAGCTAATTTTTGGTTTTATTCTAAATTCTTTTTTTCTTTGTTTTTCTAATTCTTCTTGGTTTGGTTCGTTTTGTTCTATCCATAATTCATAATCTTTTTTAGCTATTGCTTCATTTTTTCCCATTATTTTATTCATTATTTTTCGAATAACTTTTTGAACCGTTTTAATCATTCCATATTTTCCTATATAGTACTTTATTTGATTATATCTATGTTGTATATTCATTTACTTCCTCCATTACTTAAATATTTGGTTACTTCTCGTAAAGGTTTTGTTATTTTCCATGATTTAGAATTTACCATTGCATTTAGCTCTTGATTTAGGTCTGCTATTTTTTGTTCATTTTCTTGTATCTTTTCATTATTTTTTTGTATGATTTCCTTTTGTGTGTTATTTTCTTGTGTCACTTTTTGTATTTGCGTTGTATATTCTGCTTTTTGTTTATTCATTTGTTCTTTTTGTTCTTCTATTTCCTTTAACAAATCATTTCTATTTTTTGTTTTTCTATTAAATACTTTTTCAAGTATGGTTGTATCGATTACTTTTGCTCCAAATTCGCCTTCTATTTTATTAAATAAATCTCTATTTTCTATTAAATTTAGTCTTTTTAAGATTTCATCTGAAAATCTTGTATATAAATTAGAATTGATGATAGCTCGATATAAAATGTGTTCTACTGGAATATATTTTTCCATCCATTCTTGATCAAAAGCATATAATTCTCCCTCTTTATAAAATATGTTTTTGGGAATAAAATCCATAAAACCATATTCTAAATATTTAAATTTCTTTAATATGTTTTCATCACATTCTTTTAAAGAGTTCTTTAATTCTTCTTTTTGGATTTGATCATAAGTTATAGCATTTTCATATAACTTTTCAATATAAGGTGTCATGGCTTTTAAAGCTTGGTCTATTTGATGGCATTCGTCCATAAATACATCATATCTTTTAGCATTTTTTATAAATTCACTTTGTAGATAATCTCTTTGGCTTTTTTCTAATGTTTTTATTTGATATAATTTTAATTTTTCTATATGTTGTTTCATATTATCGATATGTGCTTGTGCTTTTGGAGATACTGCTCTTTTTTCAACGGTATCTTTTTTTATCATTGTCATAATTTGATATTCTTTTTTTCGATAATTGGTATAGGATACATATTTGATATCAGTTTTTATTTCTTTTTTGGAAGCTTCTATGAAAAAGGAATTAGCATAGAAGTTTATTAGCTTACTATCTTCTTTCATCAATTCTCGTAAAACATCATTTTCTACAAAACTGACTAGCTCATTTTCTTGATAACAAGTAAAGTTTCTAGAAATATCTTCTTTGGATATTTCATATTCTTCACTATAAATAAGGTTTGGCATTTTGTAGTCTGGGAAAATATAATAAAATTTTTGATATGGTATATTTACTTTTGTTAGCATTTCTTCTAATGATTTTTTAGTAAATAGTTGTGGTTGTGTTTGATTTCTTCTGGTTCCTAGATTTCTATATTCATAGGTTCCATCTAAGTCTTTTTTTCCATTCCAATATCGTATCCCAAATTTATTGTCTGTTGCTATTAACAATTTTCCATCTTCTTTTAAATAACTTACTGCTATTTTTAAAAATTCTGTAAATGGTTGATCCGATTGTATCATGAAAGGTGCATATTCTAATTTTCCATTTATTACAATATAATCAAACGTTTCCTTTTGTGGGATATCTTGTATCTTTCCTACAATTATTTCTAAATTTTCTTTGTCTTGATGTCTTTTGGCAATTGCTTCTGCTTTTATTTTATTTTCTTCTATTGTAACAACTCTTCTTGCTTTTTGGCATAGCTCTTGTGTAATTTCTCCTAAATTTCCTCCTATTTCTAATATCGTTGCATTTGGAATAAAAGGATACCAATTAATTATATTTTTTCTAATTTCACTAAGAGCTTCTACTACTTCTAATCGATTATCTTTTTTTAGTATATCTTCTTCATTTTCTTCCTTTTGTTTGATATATGTTTGTATGATCTCTTCTTCTATTTTTGAAACTTCTTCTCCTTCGTTTTGATAATAATCTAAATTAAATTTCAAATACATCACCCTTCTTATGGTAGTCAATGATTTATATTAATTTTTTAAATATGGCTACACTATCTAATTTTTCCCAAGAACATTCTATCATATTTTCTTCATCTAAATATGTTCTTCCAAAATGTCCCCCATTACAAGTTTGGGAATAAATAGGATTACATAGATTTAGTTTATCCATAATTCCTTTTGGTGATAAGTCAAAATTATCATAAATGGTTTGAATTATTTTTTCTTCTTCTACTTGATTGGTTTCTTTACAGTCTACATAAATAGAAATTGGTTGCACTACCCCAATGGCATAAGATAATTGAATAAGACATTCTTTTGCTATTCCAGATGCTACTATATTTTTTGCTAAATATCTTGCCATATAAGCAGCACTTCGATCCACTTTGGTAGGATCTTTTCCAGAAAAGGCTCCGCCTCCATGTGGTGCAT
>CASUIT010000145.1 GCA_949455995.1 uncultured Clostridia bacterium
TTACCAAAAAAGCAAATAGTTTACCAATTTTAAATATAACATTTAGAAATAAAACGTTTTAAAATAACGTAACATAGGATAGATAAACTTTTGTTATCCAATTATTAACTGTAAAAGAAAAAATGTTCGTAAAAAGTATTGACAATAAAAAAAAATAGAGATACAATAAAAGCGAACATTTTTTTAGTGGAGGTAATCATATGATAACAACATTACATATAAAAAACATAGGAATTATAGAAGATATCACAATAGACTTTAACCAAGGGTTAAATGTCTTAACAGGGGAAACAGGAGCAGGAAAAACATTAATTATAGACTCTTTGCAAATCATATCTGGAGGAAGATTTTCCAAAGAAATGATTCGAAAAGGAGAAACACATTCTTTTGTAGAAATAGGTATTTATGCACCAGAAAATGAAAACGCAATAGATGGAAACATTATTATATCAAGGGAAATCAATGTAAACGGTAAAAACATATGCAAAATTAATGGAAGAATGGTAACCGTAAACAACTTAAAAGAATTTATGAGTCAATTTTTAGAAATACATGGTCAAAATGACAATCAAAACTTATTAGAAAACAAAATGCACTTAAACTATTTAGACAATTTTATAGGAGAAAAGATATTAGAAAAAAAACAAGAATACACAAAAATTTACGAAAAATATTGTAAAATTCAGCAAGAATTAAAAGAAAACTATGGAGACGAAAAAGAAAGACAAAGAAAATTAGACTTATTACAATACCAAATAAAAGAAATAGAACAAGCAAAATTAAAAACCTACGAAGAAAAAGAACTAGAAGAAAAAAGAACCATAATAGCAAATGCAGAAAAAATAGCCCAAAATTTACAAGAAGCAGACACCTTAATTGCTGACAATGGAATAGATAGCATTAGTATGGCAATCCGATCACTAGAAAAAATAGAGCAAATGGATTCAAAATATGAAAAAGCCAACAGTCACTTAAAAAGTATTTATTATGAATTACAAGAACTAGCAAGAGACATTACCAGCTATAAAACAGACACACAATTTAATGAAGAACAAAGAAACGAAATAGAAGAAAGACTCGATTTAATATATTCTCTAAAAAGAAAATATGGAAATAGCATAGAAGAGATACTAAAATATAACGAAAATATCAAAAAAGAAGTAGAACATATAGAAAATGTAGAAGAATATAACGAAAAACTAAAAAAAGAGCAAAAAAAGCTAGAACAAGAAATGAAAATATTAGCTGATAAAATGCACCAAATAAGAAAAGAAAATGCCAATAAACTAAATAAAAAAATCAATCAAGAATTAGAAGAGTTAGAAATGAAAAATGCAAAAATAAATATAAAAGTTAGTTATTTAGAAAAACAATATTTAAAAACAGGAAAAGACGATGTCACATTTTATATCACAACCAATAAAGGAGAAGAAGAAAAAGAATTAAGCAAAATAGCATCAGGTGGAGAAATGTCAAGAACCATGCTTGCTATAAAAAAAGTATTAGCAGATACTGATAAAATACCAGTCCTTATATTTGACGAAATTGACACAGGAATTAGTGGAAAAGCGGCTAATGCAGTAGCAAGCAAATTAAAAGCAATAGCCAAAACACACCAAGTGATGTGTATCTCACATTTAGCAAACATAGCTGCAATAGCAGATTACAATTATTTTATTAGCAAAGACATTTGTCAAGAAAGAACCAAAACACAAATTAAATTATTACAAGAAAAAGAAGTAATTGAAGAAATTGCAAGGATCACATCTGGCGAAGTAAATAAAATAAGTTTGCAATATGCAAATGAATTAAGAAACAAGAAAGTATCTTAAAAAAGAGTTATCACGTAAAATTCCAATTAATATTGAACTATTATCATTTATATAAAAAATAGTGATTAGGGGGTTTTTGCATAAACTAGAAAAAAATGGATAAAATAAAAAAGAAAAAAGGAGTGAAGCAAAATGAAAGATTATTTAGAAATTGTAGATGTGCAAGCCCTAGAAATTTTAGATTCAAGAGGAAATCCAACCATCCAAGTAGAAGTTGTAACAGAAGGAGGATTTCGAGGAGTGGCATCTGTTCCATCGGGTGCTTCAACAGGAAGTTTTGAAGCAGTAGAATTACGAGATGGAGACAAATCAAGATATTTTGGAAAAGGAGTAGAAAAAGCAGTTGAAAATGTCAACAAAAAAATAAGTAAAAAAATAATAGGGATGAATGCATACAAGCAACGAAAAATAGATCAAGAATTGGTAAAATTAGATGATACACCAAACAAATCAAACTTAGGAGCCAATAGTTTATTAGGGGTATCCTTAGCAGTAGCAAAAGCAGCAGCTAATTCCTTAAATATGGAATTATATGAGTATATGGGAGGAATTCAAGCAAAAGAATTACCAATTCCAATGATGAATATTTTAAATGGAGGAAAACATTCAGAAAATAATATTAGTATACAAGAATTTATGATTATGCCAATAGGAGAAATAACCTTTCAAGAAAGGTTAAAAAGAGGAGTAGAAGTATACCATACACTAAAAAAAGTATTAAAAGAAAAAGGATATGATGTTGGAGTAGGAGACGAAGGAGGTTTTGCACCAAATTTAGAAAACGAAGAACAAGCCATAGAGCTTATTTTAGAAGCAATCAAAAAAGCAGGATATGAGCCTAGAAAAGATATGGTATTATCATTAGATATTGCAAGTACAGAAATGTATGAAGAAGCACAAAAAATAGGAAAAGAAGGATATTATTTTTGGAAAACCAAGCAATTAAAAACCAAACAAGAAATGGTACAATATATTGTAGAATTATGTGAAAAATATCCAATAGTTTCAGTAGAAGATGGATTAGCAGAAGAAGACTGGGAAAGTTGGAAAGAATTAACCAATAAAATAGGAAATAACGTACAATTAGTAGGAGACGATTTATTTGTAACAAATCCCAAAAGACTTAGAAATGGAATTGAAAAAAACATTGCAAATGCCATTTTAATCAAACCAAATCAAATTGGAACATTAACAGAAACATTAGATACCATTTATATGGCAAAAAAGAATGGATACCAAACAGTCATATCACATCGTTCAGG
>CASUIT010000146.1 GCA_949455995.1 uncultured Clostridia bacterium
AACAGCATTTTCCCATGCAGAATTAAGAGCAATAGAAGATGCAATGGAACATTTTTTAGGACATCTATGTGCAGAAGGTGGTAAGGAGTGTGTAATTTATTCTTCTTGTGAGTCATGTGCAATGTGTATGGGTGCAATTCTATATACAGGAATAGAAAAGTTAGTATATGGAGCAACATTAGAAGATTCAAAAGAATGTGTAAGCGATATATTAGTAAAAGCACAAGTTGTTGCAGATAATTGTAAAAATAGAAAGATAGAAATTATTAAAGAAGTACATAGAGATAAAGAAGTAGAAGTGTTAAAAAATGCAAAATAGAAATGGAGAACAAAAAATGAAAGATTTATTAAAAATAAATTGCTTTGACATTCAAGAAATAATGATTATTGTAGGAAGTTGTTTAGAAAGTATGCAACCCAAAGCATATAAACAGTTAGAACAAATTTCTACGAACATTTATGATGTATGCCTAGAAAAAGAACACTTAAATATGTTGATAACAAAAATAATTGGTATGATAGCAAGAGGCAAAATAAAAAAATTGATTTTTGCTACTGTGGATAAATCACCTCATTGCATACAACTTCATTATATTATTAAAGAATTAGAAAATGCTATTGATATAAGCAATATTGAAATAACAAATTATGTAGCAGTTGATAATAAATTGATTGAAATACCATTAGAAGTAATAAGTTTATCTAAAAACTTATCTAAATTAAAAGAAATAAATAAGGAAAGGTGAGCTAGTGAATAAATATAAAATATAGCGATAATAGTTTTATAGTATGGTATGAAATAGATATGATTATTTGAATATGTCTCTTGATGATTTCTACAAAGTTGGTTATAAAAGAGGTTTAGAATTATCGAAAATCGCAAGTAAAAATTAAATAAAAAAATTTTTACTAGAACAATAGAGAATTTTGATGGAATTCGGCAAGTATATAAAGATAATAATTTAATATATCAGCTACATTGTTTAGGAGGAATTATTAAATAATATGGAGGAACTATGAAAATATTGCTATCGAGTAATAAAGAAATTATAAGTGAATATGTGAAAGAAAATTCTAAAATTGGATTTATTCCTACAGCATCAGAAGTGGCTGATGACAGATGGTATATGGAAAAAGATAGAGAAGATCTTGATAAAATGAAGTTTACTATAGTTGATATAGATATTTCAATGGAAAGCAAAGAAGATATAATAGAGAAATTTAATAGAATAGATGCAATATTTGTTGCTGGAGGGAATAGTTTTTATTTGTTACAACAGCTAAAACTTAAAAATGTTTTATCAGAATTGATAGAGTTTGCTAATAATAAAATATATATTGGATCAAGTGCAGGCTCTAATTATAGTGGATAATGTAGACAATTATGAGATTGTAAAAACTAAATAAAATAATTCTGATGTTAGGAGAGATTATAATGATTGATTTTGAACAAGCAAGTATTGCATTTAAAGAATATTTAAGAGATTTTAACCTAGAATATGGTAAAAATGAGTTAAAAGTTAGACATACCTACGGAGTAGTAAAGGCAAGTGAATACATTTCTAAAAAATTGCTACTAAATGATGAAAATATAGAGCTAGCAAAATTAATAGCTTTACTACATGATATTGGAAGATTTGAGCAGATAAAAAATTTTGATTGCTTTATAGATAATAAAACAACTGATCATGCTATCTTAGGAAATGAAATTCTATTTAAAAATAATCTTATTAGAAAGTTTATAAAAGATGAACAATGGGATAATATTATTTCTAAATCAATATTAAATCATAATAGATTAACTATAGAAAATGGTTTGAGTGATAAAGAATTATTACATGCAAAGATAATTCGAGATGCTGATAAGATAGACAACTTTAGAGTAAAAGCAACAGATGACTTTGAAAATATTATTGATAATGCTAGCAAAGAAATTTTAGAGAATGATAAAATTTCGGACAAAATATTTAATAATTTTATGAATGATAAGGTTATTGTAAGAGAAGATAGAAATACATATATGGATTTTTGGGTATCATATATTGCTTTTATATTTGATTTTAATTATTTATACGGATTAGAATATATATATGAAAAAAATTATATTAATATAATAGTTGATAGATTGGAATATAAGAATATTGATACCAAACAAAAAATGCAAAAGATAGAAGAACATGCTTTAAAATATATTGAAAATAAAATTAAAATATAGATGTAATAGTAATTTGAAAGGATGATTGAAATGAAAGAAAAATATAATACATTGGAATATTATAATAACAATGCACAGTTATATTGTGAACAAACAATAGTCGGAAATTTACAGGAAAACTATGATAAGTTTTTGAAACAATTACCTAATAATGCATATATTTTAGATTTTGGATGTGGTTCTGGAAGAGATAGTAAATATTTTATAGATATTGGTTATAGGGTTAAAGCAATAGATGGTTCAATTGAAATGTGTAAATTGGCTAGTAAATACATAAATCAAGAAGTTAATTGTATGAAATTTGATGAATTGAATGATATAGATACTTACGATGGTATATGGGCTTGTTCTTCAATATTACATATTGAAAAAGAAGAATTATCAAACATTCTTAATAAGATGATAAATGCACTAAAAATTAATGGAGTCATTTATACTTCTTTTAAAATAGGTACAGGTTATGAAATAAAAGAAGGTAAATATTATAACTATTTAACAAAAAAAGAAATGGAAGAAATATTAAATAAAGTAAATAAAAATGTAAAAATGATTGATTACTTTGAAACTTTACCAAGCACTAAACGAACTGAAAAAGGAACAATTTGGGGAAATTTCATTATTAAGAAGTTTGAATAATAACTATAGCATAAATTTTTATTGGGAGTGCATCATAGATTATTTATGATTTACGAGACGATCGTAAATTTAAAAAATTATGATATGCTCGTTGAGACTATCGTAAAAGTTGTGTAAATCGGATT
>CASUIT010000147.1 GCA_949455995.1 uncultured Clostridia bacterium
TACTATATTTCTTCAAATTATCCCTCCTTATTTATTTACTTTAGTACATATTTAGGAGTTCCTTTATAATCACAAATAATTTCATGTGTTTTATGATTGAATTTTCCTGAAAAATAAAATGTTAAACTTGCAGTACACTTTCTACCTTTTCCTGTGTTTGAGATAACTTCTTCAGTTGGTGTAAGGTTAGTGTATCTACTATATTTTGATACACAGCTTACTTCTTTATTAGCAGTATTGTAAGAAAATGTTGCAAATAAAGTGACATTAATTTTTACTATATTTTTTTGTCAAAAACATCAAACCAAATGCTGATGCACTATATAGTATGCTAGCTGTTATACAAGGATATAATATTTTATTACTAAAATCATCAAAAGGTAATGCAATATTAGATAAAGTGTGTATTATAAACACCAGTATAAACAGCACTGTACTAACTTTTATCAGCAATTTATTGTGCTGCGGAAATACATTGATAAGGCAAAATGTTGTCATAGTATACAACAAAAAGAAACCTACAAATTGTATCGCAGATGGTGTTGTTGTTATATAAATATGATATTTTCGTGTGACATATATGAAAAAAAGCAATACTAAAAAATAAACATATTTACTATATTTCTTCAAATTATCCCTCCTTATTTATTTACTTTAGTACATATTTAGAAGTTCTTTATATCACACTTTATATTATAATATTTTAGCATATTATAATATTGTAATATATAGTAGTCTTTTATAAAAATAGTCAGTTTTATTTAGCAATATTTTACTTTTATCGTCATTTTTCGTTATTACTAACAAAAAAAGGAGGGAAACCCCTCCTCATTTACTATTTATTTTTTGGTTTTAACACTTCTGTACCACCCATATATGGCTGTAATGGTTTTGGTATTGTAATACTACCATCTTCATTCAAATTATTTTCTAAAAATGCTATGAGCATACGTGGTGGTGCAACTACTGTATTATTTAATGTATGTGCAAAATAATTGCCTTTTTCTTTATTTTTTACACGAATACCCAAACGGCGAGCCTGTGCATCTCCCAAATTAGAGCAGCTACCTACCTCAAAATATTTTTTCTGTCTTGGTGACCACGCTTCTACATCAATACTTTTTACTTTTAAATCTGCCAAGTCACCAGAGCAACATTCTAATGTTCTCACTGGTATATCTAATGTTCTAAAAAATTCTACTGTATTTTTATAAAGCTGTTCAAACCATTTTGGACTATCTTCTGGTTTACATACTACTATCATTTCTTGCTTTTCAAACTGATGTATTCTGTAAACGCCTCTTTCTTCAATGCCGTGTGCTCCCACTTCTTTTCTAAAACATGGAGAATAGCTTGTTAATGTTTGTGGCAATGTTTCCTCATCTAATATGGTATCAATAAATTTACCTATCATAGAGTGTTCACTTGTACCAATTAAATACAAATCTTCTCCTTCTATTTTATACATCATATTTTCCATTTCTGTAAAGCTCATAACACCTGTTACAACATTACTTCTAATCATAAATGGTGGTATATAATACGTAAATCCTTTATTTATCATAAAATCTCTTGCATAAGAAAGTATGGAAGAATGTAGTCTTGCTACATCTCCACAAAGATAATAAAAGCCATTTCCGCTTGTTTTTCTAGCACTATCCAAGTCAATGCCTGCAAGGCTTTCCATAATATCAATATGATATGGTACTTCAAAATTAGGCACCACTGGCTCTCCAAATTTTTCTACTTCTACATTTTCACTATCATCTTTTCCTATTGGAACGCTATCATCAATAATATTTGGTATGACTAACATTCTTTCTCTAATTTTTGCTGTCAATTCTTCTTCCAATGCTTCCAATTCTGTCAATTCTTTTGCCATTTCTGCAACTTGTGTTTTGGCTTTTTCTGCTTCTTCTTTTTGTCCTTTTGCCATCATACCACCTATTGCTTTACTTATGGAATTTCTTTGACTTCTCAAGTCATCGCATTTTCCTTTTGTTTCTCTAAATTGCTTGTCCATTTCAATCACTTCATCTACCAGAACTAATTTTTGGTCTTGAAATTTCTTTTTAATATTTTCTTTTACTAATTCTGGATTGGTACGAATTAATTTAATATCTAACATTTTTTATTTCCTCCTTAATGTTTTTTATAATATAAAAAGCCCTCATCTCTTTTTATTGTCATAAAAAGGGACGAGAGCTATTTTCCCGTGTTGCCACCCAAATTGCTTATATCTTTATCATTATAAGCCACTCAAAACAGCAGTAAAGGGCTTACCCTCTTGGCTTTCACCAAGTAGCTCAGAAAGTGGAACATCTCTTTTTTACACCAATTTCCACCAAACATTGGCTCTCTGTAGTATTATTGCAAGATTTAGCTTTCTTCAAACGCTTTTTTTATTATTGTTTTTACTCATTGTATCACATATTTTGTCTTTGTCAATCATCATTTTTTATACGTTAGACAAAAACTAGACAAAAAATGACAAATACTATATACTAATATTGCTGTTGACTCTTTCCAGCAGGAAGGAGGGAGTATCATGTACTATTGGGAAAATTTTATAATTTCTGTCACAGCAGGTATTGTAAGCTACTATATCTGCAAATGGCTGGACAGAAAATAATGCAACAGCAATCAGCCTAAATGTAAAGCACTCAAGAGATACGACCTCTTGAGTGTTTTTTTGCTGTTAATCATGTTCTATTGGGTAACATTTTCACTTATTATTATATAGCAATAAATTATTTTGTCAATAGCATAAAAAATAATTGACAAAACAACTCAAATACAGTATAGTATTTGTTACAGCAAATGAAACTTGCCCAGATAGCTCAGTTGGTAGAGCAGAGGACTGAAAATCCTCGTGTCACTGGTTCGATTCCGGTTCTGGGCAT
>CASUIT010000148.1 GCA_949455995.1 uncultured Clostridia bacterium
CTCCTGTTAAGGTTGCTATACTTATTCCTGCTAAAATGAGTAATACAATGATTGTAATAATATTCTATTATGACTATTTTTTAATTTAGCCAACATTTTGTAATTTATTATTCTCATTTCTCATATTTAAAATATTGAATTTATAATATATCGTTATTTCTTTATTTTCTGATATTTCTATTTTATCTACTAAAGATACAAGCATTGTTCTTGTTATTTCTTTCATATTTACAAAGTCGCTTACAAGTTTATTTATATCTACTGATGAATCTTGTTTTTCTTCTAGTTCTTGTAACTGTCTTATTCTTTCTTCTGCTTGTTTTCTATTTTCTATCTGTTTTGAATAAAGTCTTGTAAAATCTTCATCTTCGAATAATCCATTGTATTTATCTTCATATAACTTGTCTATTCGCTTGTTTATATCTTTAACTTTCTTTTCTAAAATAAGAATTTCATTTTTAACATTAAACCTATCTTTGATTATCTTGTCTTTTGATGTATTTGCTATTTTAGTGTATTTTTCTTCATCTAAAAATTTTCTACATCTTTTCTTTATTTGCTCGATTACAAATTCTGTTACTTTTTCTAGGTTATTGCTATGTGGTGTGCATAAACCTAAATGTGTATTAGTAGCATAGGTGTTACACCTTAAATAAAATGTTGTTTTGTTTGGGTGTTTTTGTGGTACTAGACTTAATTTTTTGCCACATTCTTTGCAACATACTAATCCTTTTAGTAACCAATCATAACTTTTTACTCTTGTTGATGTTCTGCTTTCTATTTGTTCTTGAACAATATTAAAAGTTTCTTCATCTATTATTGGTGTATGCATATTTTTTACAATTATTCTATCTTCTTTAGGCATTATCATTGTTTTCTTGCTTTTATAGTTTATCTTTTTTGTGTTTCCATTTGATACCCAACCCAAATAAGTTACATTTTGTAATATTCTTTTTACTGTGTTTCTGTTCCAACCTCGCTTTATTCCATCTTTTCTTGTATGTCCGTTTCCTACTATTTCTGATGGCACTAGAGTTCTTTCATCTGTTAGTATTTTCCTATTTCTGTTGGTGTCATTCCATTTCGTGCTAACATAAATATTCTTCTAACAATTGGAGCAATGTCTTGGTCTATTACATAATGGTTATAGTCTAATGGATCTTTTTTATAGCCATAAGTTGGATATGTTGTCATTACTTTTCCCTCTTTTGCTCTTGTTTTCTTTCCATTTCTTACTTTTCTTGATGTATCTCGTAAAAACCATTCATTAAAAAATGCCTTGAATTGTACCATTTCTTCTGATGTTTCAATATGCCCTGTGTCTATATCATCTGTTACTGCTATAAATCTTACACCTTTTTCAATAAAAAATTCTTCTAAATAGTACGATATTTTGCTTGATAATCTCCCAAACCTTGATAAGTCTTTTACAATTATTAAATTAATTTTCTTATTTTCAATGTCCTTTATCATTCTATTAAAGTCTGGTCTGTCGAATGTTGCTCCAGAAACTCCGTCATCTGTGTAATCATCATATACTTGTATATTGTTGTCTTTACAAAAGTTTCTTAAAAATAGTTTTTGTGTACTGATACTTCCTCTTTCTTGCTCATCTTCATTTGTTACTATTACTTCGCTATTACCGACTTCAATATTTTCATTGGATAATCTTTCATATAATCCTGCAATATATTTTTCAGGATTTGCTATTGTTATCATTTAAACCTCTGAATTATATAATTTTTACAAAAACATTTCAACTCATATTTAAAAATTTAGGCTAGTTTATATGTAAAAATACATACAATCTAGCCTATACAACTATTTATTATTAACTTTTTCAATTAAATAATTTATAAATGTCTCTTGTAGTTTTTCTTGTATTGTTTTAGCATTCTCATTAAATACTTCTTTTATTTTATATTCTTGTTTCATAAAATACCTATTTCTTTCCTGTGAATAGCTATTTATGGTTATTAATTCAGTTATAAACAAATCTAGCTTTACTAGACCTTTTGCTTATTATTAACTATTGTTTATTTTAATAAGGTCTAGTATAAGCGTATAAGATTTGTTGTGCGAAAAATTATGCAATAATTTTTCTGTACAATTCTTTTTAAGTTATAGGAAATGAAATTTCCTGTAACTTAAATATTATTAACCTATTGCTATTCAACATATTTTCCAAAATTCTTGATTAATAAAATCATTCTTAATACCTCTTTCTAAATTAGAGTAAAAAAATACACCTTGATTATTTCAAAGCATACAATTAAACACATATTTTATTACTCTTTATCATATTGGGATTTACAATATTGCTAACTCTTTTAGGAACTGCATATCCTGCATTTATATTATCTTTTAATACTAAATCACTACATAAGCACTTCTATTGCAGTTTACAAATTGTAAATCATTTTCTTTCTTTTTAGTAGATAAATATTCATTATCTCTATTTATCTGTACTAATAATTTTTGATATTCTTGCTTTTCCTCTTTTTCCTTTTTTCTTCTGTTTTGTGCATATATTCGTTTTTGAGTTTTGTTCTTTTCTTTGTTTTCTTGCCTTCTTGTTTCTTTTTCTCGAATATATCTTGAATCTTTTTGAATTATCTTTGTTATATATGGCATACCAACATTTAATTTCTTTGCTATATTAACTGGTTTTAAATGTTTTGTAAAGAATAATTCAATTATCTTATCTTTTGTACCTCTGCTGTCTAACTTGTGTTTTATTTTTCTCACCCTCTTTCCTTTTTAGATTCTCTATTCCAACAAACTACAATTTCACACCTACAAATAAAAACAAAAATATATAAATCAATTACTTTACTGTGTTGTTAATAGTCTGTTTAAAATCTTAAACACATTGTTATTACAA
>CASUIT010000149.1 GCA_949455995.1 uncultured Clostridia bacterium
TAGATATAAATAAACTTGTTAATGATTTTGTTAATATGAAAGAAATAACAAGAACAATGCTTGTATCTTTAGTAGATAAGATAGAAATATCAGAAAGTAAAGAAATAACTATATATTATAAATTCAATATTTTAAATATGGGAAATGAAGATAATAAATTACAAAAGGATATGAAATAATCGTAGAAATAGACAATGCCTTAAAAATTGGAAAAGTAAATAAAGAAAAATGGAAGATAACTTTTGACTTAGACGGTGGAAGTGGAGAAAAAACTAAAAAATAGAAGTGCGAAAAGGTTGGTCAGTACTATTTATAATTATGTTGTGATTTCGAATTTATATGTTTCGGGAGCAAATGTAACAGGAACTCGTGCAGGGGCTGTATGTGGTATTAATGATGGAACAATTGAAAAGGTTGCAAGTTTTAATAACTCGATTAATGCAGAGATGTTAGGTCGGAGGAATAAGTGGTGTAGGTAGAGGGAATTCGATTTTATCTAATTCTATCTCATTTGATAATAATATCTTTGCGTCTGCTCAGGGACAACAAGTAGTTGGTGGTGCAATTGGTAGGATAAATGGCAATTCTGTGATGAGAGATTGTGTGTGTCTCGAAAATACTTTGACATGTCAGACATTGTGGGCTAAGGTCTTAGGTGGATTAGTTGGGATAACTAATGGTATGCCAAGCATAGCACATTCGATATATGATGGTTCCATGGCTAATGGTGAGGGTGACGATTATCATGGATCCCCATATACAGGTCGTTTTGTTGGGCGAAATGCAGCAGGAGGTGAAAAAGAGCAATTTTGTTCGAACTGTGTGAAAGTAAAATACTACTTAAATCACACTACAGGAGGAACCATACGGAACCTTACTTGCAGAATGGGGCGCACCTTTCGTCCTAAAGAAGAATCTTCAAGGAGAAGATTTCATAGGATTAAATTGGTTACCAGATGATCCAAAAGCTTGGATCGGGAAATTTTAATAATGAAAAAAATCAGAGGGAAAGCTGATTTTTTAAGTTTCTTGACAAATAGCCTATTTGCTAGTAAAATAGAAAAGAATAAAAAAAAGGGAGAAAGTGCATGCAAAATAATAGCCCAAAAATATTAGAAACACTAGTATCTAAAACCAAAATCTATTTAGCCATCATATTTATTTTATTAGTTTATATATGTATTAAAACTACCTATATGATACTACCATCTATAGGGATTTTTCTATTCATTGTATTATACAGTTGTTATACAAACAACAAAAGGAAAAGTGAAATATCAGAAACACTACAAGAACTAACACTAACCGTAGATTCTACAGCAAAAACCAGTTTAATTAACTCACCATTTCCACTAGTCATACTAGAAACCAATGGAAATGTCATATGGAGAAGTTCAAAATTTGCTTCTGAATTTGCCAACATCGACATAAACACTTATATAAAAGAACTAAGCATAGACATTAAAAATGAAATAGAAAAAAAGCAGAAAAAAAACAATCAAGACATCATCAAGCAAATAGAAATCGACCATAAAATTTACCGAATCGTTGGAAAATATGTAAATCTCAAAAAAAGTAAAAAAGGATACATGGTAATACTTTACTTTATAGACGACACCGAAAAGGAAAAATTAAAAAAAGAATATCAAGATTCCAAAACATGTGTTGGAATCATTATGGTAGACAATTACGAAGAAACCATACAAAGATTAGAAACAGAAGAAAAACTACAAGTTATTGCCAAAATAGACCAATACATATACGAATGGACCGACCAAATGAATGGTGTATTAATAAAAACGGAAAAAGACAGATACATTTACTTCTTTGAGCAAAGATATTTAGAAATGCTAAAAGAAGACAAATTTAGTATATTAGACAAAATAAAAGAAATACAATTTACCTTAAGCATAGCCATTTCCAATGAAGGAAATACAGACAAAGAAAAATACAGATCCGCACAAGCTTCTATGGACATTGTACTAGGAAGAGGAGGAGATCAAGCAGTCATTCGACAAAATGACATTTATAAATTCTTTGGAGGAAGAGTCCAAGAAGTAGAAAAAAGAACCAAAGTAAAAGCAAGAATTGTAGCCCATGCATTAGAAAACCTAATAAAAGAATCCAAAAAAGTAATGATCATGGGACATACCAACCCAGACATGGACTGTGTAGGAGCAAGTCTTGGAATTTATCGATTAGCCAAAACACTAGAAAAAAACACCTACATTATAATGGATAAAAAAGCATCTGCCTTAGAAGCATTCCAAAAATCAATAGAAAAAGAAGAAGAATACGAAGACGTCATCATCAACAAAGAAGTAGCCTTAGAAAATGTAGACAAAGAAACCTTAGTAGTAGTAGTAGACACCCATAAACTAAACTATGTAGAATCCGAAGAATTATTAGAAAAAGTAAAACAAATAGTCATCATAGACCACCATAGAAGAAGTGCAGATTTTATCGAAAATGCAACCTTAACCTTCCAAGAAGTATATGCCTCATCAGCAGCAGAACTTGTAACCGAATTAATACAATACGCAGAAGAAAAAATCGAATTAAAAACCATAGAAGCAGAAAGTTTATATGCAGGAATCATGATGGACACCAAAAACTTTACCTTCAAAACAGGAGTAAGAACCTTTGAAGCAGCAGCATATTTACGAAAATGTGGAATTGACATCATACGAGTAAAAAAATGGTTCCAAAGTGATTTAGAAAGTTTTAATAAAATAGCTCAAATAGTAGGAAAAGCAGAAATAGTAAACCATACCATAGCCATTTCCACC
>CASUIT010000150.1 GCA_949455995.1 uncultured Clostridia bacterium
TCAAAGAGATAATGGTTACTCTATTGATTCACAGTTACGAATGATAAAGGAATATTGTGAGAAAAACAGTTATGATATTGTAGATGTATATAATGACGCAGGTCATTCTGGCAAAGATTTAATGCGACCAGAAATGCAAAGACTACTAAAAGACATTAAATTACACAAAATGTTAAAGAAATATTTGAATTATGTAAGCAGGGAAATTCTACAAGAAGCATTGCAACAACTATGAAAAATAATAATACTTATTTAAAGGCTGGAAAATGGACAAGTGATAGAGTTTACAAAATACTAACTAATTCTATTTATATTGGCATATTTGAATATGGTAAATATTGCAGAAAACCACAAGATATATTAAGAGTTGAAAACTACTGTGAGCCAATTATAGATATGGAAACATGGAATATAACAAGAAAAGTTTTGGAAAGAAACAAACACTCAAATTATGGAGAACATATTCACTTATTTACTGGTATTGTAAGATGCCCTACTTGTGGTAAAATACTGTCTTCTACTAACTCTTTTAAATATAGTGGGACACCAAAAGAAAAAGTATATTATCATTTAACTTGTAAAAATCCTAATTGCAAATCAAAAGGAATACATTATAGTTCAGAAAAAATAGAAGAAAAATTAGTTAGAGTTTTAAATGAATTGACAAGGTATATGTATGATATGGATAATGAAATTATTGTATGCAATTCTACAAAAACAAAAGATATTAAAGACATAGAAAAAGCTATTGAAAAACTAAAAATGCAAGAGAAAAAATTAGTAGATTTATATTTGAGTTCTACATTAAATGTTGAAATAATTAATAATAAAAACGATACTATAAAAAAAGAAATTGAGAACTTGAATAAGAAAAAGAAACAGATTGATCCAAACAATGATTATAAAGAATATACAATAGAGTTATTAAAAAAGTTGGATTGTGATATTAAGGGTAATGAAGTTATGCTCAAAAACAAAATGGGCTTTTCATTTATTTTTGATAGTTTAAACAGAAAATCAAAGAAAGAATTGATTAAAAGATTAATAGATACAATCGAAATTAAGAGAGATAAAAACTACAATATTGAGATAACTAATATTAAATTTACAGAAGAATTTATCTCAAAAAGTAGCAAAGATTACATTGAATATTTATATGAAATACTACGAAATAACAATATAGGTTTTATTTATAAAGAAGCAATTACTATCGGAGAATTAGAAAAATTGCAAGAAGATTATTTTGTGTTTTCTAATAATAAAATTGCAAATAATGAGTATGACAATGCAACTTTAACAATATATAATGAGCTATTAAAACAAAATTTTTATGATGGTGGAATTATAAATTGCCCTTATATTGAAAACGAAAATATAGTAGATTATTTAACATTAATACCGAGAATTCCATCAGAAATTGCATAAAGTGGGTTGAACTTTTTAAAGAAAATGAACTTAAAAATAGTACAAGAAAAAATGCGAATTTTTAAAAATTAAAAATTCTTGTCCTAGCAAGCACTGCATTTGTACTCCCGCACAAATTCAAAAATGGGTTTTACACCCCATACCCCAAAAAGGAATAAAAAAATTAAAATCGAAAGGAATAAAAAATATGAATGATGAAAAATTAAATTATGTAATAGATATGATAAAAGATATGGACTTAGAAAATAAATTAAGATTAGCAATATGTATGTGTGATAATTACAGTCATACAAATTTAGAATATGATAAAAAAGAAATGTATAAACAATTTGATAATTTGCTAAAAGAAATTAATATGGAATACAAAACAACTACTGTTAACTTTGCAAACTATCCTTATACAATTTTTGTTTCAAGCAAAATTATGGAAATGGATTCAGCACAGCAAAATAAAGTTGCTTTATATCTTTTCAATAGTATAAATTTTGAAATTAAAAATTGTAAAACTCTTGACATTGAAGAACAAATGTTTTAGAATATATAAAGTAAGAAAAGGATGTGAAACCATGGAAGAAAATAAATTAGCAATTCAAAATGAATTAACAAATGAAGATATAAAAAATTTAATATATACCATAAGAGGAAAACAAGTAATGCTAGATAGTGACGTAGCAATGTTGTATAATTATGAAACTAAAAAAGTTAATCAAGCTGTAAAAAGAAATATAGATAGATTTCCCGAAAGATTTTGTTTTCAATTAACAGAAAAAGAATTAGAAATTATGTGGTCACAAATTGTGACCACCTCAAAATTAGAATATAATAAATATAGAAGCAAAAAATATTTGCCATATGTTTTTACAGAACAAGGAATAGCTATGTTGTCTGGAATATTAAAAAGTGAAGTTGCTATACAAGTTAGTATTAAAATAATGGATGCATTTGTGGAAATGAGAAAATTCATAAATGTAAATAAGAATTTATTTGAAAAAGTAGTTACTATTGAAAATAAAATGGACCAAAAATTCATTGAGCAAGATAAAAAATTCGATATAATATTTGATCAATTACAATTGGAAGAAAATATCAAACAAAGGATATTTTTTGATGGTCAAATATATGATGCATATAGCTTGATTATAGATATCATAAAAAAGGCAAATAACAAAATTTTAATTATAGACAATTATATAGATGACAGTGTTTTGAAGATGTTAGCTAAAAAGAAAAACAATGTAGAAGTTGTTATTTTAACATCTGATAAAAGTAATATTGAAAATTTAGATATTAAAAAATTTAATAAAGAATATCCTATCTTAAAAGTTGCTAAAACTAATAAATTTCATGATAGATTTA
>CASUIT010000151.1 GCA_949455995.1 uncultured Clostridia bacterium
TAGGCATATCATCTTCTAAATAACCAATTGCATTATCTACTAAGTAACCTACGCAATCTACTAACCTTGTTTTAAATTTTAAATTGTTATCTAATGTAATCTCAATTGCCTCGTTTGGAATAAATTTTGGTTCTGTCGTCATTATTGTTTTTCCGCCAGCACTTTGAGGTAATTCATCTTTTGCTCTTTCTTTTTTGTATTCATTATCAATATTTGGAATGACTAATAAATCCATAAATTTTTTAATAAAGGTAGACTTACCTGTTCTTACTGGTCCCACCACTCCTACATAGATGTCACCATCTGTCCTTTTTGCGATGTCTTCATACAATCTTGTATTTTCCATCTATATACCTCCTTACTTCTTAATCGAAATGTTAGTTCTTCAATTACTTTAGTTAATATATATGGAAATTTTTTTTAGAATATGACAAGTTTAAATAAAAAATACAATGTGTTTTATGACAAGCTTTTGGTTCGATTAACTTCAGACAACTGTGGATTGTAACCTTTTACCTGTAAAAAAAATAAAAACTCAAAACTAAAAAAACTTGATAATTAGGAGCAATTATGGTAAAATTTCATATAATATAACATGATTGTCAAAATAACTAAAAGGATGGGGAAAAAATGGATAAAATACAAGATATTATAAAACTACTAAAAACATATCATCAAGAACACCTTATTAATTTATTAGAAAAATTAGAAGGAACACAAAAAGAAGAACTAATCGAACAAATAGAAAAAATAGATTTCCAACAAATCATGGAACTATATGAAAATACTAAAAGAGAAATTAAAATAAAAGAAAACAAAATAGAAAACATCTCCTATTTAGACAAAGCTAAACTATCAAAAATACAAAAAGAAGAACTCGATCTGTTAGGAATAACAGCCATCAAAAATCATGAATATGCTGTAGTTACTATGGCTGGAGGACAAGGAAGCAGATTGCGGACATCCAGGACCCAAAGGAACCTTTAAATTAGATGTTTATGGAAAAGGAAAATACTTATTTGAAATATTAGCAGAAAATCTAAAAGAAGCCAATAAAAAATATGAAGTTATTATACCATGGTATATCATGACAAGTAAAGAAAATCATGAAGAAACAAAATCTTTCTTAGAAAAACACAACTATTTTGGATATGATAAAAAAAGTGTTTTTTTATTTACACAAAGTGAATTACCATTAGTAGATATTAATGGAAAATTTCTAATTAGTAAAGAACACAAAATAAAAGAAGCCTCAGATGGAAATGGCGGTACCTATTCTTCTTTACGAAGAAGTGGAAGTCTTGCAGAAATGAAAGAAAAAGGAATAAAATGGATCTTCATTGGTGGTGTTGACAATGTACTTTTAAAAATGGTAGATATTACTTTACTTGGAATGGCAATCAAGCAAAACACTAAAATCGCCTCAAAATCCGTAGTAAAAGCAAATCCACATGAAAAAGTGGGTGTATTTTGTAAAATGAATGGACACCCAAAAGTAATAGAATATGCAGAACTTCCAGAAAAAATGGCAGAAGAAACCGATGAAAATGGCGAATTAAAATATGGCGAATCCAACATCGTATGTCACCTATTTACCATAGACGCTTTAGAAAAAGTAAGCAAAGAAACACTAATATACCATTGTGCCTTCAAAAAAAACTCTTACATAGATGAAAATGACCGAGAAATTATACCAAAAGAACCAAATTCCTATAAATTTGAATCTTTTATTTTTGATGCCTTCGAATTTTTTGACGACATTGCAATACTAAGAGGAAAAAGAGAAGACGACTTTGCTCCTGTTAAAAATAAAGAAGGAATAGACAGTCCAAAAACAGCAAAAGAACTATATGAAAAATATTGGAATAGAAAATGAGACAATAGGGACAGGTCTTTTTTGTCTCAAAAAGAAAGGATTAGAAAATGGAAAATTGCAAAATTTGTAACCTTTATAATTTAGAAGAAACGATCGCAAAAGATTTATTAGAAACGGTAACTTACCCTTGGGAAGTACTAAGTCGTATTAATGATTATATATTAGAATTAGGAAAACAGTTAGATCCTAGAATATATGAGCAAGTCAAAAAAGATGTATGGATTGCAAAAAACGCAACTGTAATGCCATCTGCTTATCTGGATGGTCCTGCAATTATTGGAGAAAATACACAAATTAGGCACTGTGCTTTCATCCGTGGTAAAGTAATTGTAGGAAATAATTGTGTGGTTGGAAATTCAACAGAATTGAAAAATGTTATTTTATTTAATGAGGTACAGGTTCCACATTACAACTATGTAGGAGATTCCATATTAGGTTATAAAGCACACATGGGAGCTCGGTTCTATTACTTCTAATGTAAAATCAGATAAACAATTAGTAATTGTAAAAAATGGTAACCAACAAATTAAAACAGGAATTAAAAAGTTTGGAGCCATGATTGGTGATGAAGTAGAAATTGGATGTGGAAGTGTCTTAAATCCTGGTACTATCATAGGAAAAAACTCCAATATCTATCCTCTATCTTCTGTAAGAGGCGTTATTGCTAATGATTGTATTTATAAAAATAAAAATGAGATTGTTACTAAATATTCCATGCTGTCAACTTAACTGCACACTCCCTATAAATCTTGATTTGTAGAGTTGAATTTGTAAGTATAAATTTAGTAAAGGGAGG
>CASUIT010000152.1 GCA_949455995.1 uncultured Clostridia bacterium
TTTGCTTGCTGACCTTTTTTGAAATAGTAATTCTCCTTTTTCATTCATAATCCAAGCATCTACTTCTTTATGCCATAATCCTGTATCATGTATGACATCTTTATTTTCTACTTTTCCTGTTGGGTTTCCATTTTCATCTAAAACATCTAATAATTCCATTTTTATTTTTCTCTTTCTAATTTTATTTATTTAATAGACATTCAATTCCTGGTAATGCTTTTCCTTCTAAAAATTCTAAAGATGCTCCTCCTCCTGTTGAAATATGTGTCATTTTATCTTCTAGTCCTGCTTTTTTTACAGCAGCTGCTGAGTCTCCTCCTCCAATAATAGTGGTTGCCTCTATT
This sequence comes from uncultured Clostridia bacterium, assembly GCA_949455995.1. Classification (GTDB taxonomy): domain Bacteria; phylum Bacillota; class Clostridia; order TANB77; family CAG-508; genus CAG-269. The sequence goes on from CASUIT010000152.1 coordinate 345, forward strand.
TGTGCTAACGCCTTTGCTATACTATTAGTCCCTATGGCAAATTGTTCAAATTCAAATACACCAAGTGGACCATTCCATATTACCGTTTTTGCTTTTTCTACTTCTTGTGTGTAAATTTTTATGGTTTCTTCTCCAATGTCTAAACCTTCCCATTCTTTTAGGATTTCTGTGCTTTTTACTGTTTTGCTTTGTGTATCTTGACTATATTCTTTCCCTATTTTAGTGTCTATAGGAAGCATTAATTTTACCCCTTTTTCTTCTGCCTTTTTCATTAATTCTTTTGCTAATTCTAATTTATCCATTTCACAAATTGATTTTCCTATTTCATAGCCTTTTGCTTTTAAAAAGGTATAGGCCATTCCTCCACCAATTATTAGTGTATCTACTTTATCTAACAAATTTTCAATAACACCTATTTTATCGGAAACTTTAGCTCCCCCTAAAATTGCTACTAAAGGTCTTTTAGGATTTGCTATGGCATTTCCTAAAAATTCTAATTCCTTTTCAATTAAAAAACCGAGATACTGCTGGTAAAAATTTGGCTACTCCTGCTGTAGAGGCATGGGCTCTATGACTTGAACCAAAAGCATCATTTACATAAATTTCCGCCATACTAGCTAATGCTTTTGCAAATTCTTCGTTATTGTCTGTTTCCTCTTTGTGAAATCTTACATTTTCAAGTAACATAATTTCACCATTTTGCAATGTTTTGGCTTTTGCTTTTGTCTCTTCCCCTATTACATCTCTTGCCATGATTACTTTTTTTCCTAATAATTTTTCTAGTTCTTTTGCTACTGGTGTTAAAGAATATTCTGGTTTTACTTCTCCTTTTGGTCTTCCTAAATGTGAACACAAGATGATAGCACAATCATTTTCTATTAAATATTTAATGGTTGGCATGGCTGCTACTATCCTTGTATTGTCTGTTATGTTTTGTTTTTCATCCATTGGTACATTAAAGTCACAACGTACTAATACTTTCTTTCCTTTCAATTCCATATCTTTTACTGTTTTTTTATTCATTTTTAACGCTTCCTTTCTTTTTTGTTTTTTAATAGTATTTCCTTTTCTTTCCTAGACCATACCATTTTATATCAAAAAAGAATACTTTTCAAGTATTCTTTTTATATTCCACACAAAATTTTAGATTTAATCTGTTTTTATTTTTCAAACTCTACAAACTTTAATTTTTTGAGGAGATTATTAGATGGATAGGTGAAGGTAGGCTAGTATTACTGATAATCATTCTATAAAAACTAAACGAAATCCAAATCTACCATCACTGTTACCATCACTGCGATTAAAATTAAATATACCTGCAGTAGCTCCACTATCATAATAACCACCTCGATAACAAAACGATGTTGTATAAGCTAAAAATACAGAACTATCTGCAAACCAACTAGTTGTACTTCCTATTTCTCCTCCTGTTGATGTTTCAAGTATGGCATCTCCATGGCCATATCCAGCATTTTGATAGGTAAGATAATTGTTAATATCTTCATCATTTGAAACATCATGTGGATAAATTGTTACATATTTTGTACTTTTAGTTAGATAGGCTTCTGGGTCTGCTACTGTTTTTGTAAAAGATGCTCCATATGTTTCTAAATTAATGTTTCCATTTGCAAGATATGTGGCTGTTAGCTCGTATGTTCCACCACTTAAATCATAAATTCCATATTCATTTCCTGTACTACTTGCCATGTTTCCTCCTGTTTTGGTTATATAGGAACTACTATTATTTATGGCTATTTCATTACTATTTCTTCCATATTGACTATGGGTTAAATAAGCAACAGCCCCCCATTCACTATTTTTCATTAAATGACTTTCTTTTTCTTTATCATATTCATAACAATTTGTATAACTATTTCCCGCATTAATATATCTCCAACTGCTTACATTTGGTTTACTTACCATTTTTATCGTATCATTTGTTACTACATTTCCTACACTTTCATTTGATGTTGTTGTTGCTACTCCATTGGTTTCCATACTTATTTCATATTTGGCTACCCAAATTCCTGCTAGTTCTTTATCCCATTCACCATTTTTAAAATGATTTTTGGTTCCATCGATAAATGCTGGATGTATTTTATATCCTTCATCTGGTGTTGTTTGGTTGGTTGGGATAAATTTTACTTCAATCTTTCCTGCTTGAGTTGTTCCTTCTCCACTTAAAATTTTGTATTCATATCTTGGTATCCATACAAAATAACTTCCATCATTTGTTTTTGCATTAGCCCATTTACTA
>CASUIT010000153.1 GCA_949455995.1 uncultured Clostridia bacterium
GTACGAGAGAAGTTGTGATATGTCCAGCGGTTTATGGGAAAAGGAAATGCAGGAATATTACAATTCGCCAGAATATGTCCGAGATCATGCGAAATCCCTTAAAAAGGAGTGCAGAAAAAAGGATGTTGTTCAGAAAGTAAGACAGTTCCAGAAACGAAATGCAGATTTTACCATTGCTGATAAAAATAAGAAGGAAGAATGGGAGAACTGCAAAGCCATTAACTCCAAAGACGGTTACAGTAACTGTATAATAGATTACACAATCTTATGGGCACAGTATATGGAATACTTGATGGCTAAACATGACAAGAAATTGTCTGATGTATGGGATATGAGTTCTCATTTAGCCGATATATATGGTATAACTGGTTTCATGTATGGCTGTGCAGTCAGTATTCTGTCTTCGGTTTGGAAATACGGCGAAGAATTGAGAGTGCAACACAACTCAAAATACAATCATGAAGGCGACGGAGTGGTAAATCCGGCAATTTTAACAATTTCAGCATAATATAGTAGTTATAATTAATGAACAAGGGGCAAGATATTCATATCTTAGCCCCTCTGTTCATCAAATTATTAATTTAGAAAATATATAGAGTTATAAAATATTATTATATTCATTTCCTCGTTTTTCACAGATAATTGTTCCATTGGATTTATAGTTGAAGAAAGAACATATATGATGACTTGGATATGTAAGCATATAGATGGAAACTTTAAACATTTTCCCTCGTTTGCTATAACTCAAATTCTTCTTGTTCTTTTTCATATTCAATTTGCTTTATTGGATTGATAAAAGTATTAGTTTCCTGTTGAAAATCTGTTATCAAGGTACCTTCTTCATTAACTGCAAATCTATTGCAGACCCAACTTATAAATTTTTTGATAGTTTTTTCAAATGTATTTATAATTTTATTCAAATAGATATTTTCACTTAATAATTCATCATATTTTTTATTAAAATTTCTTTTTAGTTCAGTTTCTTTATTATTAAAATTTTTTTCTAATCTAACACATTTATTTTCAAGATTTACTTTCTCTTGTAAAATTGATTGTCTTTCATTTTCTAATTTTTCAGCTTTATCAATAGCATTTATTTGTTTTTCTAGTTCTTGATGTAATTTCTTATTGTCAGAGTATAGCATATCAATAATTTTGTCTTTTGGATCTATAATTTCTTTTTGTATTCTTTCATCTCTTTTTACAGTAAGCTTTCCAAAATCTTTAATGCTAGGAACATTAGGTAGTTCTATTTTTATATCTTTTAGTGTTTGTTTAGATTTTTCATAATTAGTAATTTCTTTATAATCTTTTACAGATAGATGTTTTCTTGAGGATGATTTTCCTCTTTCCAAATTAAAGCCATTTTCACTTATATAAGAATAAAAGGCATTTTGTAATTGGATGTAGCTATCTTTAGCTTTCCAAAATTCACTACAAGCAATTTTATCAATAGCATTCCCTTTTTTGTCTGTAGTATGAACAACAGGAATAAAAGCTAAATGTAAATGAGGGGTTTCTTCATCTAAGTGTACTTTAGCAGACAAAATATACTGTTCGCCTAAGTTTTTATATTCACAAACAAATTTGTATGCAGTTTCAAAATACCTTTTTGTTTCTTTTTCTCCAATAGATTCAAAAAATTCCTTATCAGATGTAATTATATATTCACATACTATATTACTAACAGTTTTGACTTGTCCTTTTAAATTATATTTTTCTCTTATCGTATCAAATTCTTTTTCATAACTATAGGTAGGCTCTTTAATCGAATAGTTAAGATGTGATTTTGATTTATCTATATTTTTATTAGAATAATTTTTATTTCTTCTTTCATTATGACGATATATTCCCTTTAAATTTTCTCTTTTATATTTTTCATTTCTTATAATTGCATAACTCATATATTAAGACCTCCTTGTTTAACTTTATAAGAAAACACGAAATGCGATTTTGTACTTTTGGCTATTTTGTGATTAGTGTTGTAACACACTACAACACTTTTTTTCGCTGTTAGCAAAAAGTGTCAGTGTGGCAGGGAAAAACTTTCCCTACAACCCTTGCATAAAAAATTCACTTAGTGTATTTTTTATGTTTTAAATAAATTTGCATTTTGCAATTTATTTAAAAAGAAGAGCCAAGAAAAACATTTTTCAAATTTTTTCTTGACTCTATGAAACCTGGCTCGGTTTCAAACTTCCACGCAGACTGACAAAAATTTTATATATTCATATAAATTTTTTGTCAGTTCAGGACAGGGAAATTGACATCCAATATCGGCTATCCGCCAACATTGGACATCAATTTCGCACAGAAATAACTGTACTACTTTGGGTTCTAAGTAGTTGGAATTTCATAAAAATAATTATTATATATTTTTTTCTTTTTATATAATTTCTTTTAAAATACTAGAAACCAGAGGGAGAGAGCATGAGTGAATTAGGTGCAATAATCCCATAAGTGAAAAAGAATTATTACACCTAAGATTACAGAAACCGTCAGTCGGTCGCTTTCGGTCATAGGTAGTCTAGTATGTAGAAAGCGACCGACTGACG
>CASUIT010000154.1 GCA_949455995.1 uncultured Clostridia bacterium
CCACCAGATTTAATGGAAGGAGATATTGAATTTACTTATACACCAAGAGGACTTACAAAAGAAAATGTAAAGGTAGAAGCAGAAACCAAAATAAAAGGATATATTTTAGAATATTCAACAGATGGTAATACATGGGAAAATTATAATGTGGATTCTGGAATTATCATGAAAAAAAATGGTGTGATTCATGTAAGGTTGAAAAACAATTTAGAAGAGACTGGTGCTACAGCTACTACTGAGGTAACATGGATTGATAAATTACCGCCCAATAATTTTACGCCATCTACAACTAATACAGAAAATAGTATTACCATAACAGGAACAACTTCAGATCAAGCACAAACAAGTGAATATGCTTCTAGTGGAATAGCAAAATATTATTTTAGTATCAATAATGGTTCAACATGGTTGCCTACAGAAGGACAAACAGGAAATAGCTATACATTTAGTGGATTAACAATGGGGACAAGTTATTCATTAAAAATGAAGGTTGTAGACAAAGTGGGAAATGAAATAATAACAAATACAGTTACCAAAACAGTTACGAAACCAATCAGTTCGATCAAAGAAAAAGATTATGTGTATTATGTTGATAAAAATGGAACTAGAAGAAAATGTATGGTACTATATGGACCAACTTCTGGAAAAGGAATTCAAATTATAACAGAAGGGATGTTTCTAAAGTTGTTATTGGATCTACTAATTTAGATGAAAGTATAGCTTCTTATAATGGAGCATTAAAGCAATTATATGATACAGCCCAAACTTATTTAAATACAGATTTAGCCTCTTCTGCTAGGTGTGTGGGATCACGTGCGGATATAACATATTTTTATGAAAATTCAGGATATAGTTCAGCTATGGGGGTATTTGCACAGTTGAAGAATACAGATAATTTTTATGAATCAGATTATAATCAAATGGTTGCAACTGGATATTTACCTGGAGTTCGGTGATAATTTCTTTTGGTTGGCTTCTCGTTTTATTTGGGGTGGGGGATCCTCTACATCTTATGCTGGAATTATGGCTTGGGGTACCCATATGATAAATGATTTTACCCAATATAGAGGTTTTTGTCAGCTTTACTATTACTCACCTGATAATCCGAGAGAATTCCGCTCGGAGTCTGGTTTTAGGCCGGTTTTCAAATTAAGATCAGATGTAAAAATTCTTAGTGGTGATGGAACATCTACTAATCCTTATGTTTTAGGAATTTAAAGTGTGTAAAAAACATTCAAACTCTTAAAAGAACACAAAAGAAAGAACCCTTTACAAAAAAAAAAGTATATGATACAATAACAAACAATGAAATACATTTATATTTCATTGTTTTATTGTATAAAAAAGATTATTTGCCTATACAATAAGGAACCAATATACCCAAAAAAGGAAAGGAATGGTTTTTATGATAAAATTTACAAAAATGCAAGGGTTAGGAAATGATTATGTGTATATCGATGCAATCCATCAAACCATAGAAAATCAATCATCACTAGCAAAATTTGTTAGCAATAGGCATTTTGGAATTGGTTCCGATGGGCTAATTTTAATAGAAGAAAGTAAGATAGCAGACTTTAAAATGAAAATGTATAATGCAGATGGAACAGAAGCAGAAATGTGTGGCAATGGAATACGTTGTGTAGGAAAATTTGTATATGATAAAAAATTAACTAAAAAAACAACCATAACCATAGAAACCTTAGCAGGGATAAAAACACTAGAATTAAATGTAAAGAATCAACAAGTAGAAACCGTCAAAGTAGATATGGGAGAGCCAATTTTTACACCTGAAAAAATACCAGTAGTAGCCAAACAAGAACCAGTAAAGAAATTAAAAATAAAGGCAATAGACAGAGAATTTGAGCTTACTTGTGTATCAGTAGGAAATCCACATGCTGTTACCATTGTGGAAGATGTTGATAGTTTTGAAGTTGAAAAATATGGAAAAATCATAGAAAAAGCAGAAATATTTCCTAACAAAGCCAATGTTGAATTTGTAGAAATTCAAGACAAAGAGCATATCAAAATGAGAGTTTGGGAAAGAGGAACAGGAGAAACATTAGCATGTGGGACAGGTGCTTGTGCAACAGCAGTTGCATGTAACTTAAATGGAATTGCAAATAGAAATACTTATGTGGAATTACTTCGGGGGAATACTAAAAATTGAATGGAATCCACAAAATAATCATATTTATATGACAGGACCAGCAGTTACTGTATTTGAAGGAGAAATGGAGGAAAAAAATTATGAGCTACATTAATGAAAACTTTTTAGCATTACAAGAAAGTTATTTATTTTCAACCATAGCTAAAAAAGTAGAAAAATACACAAAAGAGCATCCAGATAAAAAAATCATAAAATTAGGAATAGGGGATGTAACCAAACCAATTGTACCAGCATGTATAGAGGCCATGCATAAAGCAGTAGAAGAAATAGGAACCAAAGAAGGTTTCAAAGGCTATGGACCAGAGCAAGGGTATGAATTTTTGCGAAAACTGCAGCCTTTTGACGGAAAAACGCGTATGCCC
>CASUIT010000155.1 GCA_949455995.1 uncultured Clostridia bacterium
CACTATAATAATTTTTCTTTACCTTTTCATACATAATTCTTTCATGTGCTGCATGCTGATCTAATAGGTACATTTCTTTTTCTATTTCTAATATGATATAGGTATTAAATACAATTCCAATAAATTTGTAAATTGGTTTTTTTATTTCTGTTGTTTCTTCAAATACTGATATATTTTCTTTTAATAACTCCTCTCCATTTGTTGTTTCTTTTTCTTTTGTTTCTTCGTTTTTTTGTATGGGTGCTCTTCCAAACATTTTTGCATACATTTCATTAAAATCTTCTGAGACTACTTGTGTATTGTCATCTAAGTTTTGTATTTTTTGTTTTATTTCTTCTAATTCTTTTTGCTCTTCTTCTTTTTCAACTTCTGTCTCTTCGATGGTTTCTTCTTCTTTTTTTGGTGAGTTGGTTTCTTTTGTTTCTATTGGTTGTGTTTCTTCTTGTGCTGGCATTTCTTCTTTTGTTTCTAATTGGTATGGTGTATTTGTTTCTTTTAAGGAAACTGTTGTATTTTTTCTTTCTTCTAATTCTTTTTCTAGTTTTCCCTTCATTTGCTTTAATTGCTCTAATACATCTGAGGTATCCATAGGATTATTTTCTTGTTTTAATTTTTCACTTACTTCTTCTTGTATTACGTTTGTTTTTATTTTGCTTTCTTCTTGTGTATATTTTTCTATTTCTTCTTGCTTTTGTTTTCTAAAACTAAATAATCCTTGTCCTTGGTTTTCTTTTTGAAAATGTTCTACTAATTCTACTCTTTTTGTATTGGTGTTTGCTACTAAATCATTTTTTAATAAGGTATCTTTAATGGCATGATAAATAGATTGAAATACTTTATTTTCTTCTTCAAATCGTACTTCTAATTTTGCTGGATGCACATTAACGTCTACTTTTGCTGGATTCATTTCAATATTTAATGCTACAAATCCAAATTTTCCAATGGGTATTAAACCTTTATAGGCTTGTTCGGTTGCCGCTGTTAAAGTTTTGTCTTTTACATATCTTTTATTTACAAAAAATAACTGATTAGAACGATTGGATCTTGCTATTTCTGGCTTTCCAATTACTCCTAAAATGTTATAGTCTTCATAAGGATACGAAACTTCCATGATGCCATTTGCTACATCTTTTCCATAAATACTATAGATAACACTTTTTAAATCTCCATTCCCATTTGTTTGAATAATTGTTTTTCCTGTATTTATTAATTTAATGGCTATTTGTGGATTGACTAATGCAATTCTTGTAATGGCATCTTCTATGTATCCAGATTCGGTATAATCTTTTTTTAAAAACTTATATCTTACTGGTGTATTAAAAAATAAATTTTTGACAGTAATGGAGGTTCCTGTTTGACATCCTATTTCTTCTTGTTCTAAAATGTTTCCTCCTTCTAGTTTGATTTTATATCCTGTTTGTTGTTCTTTTGTTTTTGATACCATTTCCACATTACTAATTGCTGCGATACTTGCTAATGCTTCTCCTCTAAATCCCATGGTTGTTACTAAATTTAGATCTTGGGCTTGTCTTATTTTACTGGTTGCATGCCTTTCAAAGGCCATTTCTAAATCGTCTTTTGGTATTCCCTTTCCATTGTCTGTTACTTTTATATAGGATATTCCTCCATTTTTAATTTCTACTGTTATGTTGTTTGCTCCTGCATCTATTGCGTTTTCTACCATTTCTTTTATGACAGATGCTGGTCTTTCGATTACTTCTCCTGCTGCTATTTGGTTGATAGTTAATTCATCTAATAATACAATATTCCCCATTTTTTTATTTTTCCTCCGTCTTTTTTCTTGTTTGTTTTTTATTATATCATTCTTTTTTTAGTTTTGTATAGCTTTTTTCGTTTTTATTTTATTATTTTAAAGAACAATAGTGGCATGATTAAAATTTTATGACCTTTTAGATTACCTTTCATGCCACGCTTGTTGTTCGTCCGCCAAATTTGCTTTAGCAAATTTGTGTGGAATGTGTTTTTGTTGTATAGGAAAATTGATTTTTCCTATACAACAAAAAATCCCCAAACTCAAAAACTTGTTGGGGATTTAATATTTTCTTTCGAAGAAAACTGTTTTAAGTGCATACTAAATTTTTTTATAAAACAAACATCATCGGTCTCGTATAACAGCTAGTATCCTTCATTCTCCTCTCTGACACATTACCATTCCTCATAACTGGAAAGTACTCACCATAGAAATCACGCCCAATCACCTGATTCGTAACAGTCCCATGCGGGCTCCAGATCTCACATACATTAGCAACAACGTCCTGAGAAAAAGATCCGTGTCACGTAATTTGTACCACTATCAGAACCAGAAGGGTAATTGAAAGTATTTCGAACAAATACATCAATATTTTTACCACTTCCATGCCTCTTTCCATTTATAAAAAC
>CASUIT010000156.1 GCA_949455995.1 uncultured Clostridia bacterium
TCAAGAGTTAATAAAAGAACAAAAATTTTAAGCAAATTTGATGTAAAAATTCACCAAATGAATGGATAAAAAACACCTATCAGAGTGCGAAAGTTCACTAAATGTACTAAATTTTATAAAAATACAGAGATTAGTTCACCAAGTGTATTCAAATTTTGTTAAAATTTTAAATAAAGTACACCAAGTGAACTTAAAATAGTAGCATTTTTGTTATAAATGTGATATAAAATAAATTATAAGAGGAGGAAGAACATGTTAAAAGAGAGATATGAAAAATGGACAAAAGAGTTTATGGAATCATGGAAAGAATTAGACTGGAGAAGAACATTAGAAACATTAGACAAGAATGTTGAATATTATGAAAATCCAATAGATAAGCCATGTGCAAATTTTGAAGAAGTAACAAATTTGTGGAATGTAGTTGCAGATAATCAAAAAGATATAAGCTATAAATTTAATATAGTAGCATTTAATGAAAATACTTGTATAATAAATTGGCAAATGACTAGAACAATGACAAAAATAGATACTAAACAAGAAATAGATGGGATTTTTCAAATATCAATAAATGATGATGAGAAATGCACATATTTTAAACAATGGAGATTTACAAAATAATAATTGGAGGTAGTTAAAAGATGAGAGAAAAGAAAATTGTTTTAGTAACAGGAGGAACAAGTGGTATTGGTCTTGGAACGATAGAATATTTATTAGAACAAAATAACTATGAGATTATTTCTCTTTCAAGAGGAGATAAAAATTTATCTATTGCAAAAGAAAAGTTAGGTAGTAATGCTTGCAATGTTACATTCCTACAAGGAGATATTAGTAAAGAGCAAGATTGCAAAAAAATATATGAAGAAATTGAGAAAAAATATAATAGATTAGATGGTTTAGTAAATTCAGCAGGAATTATAAAACTTGGAGGAATTGAAGAACAAACTTTAGAAGAATGGAATAATTCAATTAATATAAATTTAACAGGAATATTTTTACTAACAAAAACCTTGCTACCATTATTGAAAAAGGGAACTAATCCATCAATAGTAAATATTTCTTCTATGTCATCTGAAAGAGCAGGAGGTTCAATTGCTTATTGTGCAAGTAAAGCAGGAGTTGATATGCTAACAAAGTATATGGGGCAAGAACTAGGAAAATATAATATAAGAGTTAATAGTGTAAATCCAGCAGCAGTATATACAAATATTTATGTAGCAAGTGGTGATTATACTCAAGAAGGATATGATAAATGGTCAGAAGATAAAAAAAAGTTATATCCATTAGGAAGAATAGGAGATGCAAAAAAAGATATAGCACCAACAATAGAATTCTTATTATCAGATAAATCTTTGTGGACAACGGGTTCAATATATCTTGTAGATGGTGGTAAAAGTATATAGATAATTTCTAAGTACACTAAGTGAACTGAATGTTTAGTTCACTTAGTGTACTTGCACTTAACATAACATAGATAGAAAAAAGGGAAAAAAACGGGAATTGAACTTTATAGAACAGCATAATATAATCGTATTATCAAAAAATGTAAGAACAAGAAGTCAGTCGAAGCTAGCACGACTGGCTTTTTCTGTTGCCTTTTTTGAAATTTTAATCAAGCAAGGAGGATTTTTATGTTGTACGAAATCAAATTTGATAATACGAAAAACATCAAGCTAAACGAAAATATTTTTAATTGCAGTATAAAAATAGCAATATTAAACAAAACATTTAAAGCAGGACTAATTAAAGAAAAGAGATATTTAGAATTAAAACAAAATATTCTACAAGAATATAATTTAACTCATATAGGTATTTGAAAAATTTAACTTTTGATGTATAATAATTACATAAAGATTCTCTAAACTTGAGAAAGAGAGGTTAATTTTGAAAGTACAAGTTATAGAGAAGAAAAAAGGTCGAATTAATAGAACAACAGGAGAAGAAATAAAAGGAAATCTAAGAGTATGTGCCTATGCAAGAGTAAGTACAGAAAAAGAAGAACAAATAAATAGTTACAATTCTCAACTAAAGTATTATGAAGAAAAGATAAAAAGTAATAGCGATTGGAAATATGTTGGCATTTATGCAGATGAAGGAATAACAGGAACACTAGACTATAAACGAGATGGATTTATGAAAATGATGCAAGATGCCACAAATAACAAATTTGATATGATAATTACAAAATCAATATCAAGATTTGGAAGAAACACAGTAGATACCTTAAAATATGTAAGACTGCTAAAAGAAAAAGGAATTGCTATTTATTTTGAAGAAGAAAGAATAAATACTTTAGAAATATCTGGAGAGATAA
>CASUIT010000157.1 GCA_949455995.1 uncultured Clostridia bacterium
TGAAGCAAATGCTACTAAACCATATCTGGATACTAGTCCATAGGTTGGTTTTAATCCTACTACTCCACAAAAACTAGCTGGTTGCCTAATGGATCCTCCTGTATCAGATCCTAATGCCCATGGTACTAACTCGGCTGCTACTGCTGCTGCACTTCCTCCTGAAGATCCTCCTGGTACTTTATTTAAATTCCATGGGTTTTTTGTTTTTTTGAAATAGGAATATTCTGTTGAACTTCCCATGGCAAATTCGTCCATATTCAATTTTCCTAAGTTAATCATTTTTTCTGAATTTATGTTTTCAACAACTGTTGCATTATATGGTGCTATAAAGTTTTCTAACATTTTGGAACTACAGGTTGTTTTAATTCCTTTTGTACATATGTTGTCTTTAATTCCAATTGGAATTCCTGCAAGTTCTCCTTCTATTTCGCCTTTTTCTATCTTATTTTGTATTTCATTTGCCTTTTCTAGTGCTTCTTTGGTTAAAGTTGTTACAAAGGCTTGTATGTCTTTTTCTTTTTCTTCTATTTTGTCTATATAGGCTTTTGTTATTTGTGGTATGGTTAATTCCTTATTTTTTATTTTTTCTTGTAAGTCGTGTACCGTTAATTGCGTAATTTCCATTTATCTTCCTCCTTGCTATTAGTTATTAATTACTTTTGGTATTTTAAACATATTTTGTTCTTGGGTAACTGCATTTTGCAATAGTTTTTGTGTGTCTTCAAATATTTCTATTTCATCTTTTCTAAATATATTTTGGGCTTGATTACTTCCTATTGTTACATCTAACATTTCTACTGGTGCATTGTTTACAATGTTTGCAAAATTTAAAATTTCTTGTAAATTCATTAAATATTCTTCTATCTCATTTTCTTCTATTTGTAAATGTGCTAAATTAGCAATGTGTATGATTTCTTCTTTACTTACTTGCATTTTTATCTCCTCTCTTTTTTAGTTTGATTTCGTTTCCTATTATATACTTTTTTAGTTAAAAAAACAAGCCAAATTATGTAATAATTTACACAATTTAGCTTATTTATGGTTACTATTTAGCCTTATTTACTAAAAATAAAAACACGACTGAACTGTAACATATTACGATTTAACTTAAAATAAGATTATTTTAATTCTACTACTGCTCCTACTTCTGAGAACTTAGCTTTTAATTCTTCTGCTTCTTCTTTAGCAACACCTTCTTTAACTGTTTTTGGTGCTCCATCTACTAGTTCTTTTGCTTCTTTTAGTCCCAAACCAGTAGCATCTCTAACTACTTTGATAACTTTAATTTTTTGATCTCCTGCTTCTGCAAGTACTACATCAAATGATGATTTTTCTTCTGCAGCATCTGCAGCACCTGCTCCTCCAGCTGCTGGAGCTGCTGCTGCTACTGCAGACACTCCATATTTTTCTTCGATTGCTTTTACTAAATCAGCTAATTCAACAACTGTTAAGCTATCGATTTCTTCTATTAATTTTTCTATTTTTTCCATTTTCTCATTTTCCTTTCTTATTTTTATTTTGAAATTTTTTTATTGAATTTATTTTTTAGCAATGTAATTTCACTTTTCTATTTTTTAGGCTTCTGTTTTTGTTTCTTCAGAAACGTTTTCCTCTTGGGCTGGTACAGAAACACTTACTTTTTCTCCAGCTTCTTCTTTTTGTATTCTTACTTGATCTAATGCCACAGCAATTTTTGAAATGTTTCCAAGTAATGCTCCAGCAAGCATTGATAATAGTGTTTCTCTTGATGGTAATTTTGCCAAAGTTATTATTTCTTCTGCTGTCATTACTTTACCTTCAATTACTCCACCTTTGATTTGATAGTAATCATTATTTTTAGTAAAGTTATAAATAATTTTAGATGGTTCTAAATAATCTTCTGAACTCATAACAACTGCTGTTGGTCCTTCTAATTTTTCTTCTAAACCTTCTATCCCACATTCTGCTAATGCTCTTTTTGTAATGTTGTTTTTAATGATATTATATTTTGCTCCTGTTGCTCTTAAATCTCTTCTTAGGCTTGTATCGTCTGTTACATTAATTCCTCTGTAATCTGTTAGAAGTATTAATTTTGCTTGTTTCATTTCTTCTGCTAATTTTTTTACTTCTTCTTTCTTTTGATTTAATATTTTTTCACTTGCCATCTATGTTTTTCACCTCCCTATTTGTTTTATGATTTATTTTCTATTGATAGAAAAATAATTTTTCTATACAACAAAATAGCATTCTTTGCCTTCCGAGATACAAAGAGTGCTATTTTCATTCATACACTTTTCTTTGCCTCGGTAGGGCTTATTTTTTGCCA
>CASUIT010000158.1 GCA_949455995.1 uncultured Clostridia bacterium
TGATTGTGGAAGTGCATAAAAACTACCTTTATTAACTCTTGAAGGAACTAAATAGTCTCTTGCTCCTTCTGGGGAAGAACTGGTTAAAATAGGAGTTTGTACTTCTAAAAAGCCTTGTTGTATCATTTCGTCTCTTAAAAATTGAAGTACTTTTGATCTTAATAGTAAATTATTTTTTAATCTATCATTTCGTAAATCCAAAAAACGATATTGCAATCTTAAGTCTTCTCTAATTTCTTGTTCACTGTTAATTTCAAAGGGTAGATTTTTTGTCCTTTTATTTAAAATGGTAATTTCTTCGATGCGAATTTCGACTAATCCTGTTTTTATTTTTTTGTTAATGGTTTCTTCATCTCTTTTTTTGACTTCTCCATAGACACTTACACAAGATTCAATTGGAATGTGTGATGCAAAGTCAACATCTTCTTCCTTACCAGAGGTAACTACTTGAGTAATTCCATACATGTCTCTAATGTCTAAAAAAACAAGACCTCCAAAGTCACGAATGGTTTGAACAAATCCAGCAATTCGAACTTTTTTTCCAACATCTTCTAAATTAATTTCATTACAAGTATAGGTTCTATACTCTTTCATTTTTATCACTTTCCTTTCAAAAAAAACGCCCAAGCATATAAAATGCAGGGACGAAATAATTTTTTCCGCGGTGCCACCCAGCTTGAAAATCTAAATGATTTTCCTCTTTATCTTTTACTCCAATGTGTTTCACATATTAGGTTTACCTTTATAAAAGGGCTTTCAGCCAAAGGACCCTTTTTCTCTTGCTTTTTTTAAGTTATCTCTAATATGCTTTCATTGTACAAACGTAATTTTATTAAATTTTACAAATACTATTTTACACAGTATTTACAGTTTTGTCAAGTTTTATGCGAATTTAACTTTCGATTTTTAAATCTTTATGTTACTGTAAAAAATAGTGTTGCTTAAAGAGTTTCATTCATGCTTCTTGTATAGCAAAATGTAAGAAAAAAGTATAAAAGAATAAAAAAGAAACAAACTAAAGACGAGGTGAGAAAATGGAAAATTTAAAAGAACAAATTGCACAAAAATTAAAACAAATAGAAGAAATGATAAAAAAAAAGAAAATAGAGCAAAAATAGAAGAACTTAGAAAACAATTAGATGAATTATTGGGAAGATATTTAAAAAAAATGTAGAAATAAAACATAATGCGAAACGAAAATAATTCATTTATCTGGGTGACAAAATTTGATAAAATAAACAAAAAATAAACAGGTGGTAAGAAAATGAGAAAGGCAAGTACAATAAAAATAGGAAAAAATTTACAAAAAATTAGAAAAAGTAATGGATATACCCAAGAAAAATTAGCAGAGAATATAGAGCTGTCTGTAAGATATATAAGTGATATGGAACAAGATAGAGCAAAACCATCTTATGAGGTTTTTATTCGCATTTGTAATGTATTTCAAATAACACTAGATCAAATATTTAGTGAATATCTAAAAGTAAAAGAAAATAGAAGTTTAGAATATTCTTTGGCAGGATATGATAAATTAAATTCCGAAGATAAAGAAACAATAGAACATTTAATTATGTATTTTAATAAAAAATAAGAAAGTTTCCCATTAATTTAGGTTAAAATGGGGACTTTTTTGATGTTATAGGAAAAATCAATCGATCTACACAAAAATGCGAAACTTAAATAAAACAAAAACATTGAAAAAATCTCATAGATTTAGTATAATCAAAAAAAGAAATTTTGAAAGGAAGGAATAAAAAATGAAAGAAATAAACATATTAATCAACAAAGCAAAATTAGAAAAAAGAATAGAAGAACTAGCAAAACAAATAGAAAAAGACTACCAAGGAAAAGAGATCATATTAATTGGGATATTGAAAGGTTCTGTTATATTTATGTCAGAATTAGCTAAAAAAATAAAAAATAACATAGAACTTGATTTTATGGAGGTATCTAGTTATGAAGGATGCGAAAGTACTGGGAAAATAAACATAAAAAAAGACATCAGAAATTCCATAGAAGGAAAGGATGTACTAATTGTAGAAGACATTATTGATACAGGAAGAACGTTAACAGAAGTAGTAGAATATTTAAAGCAAAAAAATCCAAATAGTCTAAAAATAACCACCATGTTA
>CASUIT010000159.1 GCA_949455995.1 uncultured Clostridia bacterium
CTGGTTTTTCCGTTGGATCCGGTTTTTCTGTTGGATCTGGTTTTTCTGTTGGCTTCGGTTTTTCTGTTGGATCCGGTTTTTTGGTTGGATTCGGTTTTTTGGTTGGTGCTGAAACTGGCATCCTCACAGTAAATTTCAGTTTACCGATCTTGCATTTTACCTTTGCAAACCCTCTTTTGTTGGCTGTCACTCTTTTTGTTAAAAGCTTTACGCCTTTGTAGTTCTTAACAACATGGCCATTTTGCCACGTTGTTGTGAATTTTGCAACTTTGAGTACCTTAGTTACATTTATTTTTCCTTCTGGTAAACTTTTCGCTTTTTTGAGAGTTACTTTTACTTTCTTTACCTGTGAAACTTTCACTGGTATCTTCAGAGTTGCACCTGCTGCCCGAAGGGTAATCCAAATCCTTTTTCCATTTGTGTGAAGATACTTCCCATACTGGTCAATTGTGACCGGTATGTCTAATCGGTTACCACTTTCATTCTCTGCCCACGCCCTCAATTTCAGGATATCAAAGAATAAATGATCACTTCCGATTCTTCCATTTCGTATTTCCACATTTTTTCTATAGGTCGCCTTTATGACAACCATAGATTTTTTATTAGCTGCCTTCGCTTGCACCACCGCTACTGGAATTGTCGGTACTGATGATACTGCTACCAACAATGTCAGAATTACTAACATCACTCTTCTTACTAATTCTTTTTTCAATGTGCTAATCATATAAAATTCCTCCGTTAAAAAATTATTATTAACAGTTCCTCTATATATAAAATAAACTCCTGTACTAATTAGTTTAACTCAAAAATTAAATAAATTCCTGTACTAATTAGCTTAACTCAAAAAATCAAATGAGCTAAATAGGAGATGGTGTGTTATTTCTCTGATTCTTCAGAGATTCTAAATTTATTATACTAAATTTTTTCGATTTTGTCAATTTTTAGTTCTTTAAGTTTCCATAACTTTAATATTTAAAAATCATACTTTTTGTTTTTTATTATCCTAATTTAAAATATTCTATTTTACCTTTCAAAGCGAACCTATTTTTACCAAAACAGTAAAATTTTTATAAAATTTATATGAATTTATAAAATTCACTAGCATTTTTTTATACTTTGTGTTATCATATAAAAATGAAAATGAATTTTATTAGTTTTTATGGAGGTACACAAATGGTAAAATCAAAAAAAATACTTTTAATTTTTATAACGATCTTTTTTTTGTTAGGATTTCAATTTAGTTATGCAGTTGATTTGAATATGACAGATGATTCAAACGACAACATTAATATTAATACATCAGATGAGGTTTCTGAAAACACCAATTCTTCCAATGGCACTAATACCGATTCTAATAACACTACTACCAATCCATCTAGTAATACTTCTAGTTCAAGCATACCAAGTGAAACCACAGTAAATCCATCTACTACTGTTACAAATATGAATAATTCTTCTTCTGGTTTAGACTTATCTAATATTCTTAATATACTACTAATTGTAATTGGAATTCTTTTAATACTGTTGTCCATTGCAATTTTAATTCGTTTAAAAAAATAATAATGAAAACTCTCATAATGGGAGTTTTTTTGAAATTTTTGCATGTATAATTATTCTACTTTTTTTTCATACTATAAATATATCTAATTTCATATTAACATATGAAAACATAGCTTATTGAAATTTAAAATAGGAGGATAATTTTATGTACAAAAAATTATTTATTAGTATTGCTATTTTTCTTATGGGAATTTTCTCTTTTTCTCTTTGCTTTGCTAATGATGGTTTACAAGATGCTGCCGATGGTGTTAGAAATATGGTAGGTGGTGCTGAAAATGCAGTCGAAGATGCAGCAAAAGGAATCTCTAATACTTCAAAAGATATTACTGGTAGAATGGAAGAAGGTGCCAATCATATTGGAAATGCTATGATGAATTCTAATACAAACAATAATGGTTATACAGCAACTAGAACTGCCACTACTACTGGCAATACTTTAATGGGAATGAACGCTACTGCTTGGACTTGGCTAATTTTAGGTATTGCAGCAATTGCTATTATTGCTTTAGTATGGTATTATTCTATGCAAATTCGTTCTTCTGAATATAATGAAAG
>CASUIT010000160.1 GCA_949455995.1 uncultured Clostridia bacterium
AGAGACTATTTAGTACCAAGTAGAATACATGCTGGCAAATTTTATGCGTTACCACAAGCTCCCCAACAATTCAAACAATTATTAATGGTATCTGGTATCGATAAATATTTCCAAATTGCTCCTTGTTTCCGAGATGAAGATGCAAGAGCAGATCGTGCCCCTGGTGAATTTTATCAACTAGACATGGAAATGGCTTATGCCAATCAAGAAGACGTTTTTTGTGCCATTGAACCAGTTATCTATCATACCTTTAAAGAATTTTCTAATAAGCAAATAGCAAGCTCTCCTTTTCCTAGAATTTCTTATCGAGATGCTATGTTAAAATATGGAACCGATAAACCCGATTTAAGAAATCCTCTTTATATCATTGATTTGTCTGAATTTTTCAACAAATGTACTTTTAAACCATTTATGAATCGATGTGTAAGAGCCATAAAGGTAAAACGGACATCTTTCAAAAGGATTTCATGAAAAAATGTTAAAATATGCCACAAGCATTGGTATGGGTGGACTTGGTTATTTAGAAGTACAAGAAGACTTAAGTTTTAAAGGTCCTATTGATAAATTTATTCCTAATGATTTAAAAAAGGAATTATTACATTTAGCCGAATTAGAAAAAGAAGATACTATATTTTTTATTGCCGATCATGAAAAAAGAGCAACCGAACTTGCTGGGCAAATTCGAACAGAACTTGGAAAAAGACTTGATTTAATCAATAAAGATATTTTTGCTTTTGCTTGGATTGTAGACTTTCCAATGTTTGAAGAAGATGATCAAGGAAATTTGGCATTTAGCCATAACCCATTTTCTATGCCTCAAGGTGGTCTACAAGCTTTAAACAATCAAAATCCGTTAGAGATTTTAGCCTATCAATACGATCTTGTAGTAAATGGTATTGAATTATCTTCTGGTGCTGTTAGAAACCATGACATCGAAATTATGTTAAAAGCATTTACTATGGCAGGTTATACCCAAGAAGAAGTAAAATCTAAATTTGGTGCCCTATATACTGCCTTTCAGTTTGGTGCTCCCCCTCATGCTGGTATTGCACCAGGTATTGATCGTATTCTTATGTTACTAACCCAATCAGATACCATTCGAGAGGTAATTGCCTTTCCTTTAAATAGTAGAGCTCAAGATTTAATGATGGGAGCTCCTAGCCAAGTTAGACGTGATCAATTAAGAGATATTCATATTCAAATAGATTTAAAATAATTTTAATAACATAAAAGCCTTTATCTAAAAATTGATTTTTTCTATACAGTAACAAAAAGTATTGTAGTTATATTACAATACTTTCTTTTTTTAATCTTTCTTTTTTCTATTTTCTTCAAATTCTTCCCAAGATTTACTAAATTGATGATTTGCAAACATTTCTTTTAAACCAGTAATTTGTTTTAGTCGAATAATTTCATCTAACTCCATTCCTAAATGTTTTGATATTTGCTTTTCTGTCCAGCCATTTTGTGTTAAAGTTAACACAATATGTGACATATCAATTATCTGATGCGTTCCTCTTGCTCTATTATGTCTAATGGTACTTGCCATGCGATTTTCTAAGTCTTTATCAATGGTAACAATTGGAATTTGTTTCAAATTAAAATATTCTTTCGCACAACGATAACGGTGAAAGCCATCTACTACAATATAAATATCTCTATTTGGGTCATAATATGTTACAATTGGCTGTGTATATCCATCTTCTTCAATAGAATGTCTTAATAATTCCATTTCTGGTGGTGCTACTTTATTTGGATTATAATTATTGGCAATTACTTTATTAATATCTACCATTTTTACATTTAATACTGGAAATTCTATCTTGTTCATTTTTACATTTTTTCCCTTCTTATTTTTTTACATTTATTTGGTTTTCTTCTTTATAAATTGTTACAAAATTTTTATAATCTTGGTTTTTTCCTATTTTAAATCCACTTTTTTCATATATTTTTTTATAAACATTTGTTACAATACTAT
>CASUIT010000161.1 GCA_949455995.1 uncultured Clostridia bacterium
ACAGAAATGGTTATGCCAGGAGACAACGTATCAATGACAATCGAACTAATCACACCAATCGCAATCGAAAAAGGACTAAGATTTGCTATTCGTGAAGGTGGAAGAACAGTTGGTTCAGGAGTTGTTGCAGACATCTTAGCATAACACAAAAAAATGTCGCAAGAGATGCGACATTTTTTTATTTAAATTACTTGATTTTTTTCATCAAGCATAATAAAATAGAGATATTAAAAATATAATAAATAAAGATTACTGTTTAGTCATAATAAAATTTTATATGAAAACTAATAAGACTAAACACTAACCAATAAATAGAAAAAGCATAGTTATATTTTTAGAAAGGAAAGATTTTAGATGAAAATACTATTAGATGCCATGGGAGGAGACAACGCACCAGATGCCAATATAAAAGGAGCAATCAATGCAATAAACAAAGTACAAGCAGAAGTCATTTTAATTGGAAAAGAGAGCATAATTCGTAGCAAAATAAAAGAATTTTATGGAAAAGAAATAGAAGAAATATCAAATAGATTAAAAATCAAAAATGCAACGCAAACCATTGAAATGGAAGACACACCAACCATTGCCATCAAACAAAAAAAAGATTCTTCTATGGTAGTAGGATTTAAAATGTTGAAAGAAAGCCAAGGAGATGTTTTCATTTCAGCAGGAAATTCAGGAGCACTACTTACACGGTGCCACATTAATAGTAGGAAGAATAAAAGGAATTGATAGGCCAGCTCTTGCAGGAATACTTCCTGCTTATAAAAGTCAGTTATTATTAATAGATGCAGGCTCGAACACAAATTGTAAGCCAATCAATTTATTACAATTTGCCCAAATGTCAAGTATTTATTTAAAAAATACCTATGGAATTAAACAACCAGCCATTGGATTATTAAATATTGGAACTGAAGAAACAAAAGGAAACGATTTAGTAAAAGAAAGTTATCACCTATTAAAAGAAAAATCAGAAGAATTAAATATTAATTTTGTTGGAAATGTAGAAGGAAGAGACGCATTTTCAGGAAAAATACATGCCATTGTAGCAGACGGTTTTACAGGAAATGTATTTCTAAAAACAACAGAAGGATTAGGAAAATTTGTAAAGAAAACATTAACCGAAAGTTTTACCAAAAATATAATTTCCAAAATTTTAGCAATACCAGCCTTGCCAGCAATAAAAAGATTTAGCAAAACAATGGACTATAAATCTTATGGAGGAGCCCTATTTTTAGGAGTAAAAAAACCAGTAGTAAAAGCACATGGAAGTAGTGATGCTCTGTTATTTGAGTACACGATCCTCCAAGCAGAGAAATTTGTTGAAAATAAAGCAGTAGAACATATGATACAAGAATTTGAAAAATAATTCAAAAGGTAAACGTAATGTTTATCTTTTTTGATGTTATAAGAAAAATCTCCGATAATTAAAAAAATGTTGGGGACTTAAGTATAAAACAAAGAAAGTAGGAAATAATAAAAAAAGAATACAAAAAGAAAGGAAGGATAAAAATGGCAGATTTAAATCAAAGTGAATTACAAAACTTAAGACACCTAATTGGAGCACATGAAACAGCATACCAAAAATTAAATACTTATTCTTCACAAGCCGTTGACCCACAAATTAAACAGTTATTTGCGAAATCAGCACAAGATGCCTTAAATACAAAGCAAAAACTTATGACATTTTTAAACAATTAAAAGGAGGAAAAAAATGGATGAAAAAACAATGGTAAATGATATTTTAGGAAGTGTAAAAGCGGATTTAACAGCTTATCAAACCGCAATAACAGAATCAGAAAATATGCAACTAAGACAAACTTTTCAACAAATTAGAAACAATGATGAAAGTTTTCAATATGAATTATTTAAAATAGCGCAATCAAAAGGATATTACGTGCCTGCACAAAAAGCAACTACAACACAAATTAACACAGTAAAAACAGAATTACAATAATAAGACTATCATATATCA
>CASUIT010000162.1 GCA_949455995.1 uncultured Clostridia bacterium
ATTATATACTTTTGTATTGTCTCCTTGATAACATACAAAAACTCCTTTTTCTGGGTTTGGTATTTTTACTTCACTATAATTTGGTTCTATTATGATATTCCCTTTGTTGTCTATTACACCATATAATTCTTGTTGTTTTAAAACAAAATAATTATATTGTTTTATTTGTTCTATTTCATAGTTTTTATCATTCTGCTTCTCTTTATTAAATAGTATAAAGCCTAATATAATTGCTACTAATAATGCTATTATAATAATTGCTATTATATATTTTTTTTTCATTTTCGTCTCTTTCCTTCCTAATCAATATTATTTTTGCAAGCTTTTATTTTTAAGATCCTTTTATCTTCATATTTTTCTATCTTATAAGTTACTTTTTCTGTGTCTACAATTGGTGTTTCTTCCTCTTTTGGAATTCTTCCTAATTTATCTTGTAAATACCCTGAAATAGTATCATAATCACCTTCTGGAATATTAGCATCTAACAATTTATTAACTTCATTAATTGTCATACTTCCACTTAACAAATACGTATTTTTATCTATTTGTTCAAAATCATTTTCTTCTTCGTCATATTCATCAAAAATATCTCCTACTAATTCTTCTAATATATCTTCCATTGTAATTAACCCTGCTGTTCCTCCATATTCATCTACAATAATTGCTATTTGTTTCTTATTCTTTTGTAATTCTTTGAATACTTCATTTATTAATCTGTTTTTAGAAACAAAATAGGCATCTTTTACAATGCTTTTTACTTTAAATGTCTTTTTATTTGCATTTTTTAGTACGTCTTTTACATATAATACACCTTTGATTTCATCAATGGTTTCGTCGTAAACTGGAATTCTACTATAACGATACTCTCCTTTTGATAGTTCTTGTAATAATTCTTCATTGCTAATATTGATATCTACTGCAAATATATCTTTTCTATGTCTCATAATTTCTGAAACAGTGATATCATTAAATTCAAATACATTATTTAATAATTCTTTTTCTTCTTCCTGAATGGTTCCTTTTTCTTCTCCTTGGTCTATCATCATCTTGATTTCTTCTTCTGTAACAGATTCTTCTTCGTTTTCTCCCACTCCAAATAGTTTGGATACTCCATTAGTAACAATTGTTAAAAATTTAACAAATGGAGATGTTATAATTGCTATTGTTCTTATTATTCCTATGGTTGCATATGAAATCTTTTCATAATATTTCATTGCAAACCTTTTTGGTACTAATTCTCCAAATACTAATGTAAAAAAAGATAATATAATGGTAATTATTATAATAGATATGTTTTTTATTATTCCAAAACTAATAAATGGCAATATTTTATATAGTATGGGAGCTAATTTTTCTGCAAATGCATCAGAGGCAAATGCACTAGATAAAAATCCTGCTAGTGTAATTCCTATTTGTATTGTCGCTAGAAATTTGCTTGGTGATTTTATCATTTTTTCAATTTGTTTTGCTTTTTTGCTTCCTTCTTTTGCTTGCTTTTCAATTTTTGCGTCATTTAAAGAAATAAAAGCTATTTCTGCTGCTGCAAAAAAAGCGTTTAATGCAATTAATATTACTAGTATTTTTAATTGTGATATCATATTTATCGTCTCCTTTATTTTTTATCATTGTTTTTATTATATCCGTTTTTTATTTTTTTTTCAATAAGTTTTTAATTTATTTGAGTTTTGTTTTTTGGCAAATGTAAGGTATTCCATTTTATTTTGAAACACTGTATCAGCAAGTACAACACATAAAGTGCAAAAAATATTGATATTTTCAATCCTTGCATTTTGCTTGACAGTATTGGTTATCTGTAATTTTTGGGTTCTATATTTTTTTGAAAAAAGTATTGACTTTTAATTTAAAATAGTTTATACTTTTATTTGTGCTAAATAAGGGTTATGCTCCCTTAGCTCAGTTGGTCAGAGCAACCGGCT
>CASUIT010000163.1 GCA_949455995.1 uncultured Clostridia bacterium
ACAAGCTATCTTTAATAATTACTCTATGGGGCTCTACATACGCTAAATTGGTATGCTCAATTATTCTTAAACAACCATTTATTATTTGTGGCTGTTCCTTTCCTTTAAATTTTAAACGGCACGCCCATTCGATTTTAGAGAGTAATTCTTTACTCATATTGATTTCTTGTTTAATTATATGTAACATAATACCACAAAAACCTCCTTCTTTCAAGACTTTTGGTCAAAAAAAGACCGCTTCTTTTTTTGAAACGGTTTAAAGTTTTTGTGTTGTCAAATTCTTATAATCTTGAAATCAAGTTATATCAAGCATTATAGAGAGTTCGACAAAAACTCGTCTTGGTGCCGTTGGCGTAGTTATCTACAACTTTTTTGGCACTCCCACAATTGATACAAACATCAATCAATTTATTAGATTATATCATATCTTTGATAAATTACAATAAATTTATAGCAAAATCTATAAAAATGCTTTAATAAAAGCAAGAGAGTGAACAATTTTTGTTTTATTGAACACTCTCCTTTGCATTTTTAATCCTCGCTTTCTTCTGAAGTACTAAGTCGCTCTTGAACATTCATTTCAAGTATAAAATCGAACAACAGCTGTAACTCAATAACCTTTTTCTTTGGATTTCTTAAATATTGAGTTAAAGGTTCTAATTTCTGGATGTGTGGCGTATCAAAACTCTGACTCGTAAATCCATTGTGCTGTGTATCTTCCTCTTTCTCAATTTGCTTATCCGAAAAGATTTCATGATATTTTCCGTTTATTTCCCGAACTAGAAAATACCATTTCACACATCTTGGACCTGCTCCAGAACCATCATTATAACTTGAAATGATGATAGTTGTTGCAACTTTGATTTCTTCAACGTTTAACGTACCTGTTCCTGTTGATTTCCGTTTGTTAAAAATGCCCATTACTATTCCTCCTTAAAATAATTATTTTATAATAAATGTCTATATGTCAACCTGTAAAACAGGATTAAAAAGAAATTAACATAAGTATTTTATCATTTTTTATTGATATTTTCAACCTTTTGCTTAAAAATTTTATATATAAATCAATTCGTTATAGACAATTTCTTCGGCTTGTAATTTAATAGAGTTCATAGTACCAACCCAATAAAGCATATCAGTATTTTTCATATCTTCGGTTAAATCACTTTTAGCTTTTGATTCACTAATAATCTGTTGTACTCTATTATCTGCTGTTTCTTGTATTTCTTTCAAGTGTGTATTTAATGTTCCATTCATAAGCATTACAGTATAATCAGCTTTTTTGTGCTCTTTCAAGTATTTTAATCTCATTCTTCCATATTTATTTAAAACAATTTTTTCTTGTTTAGGCATTACTAGGTTTGGTATATAATAATCCCCCTCTAAATAATATTCAATGCTTGTTCTTTCATCAATTTTTGTTTTTGGTAATTCATTTTTCATAGCTTTTTTCTCCTTTAAAATCTAGTATCATTATTTTTCTTTTTATTCTTGGTTTGCTTGTTTTCATCTGGTATAGTTACTCTTCTAGCAATGTTATTAGCAATTTCATTATCGTTGTTGTCAAATATGCCATTTTTATATAGGTCATCACTAACAATTTTATAGTTATTATCTTTGTCATAGCAAATTCGTTTATGAAAGTGGCTCATAATACTATGTCAAAAGCCTTTAAATTTCTGCAATTCTTGTTTTATCTTTTCCTTTTCAGTTTGTAACTTGTCTATAATCTTGTCTTTAGCAGATAGTTTGCTTTTAAGATTGCCAATTTCATAATCTTTTTGTTCTAATTGATATTTAAGCGAACGATTTTCTTTTTCTATTTCAAAAGCAGAATGTTCAAAGTCTTTAATAGCTATATTTAAGTCATTTACACTTCTTACTGTCTGGGTTATATCTTTTACA
>CASUIT010000164.1 GCA_949455995.1 uncultured Clostridia bacterium
ATAGAAAGTAGTGAGATGTATGAAAATTACTAGTTCACAATTAATCATTAGTGCAGTAAGAAGAAGCCAATATCCTACCGACGAATTACCAGAATTCATGTTAGTAGGAAGAAGTAATGTGGGAAAAAGTAGTTTCATTAATACCATAACAAACAATAAAAAAATGGCAAGAGTATCAAATACTCCAGGAAAAACAAGAAATTTAAATTTTTATTTATTAAATAACGATTTTTACTTTGTAGATGTTCCCGGATACGGATATGCAAATGTTAGTAAAAAAGAACAAAAAAAATTTGGTTTAATGATTGAAGAATACTTAGAAAAAAGAGAGAATCTAAAAAGAACCTATATGCTAGTTGATTTAAGACATAAACCAAGTGAAGATGATGTACTAATGTATAATTTCTTAAAATATTATAATCTGCCTGTAACAATCGTAGCAACAAAAGCAGATAAAGTACCTACAACAAAAAGAAAAAAAGCCCAAGATTTAGTTCAAAAAACATTAGATATTAAAGAAGGAGATACCTTTATAGTGTTATCCAATATCACAAAAGAAGGAAGAGACAAGGTACTAAAAGAAATAGAAGATTTAGTTTTAGAAACTTTATGATAAAATACCAAAAGAAGCGCAAGCTTCTTTTTCTTATAAAAGTAACAGAGTAAAAGAATGACTATTGACAAAAGAATAAAAAATGAGGTAATATCGACATAGAAAATAAGAAAAAATAATTAAAAAAAGAAAAGGAGTAAACTGTGAATTACTATCAATTAAGCAAAGAGGAAATTTTTAAAAATTTAAATACAAATTCATCAGGATTAACTCAAAAAGAAGCAGAAACAAGATTAAGAAAAGATGGAAAAAATATTATCACAAATCATAAAAAAAAAACAAGGCTAAAAAAATTCTTAAATCAATTTAAAAACATAATGATTATAATTCTACTAATAACTGCAGTAATTTCAGGAGCAGTTTCAAAAATAAATAAAGAACCCTATACTGATACTATAGTAATTTTAATGATTGTAATCTTAAATGCAGTACTAGGTTTTATAGAACAACAAAAAGCAGACAATGCGATAGAAAAATTAACAAATTTACAAACAAAAAAGGTGAAAATAAAACGGAATCAACAAATAATGTTAATAAATAGTGAAGAAATCGTAAAAGGCGATGTTTTAGTATTAGAAGCAGGAGACATTGTACCAGCAGACGCAAGAATTACATGGGAGGCATCATTAAAAATTGATGAATCAACACTTACTGGAGAATCAATTCCAATCGAAAAAAAAGAGATAGAAATAAAATCTACAAAACCATTGTCTGAAAGAAAAAATATGATATACAGTGGAACTTCAGTAGTATATGGTAAATGTCATGCAATAGTATGCGAAACAGGCCAAAAAACAGAATTTGGAAAAATAGCAGAAAGCATAAAAACAGAGACACATGAAATAACACCATTACAACAAAAAATAACAGAAATAAGCAAATTTTTATCATGGATAGTAGTAATAGCAGTGATATGTGTGTTTCTTATAGGAATGATAAAACATATGCCAATCATGGAAGTAGTAATGCTCTCTATTTCTTTAGCAGTAGCAGCTATTCCAGAAGGGTTGCCAGCGGTTGTAACGATTATGCTTTCTATGGGTGTAACTTCTATGTCTAAAAAACAGGCTCTTATTAGAAAATTAAATGCAGTAGAAACATTAGGGTGTACCCAAGTTATTTGTACAGATAAAACAGGTACTTTAACACAAAATAAAATGACAGTAGTAGAAAGTAGTACTTCTGATGA
>CASUIT010000165.1 GCA_949455995.1 uncultured Clostridia bacterium
TATTTTTTAAAGAATCACAATCTCTAATGGTTCCTGTATTTTTTCCAGCAATTCCTCCCACACCTTCTGTTCCAGAAATAGGGGCATTGTTGACACATTCTATTATATTGCTTTCTTCACAATTACCTACAATTCCTCCTAAATTACTACCTCCTGTAAGGTTTGTTTTATTTTCACTTTGTATTATTGTTGAATTAATTGCTATTCCACAAATTCCTCCTTTATTATTACTACCATACCTTAGTGTTTCAACATTTGTACAATTTTCTATGGTAGAATTCTTCGCAACTCCAGCAATACCTCCTGTAGCTTGTGCTGTACTCATACCAAATCCACTTCCTTTGGTATTTAAGTTTTTAATGGTTGCTCCTGAAATGTAACCAAAAATACCATTAACAACACCAAAATATCTATCATTGATACAATTACTTCTAACTTCTATGGAATGCCCTTTTCCATTATAAGTTCCACTAAATTTGATATCTTGTGATTCTAAGCTTTCCATTCTACCGATTGGTTCAAATAATCCTTCAGATGTACCAGATGCTACTAAAATATCACATAATTGGAGGATCGTTTCTCCTGCAAATGAAATTTTTCTATAGTTAACTTCAGCCATGAAACCAACTAATGCACTATGTGTACCCACTGTATAATTTTTAATATCTACAGTGGTTATTACCTTTTTACCAGTTGTTGTAGTTACTTTTAATGTAATTCCTGTATCATAAAATTCCACATATTTTAAACTATCCTTTAAGTCATCTAAACCTAGATTAGATTTGCTATAACTTGTATTTCCATTTACATTTTCTTCATATAAAATATTACCTGTCCCATTGGCATCCATTAGCTTATTACCTATTAATTCTATTTTTTGTATTCCATTGGCTATTGCTGTTGCTTCCATCTTTATTGTGGTTCCTTCTGTGAATTTATTATCTTTTATTGTTAAACTTAATCTTATATCTTCTTCCCATATGGCATATAATGTCACTTTTTCCTTATTTGATTGATAGCTACTTCCACAAGCATATATTTTATCTTCTCCTTCTTTTGGCTCTTTTTCTTCACTCCATCCTATTATTTTTTTATCTGTATTACTCAATTTTTCTCCATTCGGTAATATTAGCGAAAATCCTTTTCTTCTTTCTATTGGCTTAGGTTCTTCTCCTTTTCCTCCATTGGCATTAAAACTTACTATATATTTGGGTGCTTTCCCTTTGGTTACTAATACTACTTCTCCTGTTATTTCTTCATTATTTATATTAACAATAATTTCATAACCATCTTTGGTTTCTACGATGATTTTATTACATTTTTTGGCTTCTATTTCGGTATTTTCATTTTCATCACAAATTGTTACTTCTTTTGACCATTCTTTTTAGTCAATAGCATCTGCAACGTTCTTAATAAATGGCTCTTCTTGTTTCGGGGTTTGTGACCTTTCTATTTTCTTTTCTAAGATAATAATATTTATTAATTCTTCGTATTGGGATTTTTTGGTTTCTTCTTCTGCTTTTATGGCTCTTGTGATAATTCCATTTTCTCCTACTAAGGTATTTATTGTTATTCCTGCTAATATCAATAAGACAATTATCGTTATGACTAAAGATATTAAAGTAATTCCAAATTTAGCTTTAAGTATTTTTTTATTCATTTCTTTCTACCTTTCTTCTCTTTTGCTTTTTTTATATCTTTATTTTGTTTCCATATTTGAATTATATCTTCTCTTCTTTTTTTAGACAATAAAAAAGAGCATATTTGCTCTTCACTTTTTT
>CASUIT010000166.1 GCA_949455995.1 uncultured Clostridia bacterium
ACACACGGAAGTGGACTGCCAGCAAGTGGAGCTTATCGATATTATTTAAATGGAAGTTATAAGCCAGAAGCAACAGGAAATAGATATACATTTACCAATTTAAATCCATCTACACAATATACCATAAAAGTAGTCGTACAAGACAAAGCAGGAAATCCAGCAGAACAAACCATAACTGTAACAACAGCAACACCAACAGTTGCAGATTCTAAAGGGCGGAGATTTATTTGGTACAACTACGCAAATAAAAGATAGTAGTGGAAATAAAGTTAGTATTCCAGGTGGATTTAAAGTAAGTGCCGATTCTGCAGACAATGTCGCAAATGGTGTCGTGATAGAAGATAATTTAGGAAACCAATTTGTTTGGATCCCAGTAAGAAATGAAAGTGAAATTGCGATAAACAAACGGTTACCCACATGGTGATGTCAAAGATGTGTGGGACCGAAATGGTGCGGCTGCGCCAGAGGGGTTCTATGGTAAGCCTGGAGTAGTTGATTACGGAGGTTTTTATGTATCTCGATTTGAACTTGGTTGGCAAAATAATACATGTATTTCAAAAATGGGAGTTCAGCCTTGGACTCCGTCGCAAAATAAAGCTATGTCTTCCATCAAAAATAATTTTATAAAAACTTCATTTGCCAAGACGTGTCTAGTGATCGAGAGTTATTATGACACGATTATGGCATTTGTGAATGGAAAGATAACAAAAGGTCGGACAGCGATTTGATGTGACTGTAAAACCAAGCTTTGGAGCATATTGTACTTTGTCAGGTTCGGCTCCAAATGATTGTGTTGCTAATATATATGACCTAGGACGGAAATTTTGGTGAGTTGACAGCAGGAACCATTCAAACTACTTTGTATGGACAAAGACCTAGTATAAGAGGGAAAACTCAAGGTGGTCCAGGGAGACCTGCTTACCGCGATGGCTTAAGTTGGGCGAATGCAGATTCAAGAATAGAGGGAACAGGTGTAAGGGCGTTGTTGTTTGTTTTTGGGTAGTGAAAATTAGTTTCAATCCACGGCTAATTGAAATTGAACGAAAAAAAGTTTCTTATAAAAAAATATGTAGGCAAAATATTGCTTACATATTTTTTATATTAATGTTTATGATAATTTTACTTTATTTTTTTAGTAAAATATAGTAAAATAGTTTCTAATAGCTAAATTAGCAAATAGAAATAAAAAGGAATGATAAAAAATGAAATTAATATCATGGAATGTAAATGGAATACGAGCATGTATCAATAAAGGATTTAAAGAATTCTTTCATCAAATAAATGCCGATATCTTTTGCATACAAGAAACCAAATGCCAACCAGATCAAATTGACTTAACATTTGGAGGGTATAAAAGTTATTGGAACAGTGCCCAAAAAAAGGGATACTCTGGAACAGCCATTTTCACAAAACAAGAACCAATAGAGGTAACAAATGGGATAAGAATACAAGAACACGACCAAGAAGGAAGAATCATAACAATAGAATACAAAAACTTTTATTTAGTAAACAACTATACACCAAACTCCAAAAGAGAATTAGAAAGATTAGAATACAGACAAAGATGGGAAGACGAAATTAGAAAATATCTAAGCAAGTTAAAACAAACAAAACCAGTTATCATGTGTGGAGACCTAAACGTAGCCCATCAAGAAATCGACTTAAAAAACCCAAAAACAAACAGGAAAAATGCAGGATTTACAGACGAAGAAAGGCAAAAAATGACACAATTGTTAAAAGCAGGATTTACAGACAGTTATCGTTATCTA
>CASUIT010000167.1 GCA_949455995.1 uncultured Clostridia bacterium
TACATCAAAATTAGACAGTTCTTTAATTAAGGAATTTGATGACATTATAGATGAGCAGGCTAGTCTTATTTCTATGGAATTATCAGAAATGTTTATATATGGTTTTAAACTTGGTGCAAAAATGATGATAGAAATACTACAAGAAGATAAGGAGTAACCAAAAAAGGGAACTTTTCACTTGCGAAAAGTTCCCCCTTATTTTTTAATATACTTTATTTACTTTCAGCGAGCTGTTCTTTTTTTACCGCTACATTATGAAGCACAAACAACACTATCACAAGGCACGCAATAGAAACGCCCAATGTCAACAAAAGGTTCTTTGTCAATCCTGCTACAATATATCCCACCATACAGCAGACTGCTACACAAAGTGCATAAGGTATTTGTGTAGAAACGTGGTCAATATGGTTACAGCCTGCACCTGTGGAAGAAAGTATTGTCGTATCTGATATTGGTGAACAATGGTCGCCAAATACAGAGCCTGCCAATGTTGCAGAAAGAGATATAATTGTCAAATCTGGTGCAACTTTTGTACATACTGTTGCTATAATTGGTATCAATATACCAAATGTACCCCATGATGTACCCATAGAGAATGACAAAAACCCTGCTACAACAAATACAATCGCTGGTATCAGCATAGCGGGCATATTAGAATTTGCTACCAAATCTCCTACATATTCTCCTGTGCTCAACAAATCACGGCACACACCGCTAATTGTCCATGCCAATGTCAATATAATAATGGCTCCTACCATAGATTTTACACCTTGTCCAACGCCGTCCATAAACTCTCTAAAGTTTAATACTTTTCTTGGCACAAAAAGCAAAAATGCTACAATCAAAGAAGCAAAACTACTGATTGCCAATGCTGGGCCTGCATCTGTATTTCCAAAACCATCAGCAATACTCATACCGCCTTCAAAATATCCCCCTACATACAACATAGAAAGTATAGAAAATACTATCAATGCAGCAATAGGAATAAGCAAGTCAAATACACGACCTTTTTCAGAAATACGAAGCTGATTTAATTCTTCTGCTCCTGTAGAGGTAGAAGTACCATCTGCATCTAATTTACCATATTTTTTGGCATCATATTCAAATTTTTCCATTGTACCAAAATCCAACTGCAAACAAGATATAATAATAATCATTAAAATAGTTAATATTGCATATAAATTATATGGTATTGACTGTATAAATGATTCCATACCATTTAGTCCTGTATCTCCCATTTGAGAAATTACAGAAGCTGCCCAAGAAGAAACAGGTGCTATAATACATACTGGTGCTGCTGTTGCATCAATGAGATATGCCAGTTTTGCATGAGAAATTCTCTGTTTATCTGTAACTGGTTTCATAACAGTACCTACTGTCAAACAGTTAAAATAGTCATCAATAAATATCAATGCTCCTAATGCACAAGTGGCAAGTGATGCCCCTGTACGAGATGTGATTTTACTGCTTGCCCAATTTCCATAGGCACGTGAACCCCCTGCTTTTGTAATTACTACTACTAATGCTCCTAGCATGGCAAGAAACAAAACAATAGCGGTATTTCCTGCTAATTTACTTGTCATAAGTGTCATTGTAGTATCCACTGTTTTGACAATAATACCTAATCCACTGGCAAAATGACAAGCATAAATTAACGTACCTGATAGTATACCAATAATTAAAGATGAAATGACTTCTTTTGTA
>CASUIT010000168.1 GCA_949455995.1 uncultured Clostridia bacterium
ATAAAGAAAATTATGCAAGTATTGAAGAGCAAAAAAGAATTATTAAAGATTATGCTATTTCTCGTAATTGGATTATCGAAGACAAAGACTTCTACATAGATGACAATGTTTCGGGATATACCTTTAATAGACCTGAATTTTCAAAAATGATTGAAAAAGTAAAAGGAGGAAAAATTGATGTTGTAATAGCAAAAGATTTATCAAGAATTGGAAGAAACAATGGAAAAGTTTTAGTACTTATTGATGAATTCAAAAATATGCAAAAAAATTTAATTCTAGTTTCAGAAATGGGAGGAACTTATGATGTTTTAAATGACAGAGATGATACAATTGGAATTACAACATGGTTTAACGAAAGATATGTAAAGGATTGTTCAAGAAAAACTAGAGATCATATGTATTCTAAACAAAAATCAGGAAGATTAGTAATGGGAAATTATTATGGTTATGTAAAAGATACAGAAGATGTTACAAAGTTATATGTAGATGAAGAAATACGACCTGTTATAGAACTAATATATAAATTATATATTGAAGATGGATTAGGTAGAAAGAAAATCTGTGATATTTTAAACAGTAAGTATAGCTATCCCACCCCATCTGTATACTATAGTCAAAAACATTTAGAGCGAGGAAGGATATACAAACATCCAGTTCAAAAATTATGGTCTACCTATATGATAAGTAATATTTTAAACAATGATGTATATACAGGAAACTTAAGAACGCATAAAAAGAAAACTGTTTCTATAAGAGGCAGAGCAATTAAACTTCCAGAAGAAGAACATTTTGTATTTGAAAATCATCATGAAGCAATCATTTCAAAAGAAACATTTGAATTAGCACAAGAAATTAGAAAAAGAAAAGCAGATTCCAAAAGTACTTGTCGGAACAAGAAAAAGAACTTATGCTTTTTCAGGATTAGTCAAATGTGGTGATTGTGGATTTGGAGTAAGTCGGTATAACTATGAATCGAAAACAAAAGCAAAAAGGATATGAATGTTCCCAGTATAGAACTTATGGGAAAACAAGATGTAAATGTCATGAGATAAAAGAAACTGATATGATTATTCATTTAAAGGAATTTCTAAAATTTACAAGAAAAAAATATATTGATGAAATAACTAAAATAGAAATTGAGACAAAAACTTCTAATATGCAAACTAATAAAGAAAAGATTAAATATGAACTTGAAACTTTAAAGGCAGAATATAAAGTATTATTAAATCAAAAAATAAGAGATTTAACAACAAATACTAGCGAAAATCAAAAACAAATGATAGAAAATACATATAAAGAATTAGAACTGGATAAAACAAACAAAATAGAAAAATTACAAGAAATACTAAACAAAGAAGAACAAGAAATTTCAAAAGAAAAAATAAAAAAGTTAAAAACTGCAATAGAGTATTTCGATGAAATAATTTTAAGTGAAATACCAAGCAGGTATGTTTTAGAAAATATAATAGATAAAATATGGATTTATAGTGATAAAACCGTAAAATTTGATTTAAAAGTCGATATCGAAAAATTAATATAATCCTCCCCACATTGTAAGACTTTACCCCCGTAAAGTCTTAATCTTTGGATGAATAAACGAAATGCCTGATATTGCTTATAATTTTTAATATGGATAAGTTAATCAAATTTTGCATTTAATTAGCACAAAATCGATTGTGGAGC
>CASUIT010000169.1 GCA_949455995.1 uncultured Clostridia bacterium
TTGTGTTATTTATAAGGAAATTAAAGAGATAGTAATAATAAATATAAAAACTCTAAAAGTGCTAATAGCTAAAACTATGCTATGTGGCACTTTTTTAGTTGCCTTTCTATTCATACTAACACTGTAACAGGCAAAGCCTTAACAGTCTTAGCAATTTGGAAGGAGGATATGTAAAAATGAATGAAGAAAGGAAAGTAGCAGGAATTTATATTCGTGTTAGTACAGAAGATCAAGTACGTGAGGGATTTAGTTTAGGAGAACAGGAGGAAAAGTTAAAACAGCTTTGTAAGTATAAAGACTATAAAATCTATAAAGTTTACAAAGACGCAGGAATTAGTGCAAAAAATATGTCAGGAAGACCTGCCTTTCAGCAAATGCTAGAAGATATGAGAGCAGGCAAAATCAATTATATTGTAGCCTATAAATTAGATAGAGTTACAAGGTCTGTAAGAGATTTAGAAGTTCTAATTTCAGAGCTAGAAGAACATCATTGTTATTTGGTTTGCGATAGGGACGATGTAAACACATCTTCAGCTAACGGAAGATTTTTTGTAAGAATGCTAACAGTTTTATCACAGTTAGAAATTGAGATAGTATCAGAAAGAACAAAATTTGGATTAACAGGTGCAATAAAGTCAGGTCATATTCCACGGAACTTGTCCACTAGGTTACAAAAGAGATACAACAAAGAAAATGGTAATTGATGAAACTACAAAAGATATTATTATTAGAATATTTAATTTATATTTACAAGGCAAAAGTTATTAGACAATAGCGAATATTCTAAATGAAGAAAAGGTTTTACAACCTAAAAAGTGGGACGATTCTACTATAGAAAAAATACTCAGTAACAAAATCTATGTGGGAGATTATGAAAGATTTAAAAGAGTAGCAAAAGAACAAGGAAAAGAGCCTGTAATATATCCTAATGTTGTTGAGCCGATTATAACAAGAGCAATGTTTGAAGATATACAAATACAAAAAGAAAAAAATCAAAGAGCATATTGTAGAGATAGAGTATATATCTTTATGCAAAAAATGAAATGTCCTAAATGTGGCAAAATAATGGGCAGTAAAGGAACAGGTGGTAAAAAGAAAAAGTATATGTATTATCATTGTTCAGACTGTAAAATGTATCTTCGTGAAGATTTAATAGAAGAACAAGTTATGCCAATGATAATGGATTTAATTGAATATGATATGACAGTTAAAAAATATTTCTATCCTGTTTTAGCAGATAAAAAAGAGAAAAACACAGATAAACTTGATAAGGAAATAAACACATTAAGAAATCAAAAGAGCAGAATAAAAGAGGCATATTTAAAAGAAATTGTTGATGTAGAAGAATTTTCAAAAGAATATAAAGCAAAGATGAAAAATTAGAAATATTAGAACAAAAACGAATTGAAACGATAGACCTAAATCAACAGAGTTTTAGCCCACAATATTTAATGGCAGACAGAGATGTAGAAAAAGAAAAGCTAATTCGTTCTAATAAATTCTACGATATGCTAATGGCAGAGTGGAAAAACAAAGATAAAGAAGAAAAACAAGAATTTATTTCAAAATTTTTAGAAAGCATTACAGTTAAAAAAGATAATAAAGGAAACTACAAGCTAGTTAATTTGAAATTAAGAAAAACATTTATTAACCAGATATACAAGT
>CASUIT010000170.1 GCA_949455995.1 uncultured Clostridia bacterium
TCCTTAATAAATTTCTAGCATTATGTCTCTTTTTTCTTCTTCATTTATTAGGATTTCTTTTTTGTCTTTTTTTAGGTACTTTTTTATCTTATCATCTTTCTTTTTTTTCGTCAATACCTTTTTGCAAACTTTTTATGGTAATTCTTTCCGTTAGGTGCTACTTAGCCTTATACATAATAATAAGATGTTTTTTATTTTGCATCTGTATAATAAATTTCTCCTAATCCATATATTACTCGATAATATTTTCCTATAAAAAATGGTGTTTTTTGCTCTTCTAGCTCATAAGTTGGTTCTATTAGTTCTTTTCCTTGTTCATCAATTACTCCCCATTTACCATCTTTTTTGACAGCTGCAAACCCATATTTATTAAATTCAAATGCCCTATCATATTTATAGTCTATTACTTGCTCTCCATTTTTATTAATAAAACCATATTGTTCTTCTTTTACATTGGTATATAATTTATTATTAGGATATACTTGCGTATTTTCTACTTCCTTCCCTTCTTTATTAAAGTATTTCGTTTCTGTTTGGTTATATATTTTTATAGTATCATTTTCTATTTCAATAATTGCATTTGGCATTTGGCAAATTAGATTCATGTTTTTATCGTAGATTTGTATTGTTTTATCTTCTAATGTTGCTTGAAGTAAATTGGTGTCTTGTATTTTTTGTAAAGAGTCCTTATTAATTTCTATTTTAACTAAATCTTTATCGTCTACAATTCCTAATTTTCCATTTTCATTACTTACAATAAAATAGTTATCATATAAATATTGAATATAACTGTATTTTTCTTCTATTAGTTGTTCTCCTTCTTTATTTATTAAACCATATAATGTTGTTGTTTGATTATTAATTTTTATTTTGTATTTTTCATTACCAGTATTTAAAATTGCAATATTAGGATCTAGATCAACTACTTCTCCTTTTGTATCATATACAGCTATTCCTTGTTCGTTTTGAGCATATATATATATACCTGTTATATCTATTTGATTATATTGTATTGGAACAATTATTTTCCCATTAAGATCTGCTATTCCATATTTTTTACTTTTTTCTACTACAAATATCTTGTTTGTAGCATCATATCGAATAGATTGATATTCATTATTTAAGATTAATTCTTCATTTTTCATCATTCCATATTGTCCATTTTTAGCACAAATTAAATAAGAATTTTCCTTTTCTTCTAATTCTGTTACCCTTGAAATTTCGTTATATTCTGTTTTCAAAATTTCTCTTGTTTTATTATCTAAATACCCATATCGATATCCTTCTTGTGTTGTAATAGATATAATGTATCCTGCAAATTGGTATCGATTTTCGTCTGTATAATACTCATCTACTGCAATTTTATCATATTTTATTTCAATTCGTTTTGCCCCTTTGATGTTAATTACACCATATTTTCCATTTTGTTTTACTAATAATTCTCCTTCTTTATAAGGTAAACTATCTATCTCATCATAAATAGGTTTTACAATTTCTTTTCCATCTAGTTGGATTAATCCATATTTTTCATCTTTCTTATATTGTAATACACTTTTTTCATACATGAGATCACTTGATATATTTTTTAGTCGTATTGGTTGTACATTATTATATTGTGTTAATATCTCTTCTTTTCTTTCAT
>CASUIT010000171.1 GCA_949455995.1 uncultured Clostridia bacterium
TAGGATATATACGCAATAAATAAAAAATTTTATACTAACACTTGACACATAAAACTGTAAATATTTAACTCTTCATTGTTTCCATATTTCTATGTTTAATTCTTTTTGAAACTTTTAGTGATTGTTCCTTTACATCTTTTTAATAATTCAAAAATTAGTGTAAAACATTTTTCGTAGTAGTAACAAGCTATTTATAAAAAATTTTAATTTCAAACAAAAAAGCGTTGACAATTTTTCTTTGTCAACACTTTAGTAAGGCAATTTGCCTCTCTACTTGCAGTTTCTTATAGCCTAGGGTTCGTAAAAAAATGCTGCTATGAAACAACCAACAACTGTACCAATAAGTCCTCCTCCTCCTATACCTAGTCCTATAATCGTGAGAATCAGCCAATATAGGCTATCAACATATTTATGGAATTCGATACCCGTTGCAATAGATGAAATAACTATTCCTACTAGGATACAAATACCAACAATGTCATCTCCATTATTTTCAGTAATGTTGTTTTTTTCTTCCCGTTGCTTTTTTTCCATAGTATTTTCCTCCTGCAAATATAATTTTTACTAATAATATTATATCATATTCACATAAAAATGTCAAAAATTTAATAACTACAAAAATGAGGTGTATGTGTCAAGTGTTAGTATAAAATTTTTTATTTATTGCGTATATATCCTATTTTTGTATAAAATTTGAAAAAATCTTAGAATAATCATAAAAATTATTGTCTAAAAATTTATGCCTTATAAAAACTACAATAGAAAAATTTTCGTAAGCATAAATTTTTAGACCTTCGAAGAAAAGGGGCAGTGGCGTGTTAGCCACCATCTGCACCTTTTCGGTAAAGGGTATTTATTATTTTAATATTGGCTGTTTTTTATTGGGAACTTGCTAGGTTGAGATTACTTTTGAACAAGTCTTGCTTGTGAAAATGTAGTTTAAACTGTAACAGTGATATAATGTAGTTTTCTTTTTTTTGACTTTATAACTATGTTATGAATTATTTTTACTTGCTAATAGATATTATATTTTATTATCTACACTTTAACATTGTAGCGAACTAACACTGCCAAATAAGTTTATCTTATTTGTACAAGTTCCTTTTGTTTTTGTTTTGACCTTGGCTCTTGTTTTTTTGGAACTTGTTAGGTTGAGACTATGTTTGAGCAAGTCTTGCTTGCGAAAATGTAGGCGAGACCGTAGCAGTGTGGAAATATTTTTATTTTTTTATAAAATCACTGATTTTTTTCATCATATCTTCGATATTTTCATATTCAATAAATTGTTTTGTAATAAATTTTAGAGATGAACTTATGTCAGTTCCTTTTTTATATATACATAGTATAGGTGTTTTAGCATAATCTGCCCAACCTAACTCTATACCTTGTCCTGTTGCTGGCATTGATACTTCTGCAATTACTAAATCACAATTTGAAATAATCTCTTTTGTATTTATTATTTTATTTTTATCTTCATGTGGTAAAAAGAATGTATTTGATTTAGATAAATCAGACTTTTTAATAGGATTATAAATTCTATTTGTATAATCATATTTACTTGAATGTGAAATATATATTTTCATTTTTTTGCTCCTAATTCTATATTTTAACGCTTTTGTTGAATACATGTAAACTT
>CASUIT010000172.1 GCA_949455995.1 uncultured Clostridia bacterium
TCTTCTCTTCTTTTTTTAGACAATAAAAAAGAGCATATTTGCTCTTCACTTTTTTACATAATTCTATTATCCAACAGTTTTTTATTAAAATGAATCGGTTAAAAGTTGTTTACTGACTAATATCCTTTTATTCTTTTTCTTTGATTTTCCTATACAAGAACAAAGACAGGGCATGATGCCCCATCTTTGTTCGCCTGCGAAAATTCTGTAAGAATTTTTTGCGGAATGTGTTTTTTATTTCTATTTCGTTAACTTAATAATATTTTCCATTATCTCTTTTGTAATGTTATCTAACACATCCTTATCTTTACTTCCTTTATATTGACTATAATCTAAAGGTTTTCCATAAGTAATGGTAACTTTTTTATTGTCTTTGGTTCCTCCTTTGATACCACAAGGAATCACTTTTGCATCACTTCTTACAGCAAAAAAGGCTACTCCATCTTTTACTTTTTCTCCTTTTTCTAAACCATTTCTTGTACCTTCTGGAAATAATGCAATACATTCACCTTTTTTTAACACTTTTAAAGATTCTTTAATAGCACTTACATCTTTTTCATCTCTTTTTACATGAATTGCTTCAAATGCCCAACCTAAAAAATTTAAAAATGGATTTTTAGCAAGTTCCTCTTTTGCTAAAAAGTGCATTTCCCTTTTGGCTGTACATACTATTAATGGTGGATCTAAATAGGTTCTATGATTTCCACAAAATATAATAGGTCCTTGTTTTGGTATATTTTCTAGTCCCTTTATTTCTGCTCTATAATATATTTTACACCATAGATAAATAGCTCCTCTTACAATCCACTTTATGATTGCCTTAATTACTTTTTTCAAAACCTAAACTCAACCCTCTTTCTTCTTGATTACTCTAATAATTTCTTTTGTTACTTCTTCTATGGTTCTATTGCTCGAATCAATATAAATAGCATCTTGTGCTTTCTTCAATGGTGCAATTTTTCTAGTAGTATCTTTTTGATCTCTCTTTTGTATGCTTTCTAATACCTCTTCATAAGAAGATGAAATCCCTTTTTCTTGATTTTGCTTTAGTCTTCTTTTTGCTCTTTCTTCTGGTGAAGCATCTAAATATATTTTCACATCTGCATTAGGAAATACGACAGTTCCTATATCTCTTCCTTCCATGATAACGTTTTTTCCTTGTGCCATTTTTCTTTGTAACTCTAATAATTTTTCTCTTACAATTTGCATCATAGAAACTTGCGAAATAAGATTATTTACTTCATTTTCTCTAATTGTTTTACTTACTTCTTCTCCATTTAAGAAAACCTCTCCATTTTCTTTTAAGTCTATTTGTATTTTTTCTAACATTTCTTTTATTTTATTTTCTTCTTCTAGTTTTATCCCTTTTTTTATGATATCTAGTGTAACACATCGAAACATTGCCCCTGTGTCAATGTTTATGAATCCTAGTCTTTCTCCTACCAACTTGGTAATAGTACCTTTTCCAGAACCTGCTGGTCCATCTATTGCAACTACAAATTCCATTTCTTATCTCCTCGTATAATATATTTACAATCAATTTTATAAGTTAAATTTACATTAAAT
>CASUIT010000173.1 GCA_949455995.1 uncultured Clostridia bacterium
ACATCACACTCAAAAACAGTTTTTGAGTATCCTGTCGGAAAAGAGATGTTTGCTGTTGGTTGTTCATAGCTTAATCTTGCCTTACGGGTTTAATTTTTGTGGTAAATCCGCTATAAGTAGTCTAAAGTTCCCTCGTACTTACACATCAATCTTATCAATTAAATTTTCTAAAACTTTTCCTTGCTGAGTTGGCATATAATCTTCATCAAATTCATTTTGAATTAAATAGTCTGCCAATTTTTCTCGGAATTCATTTAAGATTTCCTCGCTTCCTTGTAAATAATTATTACATATTTCAATATCTAAATTACAAAACTCATTTTTTGTTAGGAGTTTGTTTATTAGTTCTTTTTCTTGATCCGATAATATTATTTTCATTTTACTTACAACATTGTATAAAACTGAGGAAATGCAAAATTAATTTCTGGAATTCTTCCCGAAGTTTTCCATTTTTTTATGATATTTTTTGTTATATCTTCAGGAGTATCTCCGAAAGAAGTATCTTTTACCCATTTACCAGATTGTTTGTTAATAACATCTGCCATTTGTAAAATTACTATCAAGTTTCGATACATAAAATTTTCGGTATCAGAAGGGGTTTTATAAAAAGTATCATCATT
Organism: uncultured Clostridia bacterium; assembly: GCA_949455995.1. Lineage (GTDB taxonomy): Bacteria > Bacillota > Clostridia > TANB77 > CAG-508 > CAG-269. The sequence goes on from CASUIT010000173.1 coordinate 621, forward strand.
TGTAGAAAAAATTTCGTTTAAGGTAATTGTGTGGTATAAAATTTTAACTAATTCATCATCCTCATATATTCCCTCTACAAATTTTTCAACATTTTTAATTATCACTTCTTCAATCGTTTGATTTGAAATATTCCGTTGAAGCTCCGTGTATTTTTTGCATAATGTAGGGTTATCTGTAAATTCGTATAATTCTGGAATTGCAAACCAAATACCATATAACACCTTTTCCAATTCATCAGGCATATTCTCGGAAACATCTAATATTTGATTTGTAATATTAATTGCGATTTGTTTTGGATCGGTGCCAAACTCTAATAGAGGTATCCAATCATAATCTGAATTAGTATCGGCAGCGTTTCCACGTACTGGCCTTGCCCCAAGAAGACACAATGTTTCTATAAACCAACGATATATGTCTAAAGCATTTTGGGTATTTTTTCGAAAAAATTCCCAAATACCAACAGCATCATCAGGTAACTGCATAATTAGTTCATATAAATTTAAAATATTTGTATTGTCATGTTTCATAGTTTTGTCTTTATTGATAATGAATTTTCGTAATTTTATTTGTATCTTGGAAATCTATAGTTTCACCGTTCTTCTTACTATTTCTAATTCCAAATATTTCTCCATCTTTTGACTTATACCAATGTCCTGGGTAATTATTATTGTTAGGAAGTTCTGTTGCTCCATCCAAAAGACGATTTTTAATATCTTTAAAGTCTTTTTCTGTTACAGTTTTTATCCCTTGTCTAATTTTTCCAGGATAGCCTTTCGCTATATCCTCAGCAGTGTTTATAATCTTTCCGCTATTCTGTATCATATCATTGACAATATTGCCAGTAACTTTTGAACCACTTGTCCCAGTTTTTTTGCCAGAGCCCGATAATCCATCTCCG